>JAAXXM010000019.1 GCA_013334475.1 Candidatus Saccharimonadota bacterium | reverse complement strand
CGGAGCCAAGCTGAGCAGTGAAAAAGGGTGACCTGGTTCCATGACCGGTTCCTCCAAATAACTCCTTAACTAGATAAAAAATACAGTCAGCCTTAACAACTGACGAAAAAGGTTAGAACCGCCAATATAGGCGGTTCTTTCTATTTTAACTCTGTTGTTTGGTTCTAACTCCGACCAGTTTCCTATATGGTGGCTGGACAAGCAAAAAGCTGACCTGGTTCCATGACTAATATGATCAAAATAATAATAAGGAGAGCTTGATTGACGCTAGCTTATTTTTCGCTTTTGGTAATTGCTTGCTTATGTAAATATACAAATTCTTGAGCTAATACTTTTCTGAAATCGGCATTTTTTTCGTTACCAACTTTATTTATAGGCGAATCGTCGAAATGATGTTCAAGTGATTCATATTTCGATATGTTTAATAGATCGGCATCCTCTTTGACTAAAATATTATAAAGATAGACCGGATTTATGATTTTACTAAGATATTTGTACGATGCATCGGTTAAGTTATTCCTGCGACGTCCATTCGTACCAGTAGATGTTGGTAAAAAGCTTGTCAGAAAATCAAGAACGTCATCTTTCGTTTTGATATTTTTCTTTAGATTAGTCTCTGTATCTTTGTTGTTTCCGTTAAATTCAGTCCAGTATTGGTATAAAATATAGGAAATACTAGGATCGGTGCCATAAAACTTATGCGTAGTAGCTAATGCACTAATTTTTTCAACAGATATTTTCTTGAATTCATTAAATTCATCGTCATTCAGGAGCGGAGACTTGTTAGAATTATGGTCATCTCCTGTCATAGCGAGATTGACGTCTCTAATTATGTAAGTTAATAATTCGCTATCTACGCATGCTGATATTGCTGCTTTTATGAGTGCCATGGTGTTTGTATTGCCATCTCTTATAATCTTGAATACTAAATCTGAAAAAATATCTAATCCGCTACGTGTGAAAAAACCGGCATCTTGAAAATCTGACAGATACTCGGAAGATCCGATAAGGCCATTTAATAAACTATCAGAGCTTGATGCTAGGTGTTTATATTGGCGAATTTTCCCGATTATCAATTTTTGCGTTTTTTGGTTAGTAGCTAGGCTTTTAAGATTATTTGTGATTTCAGCTGGGTTATTTAAACGCAATATTCTTACTATTTCCGAGTCCGATACGTCTGATTTGCCTATACCAAATATGAAATATCTATCAAAGTAATCTATAGATGCTACGCGCTTGCTCTCCCTTAGTTTTTCTGTACTATCGCTCCATGATGAAGAGTTGTTACTCAAAGCATGTTGGACAGTCGGAAACAACAGTATAAGTATAGAGCTGGCTTTTTGTTCGCCATCTGCTAGTAACTCCTCGAATTGTTTTTTGGTTTTATTCTTACGACTATCTTGGTCTAATGAAAACTCTAGGTCAGTCCCTGTGAGTATTAACTTAGCTGACTGTATATTATCGTAGGTCGCAGGATATAGTAGCTTAAGCCCTGTCAACACTAAAGCATCTGTTGTGTTTATCTCGTTTCCAGCCAGAGGCAGGGTGAATGTTAGTAGATTCAAATATCTTTTTACTGCTCTGGGGGTTTTGAGGTATGGCATTATGTGATTACCAAATATATCCCAGAATCGAACATTGTCGTCGTCTGATACTTCTAGCTTATATTCGATTAAAAGCTCATTCAAACCGTCCAAGAACATTGCACTTAGCTCATCTTGTGTAATAAATGGCAAGTTTAGTGGTATTTGTATGATTTTTTCTAGAAAATCTTTGCCGTCGTTTTTATTTTGCCCACTAGAGAATCTGCCATTTAATGCCTTGGCAACGGCAATATTATCGAATGCAATGACATATGTTATTCCATTGAAATCCGCGACGACCTTAACCAACCTAAAGAGTTGGAATATTTCATCTTTATCTAGTCGATCGACATCGTCAATAATAACAATGATTCTTTTACCTAATTTTTTAATTTCACTCTCAACGTTTTTTTGTAATGCATTAAAAGAGCTTTTTCCAGCAAAACCAAGTATTGCTGATACTCCCTTGCCAGCGACGTTCACTGGGTCAACTGGGCTGAAGCTTACTGCGTCTATTATGGATCTGAGGCTTCGTGATAGATCCTCGGCAACGCCACTAATACCTTTAATTTGTGCCTGTTTTATAATCTTTTTTATGGCTTTTCCGTCTTGATTGTCAATTTCGGTTTCGATTATTTTATTGCTTATTTCTAACAGCAGCCCTACAGTCATAGATTTAATATCTGAATATATCCACGGATTATATCTAACGACGATTGTCTTTTTCTTTTTAAGGTATGACTCCATCATATTTAGAACTGAGGTTTTGCCATACCCCCACGCAGAATGAAGTCCTATTACATATTTTTCGTCTATAGGTTGACTAATTATCGCTTTAGAAATATTTTCAGCAAACTGGCATCTGTTAAATAAGTCACCATCCGATGGTGATGTTAAAGGTCGATCGGTGTGATAACTTACCATGCTATTAATTATAGCTCTTATTACCTGTTATGATGCATCCTAATGTTTCCATTATTCATAGACAACGTCGTCTTTATTCCTTTTGCAAAATTCGTCATTTCATTTTCATTACCTTTTGTTAAAATATATCTTGAATACTCAATGAACGGTTTATCTAATTTTTGCTCAAGTTTATAGTGAGCTAGTAGCGATTGGGTGATTGAATAGTGCTTTTCAATTTTTGCAAGTAACTTGTCGCTAATCTCGATTTTCTTATAATTCTTTTCAATAAATTCTAGTAGCAAGATGCGAAGATTATCTTGATTTATATATGGCTCATTACATTTAGGATCAACTTCATGATTACAGTTGTAATAAACGTGTCGTTTAAATTCGCCACTTTTTAACTTCTTTATCTTTTCTTGTGCGGTAAATTCACCGCCACATTTTAGCAGTCCCTTGAACGCGAATGTCTTTGATCCCCACTGGCCTTTGTATACGCCCCTAGATTGTTGAACCTGATCGAACAATTCTTTGGATATTAATGGTTTGTGAGCGCCTTTATACCATTTAGTTTCGCCGTTTTCGGTATACTGAAACTCACCGTAATAGAAAGGGTTTATGAGGGTGGCTAGAATACTTTTGAGTGGGACTAGAAGACTGTCTTATAACAGAAGCCTCACTCTATAAATAACAGATGAGAGTGTGTGCACTATGTCTTTTATGTAAATTGGGTATATTATAGTGGTAGCTAAATGTAACTAATAAATTTGGAGTAGTAATGTCTGATTCGGAAAAGAATAGCGAAAAAAAGCATAGCACTGCGACAAAGAGTGACACAAAAAAATCTATTAATAATCTAGTAATAATAGTCCTTTTGATTTTTATATTTCCAGTTGGGCTTTATGTAATGTTTAATAAATCTGGGTGGTCAAAACGGTCTAAGATCATTACGACCGCTGTCGTTGCTTCATTCGTGGCTTTATTCATTATAGCGGGCACATTTGCACCCCCGTCGATTACAATTAATAATCTAAAACTAGGCAGCAGTAAGTCAATAGAAGACGATAGCTTTGTAATTGAAGGTGTAGTTTTTCCTTATGACTCCTTAGTCACGATTAATGGTAAGGAGGCATCAACTAGCAGTCAGGGAAAGCTGATTTACAAGGTCCCATTAGAAGAAGGCGACAACGTAATCACTATTATTGCGAATAAGGATGGTAGGCAATCGATATCGGTATATAAAATCCATCGTTATACAGAAGCTGAAATTGCTAAGCGAAAAGCCGAAGAGACAGCACGTATAAAGAGCGAACAAGAAGCTAAGGCCACTGCTGATAAAAAAGCTGCCGAAGATGCAGCTAAGAAAGCCGCCGAGGAAAAGGCAGAAGCTGATGCTAAAGCAGAAGCTGATGCAGAGGCTGCCGCAGCGGCCGCCAAGGCTAGGGCCGAAGCCGCTGCAACGGTAAGCCAGAAAAATGCACTAAATAAGGCCAAAAGCTATATAAGTTATGCGGGCTTTTCTCATGATGGTCTAATTGACCAGTTGTTATATGAGAAGTATTCACTAGCAGACGCAACATATGGGGCTGATCATGTAGAGGCAGATTGGAATGAACAGGCAGCTAGAAAAGCAACAAGCTATATGAGCTATTCGTCATTCTCGCGCGGAGGCTTGATTGATCAATTGATATACGAGAAATTTACACCAGAACAAGCTGCGTACGGGGCGGACTCAGTGGGTCTATAAAGCCCATCATATAGTTGCCGTGAAGGCGCCATCCTCTTCTCCGGTGTCTCGTTTGTAGTGTTTACCTCTAGTGAATCGTTCATGATCTGTACACGAAGCCAGAATCATATATTCTACAGATTATCCTGGAGGCATTCACGCTACTGGATTTTTGATTCTAATTATTGACTATCCAAACTAGACGTCTAGTACCAAACTGTTAAACTAATTATAGATATGAGTGAAGCAAATAAAGTATCACGGCTAGGATCGCTGGGTTACGATCGTTTTTTTGAAGATAGTCGATTAAATCTCGACGTTAATATAGATCAGATTGCCAGGGTGAGCGCAGAACACAGGGGCGCCTACGAAATAATAAATCTTGATGGCGAATTCCGCGCAACGGTATCGGGTAAGTTTATGTTGAACGCATCACGCCGCAATGATTATCCTGCAGTAGGAGATTGGGTCATAGTAAAAGATAGTTTAGAAGACGCAAAAGTCATTGAGTCTATACTGCCTAGGCGCACCTTTTTGCGGAAAAAATATAGTGGTAAGGATGAGGCGCAACTGATTGCTTCAAATGTTGACGTGGCTTTTATTGTTGAATCTATGAATCGTGATTATAACGTTAATCGATTTGAGAGATATATTGTTTTGGCGCTGGAAGGTGGTGTGAGACCTGTAGTGATTCTTAATAAATCAGACTTAATTGCTGATACGGAATTGTCTGCAAGGATTGAACAACTACGCCAACGGTTTCACGATGTTGATATATTACGGACTAGCGTCTTAACAGATGACGGTTTGAGCGAACTTTCGAACTATATCAAAAACGGCAGTACCTACTGTTTTTTGGGGTCTAGTGGAGTTGGTAAATCATCAATTATTAATAAGTTAATAAATAAAGATAGTATTGAAACTAAAGAGATAGGTTCAAAAACGGGCAGGGGTCGGCATACTACGACTGCTAGAGAGATGTATTTTACAAGTGAAGGCGGAATAATTATTGACAATCCTGGCAGCCGGGAGGTTGGGATTATTGATTTTGGAAGTGGTTCAAAAGAGTTGTTTATTGATATTGAAAAGCTTGCCGGGGAATGCAAGTTTAAAGACTGCAGGCATATAAACGAAAAAGGTTGCGCTGTGTTGGCCGCGATAGACTCTGGGTACATCGATGCATCGCAATATGAGAATTACCTAAAGTTGAGAAGTGAAACTGAACATTATGAAATGAGCAGCCAAGAGAGGCGACAAAAAGACAAAAAGTTTGGGAAATACATAAAGACCGCAAAGGTTGACTTGAAAAAATATCGTTCAAAATAGGTTCAAGACCTGTGTGCGGAGCCAAAATCATATATTCTACAGATTATCCAGTAAGCATTGATGTTACTGGATTTTTGTTATAATACTAGCGTGTATAAATTCAAAAATGATAGCTTCAAAAAATCGCGTGGAGGTACCTCAAAGCTACTGGATATATGTTGCGAGGGATGCAGTGCGCATGTTTCTTACTATCAAAAGGATGGACCAGGATTGTTAAAAAGGATGTACGTTGATAGGTTCATAGACTATATTCCAACAAAACCCGAATTAATTTGTAAATCCTGTGGACGAACTCTAGGTAGCCTGATTAATTACAAAAAGGAAAATAGGCCGGCTTACAGACTATATGTTGGCTCAGTAATAAAAAAGACCGCTAGGATTAAAGATATTACTTTACGTTCATGAACGCTAGGCGGAGCCACAATATAGGTATTCTTTATTTAAAAGCTATCGCAGAATTGCCCTTCGGGATTCAATAATAATATTCTGATATAATCACCCTTATGAAACATATAGTCTTGGTAACTGGTAATAGCAGGAAATTAGGCGAGGCTAAGGCGGCGCTAGTTGACTTTGGTATCGAAGTTAAAAACAAGCAGTTTGATATCGATGAAATTCAAAGTCATAACGTAACGGCAATCGCAAAAGACAAAGCCTTAAAAGCCTATAAATTAGTCGCCGAACCTGTAGTCGTGACTGATACTTCGTGGGACATACCGGCGCTGCGCGGCTTTCCTGGCGGATATATGAAGGATGTGGCGAATTGGTTCGATGCAAATGATTTTATTAATTTGCTAAAAGGTCACGACGACAGAAGTATTAGTTTTACTGAGACGATTGTCTATCAGGATGACAAACAAACGAAAGTTTTCAGCCAAAAGTTTACTGGCAAAATTGCGGATAGTCCACGCGGCACCGGCAACTCAATCGAACGGTTGGCCGAATTTGATGGCTTTACGATCGGTGAACGCCAACAGCAAGGACGATTTAGTCACGACCCCAAGGAATATGTTTGGTATCAGTTTGGGCAGTGGTATAAATAGTATCTATCGCATCTATCGTATGTGCAGTATCTCGACGGCATCACTCATAACTGATATTATCGTGTAATATGGCCGAACGAGGGAAGCCAACGTTTTCAATCGTCATTCCTGTATATAACGAAGCAGGCGGTTTGAGACATTTTCACCAGTCTCTTAAGGATGTGATGTCCAAGGCGGGCTTGTTAAATAAGTGCGAAATTATTTATTGTGAAGATGGCAGCATTGACTCATCAAAAAAAGTTTTAGACGATATCGCCAAAGAAGATGATTCAGTAAAAACCATTATTTTTTCACGCAATTTTGGCAAAGAAAGCGCCTTGACGGCGGGTATTGCTCAGGCTTGTGGCCAGGCAATTATTACTCTCGACAGTGATGAACAGCATCCGGTCGAACTAATTCCTGCGTTTATTGATAAATGGAATAAGGGCGCCAAGGTTGTTATAGGAATTCGAAAAAGTACCAATGCTAATTGGTTGAAGCGGACAGAGTCAAAAATGTTTTACTCTATATTCAATCGTTTGTCCAAACAGAAGCTTATACCTGGGTCAACTGATTTTAGGCTGATCGACAAGTCTGTTCAAGAAGCTTTTTTGTCACTAGGTGAGTCTAACCGCATCACGCGCGGACTCATCGATTGGTTGGGTTTTGAGCGCTCGTTTATTTCGTTTGAACCAAAAAAGCGCAATATGGGTAGTCCAAACTATAATCACAGTAAGCTCGTTCAACTAGCTATGAATAGTCTTGTGTCGCTTAGCCCGCGGCCTCTCTATATTCTGGGCTATATTGGACTAATTATTACTGGCATTTCATTTGTGCTGGGCGCAATCATTATCATCGAGCAAATTGTTCTTGGCGATCCACTGCATCTGCGTTTTACCGGTACAGCAATGTTGGGTATTCTGATATTATTTTTCATTGGTATTGTTTTGACTTCTCAGGGTGTAATTGCTATTTATATTTCACACATCCACACCGAAACCAAACGGCGACCATTATATGTTATCGACAAAGCTAGTTCAAAAGGCATTGCCGGAAAATAATGTATAATCGAAAATTGCTTACATATCTAGCAATCGGAGTCATATCGTATCTGATAGAGATGAGTACGCTCTATCTATTAAATGTAATATTTGGTTTATCCAGCGTTTTATCTGTTGCGGTAAGTTTCTGGGTTGGTTTTATCATGGCCTTTGTCTTGCAAAAACTAATTACTTTCGACAGCCACGACAAGACACCGCGTACAATCACTAAACAGCTTACGGCATATAGTATATTGGCTCTTTGGAATTATATATTCACACTCATGGCCGTTTATTTATTCTCACAGGTAACCTCAGTTTTTATAATTCGCACAATTACTATTGCGATTATCACATCGTGGAATTTTATAATATATAATCAGATATTTAAAGATAAATCAGCCAAGCATAAACACAGTGCACCATTATCGATATTCGGTGCAATCGGTAAAGTCATCAAGCACAAAAGAGCATTCAATATAGCAACACTAGTCGTGGGCTGTTTTTTTGTAACATGTTGGACTCTGTTTAGATTTTACACTAAAGGTGTTAATTTTGACTTAACTGGACAACAATTATTAGCGAGGCAGTGGCTTGACGGTTCTTTGAGCGGGTCCATTATAGGACCGACGAACTATATTATTAAAATGCTATTTTTGTACATGCCTGCAGAAATTATCGGAATTAATTCAAGTTTATTTTTGATATGCTCTGCAATAATCCTTAATGTCGCAACCTTTATTGGGATTTATTATCTCTCAAAGAAGATTCTCGAGTATTTTTCTATTCATGTGGCGGGAATATTCAATTTGTTGATATTGTGGTTATCCACGATTGTTGGCTCGGTGTTTTGGATTCAATATACGAACTCAAGGAATATCGAGATTGTTGCGGGCCTGGGCATCATATATTTAGGTCTATTAATCTACGATAAATTCGATTTAAAGAAGGCAATTTGGCTAACGATACTATCGAGCGTTGCTTTCTTTGCGGATCCGATGCAGGTGTATATTACCGCAGTGGTAATATTGCTCTATGCCTCGGTTGATGCGATGTTCTTTGATAAAACCAAAAGGCGTGATACATTGAAAATTTTTGCAATTATTATACTCGGTTACGTTGCGTCAATATTGCTGAAATTGCTGGTCACAAGTATTACTAAAGTCGAATTCATAACTTCAGGTTCGCTAGGTCAAAGTATGTCAGTTCTTTTGCAACCGGTTGTCGCAATAGTTGAGACAGGTAAGAATCTGTTGAGAATAATCGCTGGTACGAATGAGATGGGGTCCTGGCATCAGGTGTTGAATATTGGGCTTGTCGTGTTATTGCTATTCTCTTATATGAACATTATCACTAGAAAGATAGTTAATAAGCGTTTCGTTATATTTTCGATTATTTTTCTAGCCATCCCTATCATTATTTATGTGGCCAGCGGACAGCCTCTTTATAAAACAGACACATCCAGGTATCTAATAATGGCAGTCCCAGCGATTATTATTGGTTTTTCTGCGATAGAGCTGAGCAAAGGAAGCGCAAAAAAGTATATTAGTTTAATAATATCAATAATTGTTCTCATAAATGGCATCGGTCTAGTATATGCGACGCTAACATCTCAAAGGCCTGATCTAGTTAACGGTGTCATTCTGAGGAATAGGTACGAATTTTTATCTGCGAACAATTATAATTACGGCTATGCCAGCATGGATACCGCAATACCGGCTACATACCTATTCGGCAAACATAGCAATACTTTGTTACCACTTTCCTGTGATAATAATCGACTACGAAAATCGACATTATTTTATGATAGGTCTGTTTTTGAAATCAACGAATCTGCACCCAGTGAGAGTGTGCCAATTATTTTGGATAGCGGCTCTATAACTAATTATCCAAGTGTCTGTACAGTAGATTCAATAACTAAACAGATTGGTGTTCCATTGTCACTAGACAGAACATCAAGTGGCGACGTGGTAATGATATATAAAACTGAAGTATTAAAAAATATAGCTTTTTGATATCAAAAAGTCCGCGGCAAGATGACCGCACCGTCAACCTTTACTAGTAATATCCAAAATAATAATCCGCCTAAATCATAAATTTCCAGATTAGTATTTTCGGTATCATCACGAAATAGATTTTATGTGAGATATTTCATATACGACGCCTAATATTAGGCTTAAGATTGAGTTTGTCACAGAGAGATTTTGTGATGAGGGGCAGGGCGGAAAAGTGGAGTTCCGGTCAGCTTATCTGATTGATTCCTCTTTTTTCGTCGGCTTTCTCGGTGTTTGGACGACCCGAGGCTACGATGACACGAGTTTTGTATTTTTGGGCCGGGTAAACACCCGAAGCACAATAATAAAACAATTAGGCAAAGGGGGAACTTATGGTAGCAAATAAAATCAAGCAAATAATTGGCACATCAGCCGCATCACTGGGGCTGGTTTTGGGTTTTGTCGGTAACATAGCGGGCGCTCAGTCCGGTACTATCGATACAACCGGTCCGGATTCGGACAATAGTATCGAATATCAAGTCAAAAAAGAGATAAAAGTTGAGAATGATAATAATCTTGGCGTTTCGAACGACACGCATCAAACTTCAATGACGGGTGAAGTTGAGGTAGAACACAACACTACTGGTGGTGATAGTGAAACCGGAGGCGCGAGTACCGAGGCAAGCTTTACGGCGGATGTAAGCGTTGATAATTCTGGATCAGGTATGACAAATATGCTAGCCGATGTTGTTAGTGATGGATCAAGCCTCAGCGGTAGCATTGATAATACCGGCCCAGACTCGGACAATAGCATTGAAGCTAAAAGCAGCACCGAGATAAGAGTCGAGAATAGGAATAACCTAAGCGTGACAAATACCATCAATCAAGTCGCTACGTCTGGTGATGCTGAGGTCTCTGGTAATACCACTGGTGGTGATGCCATAAGTGGTGATGCGTCGAACCAAAGCACAACTTCAGTAACTTTTGAGGTCACAAATTAATAAATTGAAAACCTGGTTGGCATAAAGAGGATGCTACTTTATCGCATCCTCTCGAGCCAAATAACTGACAATATTGCAAGAAGGGGGTGAAATATGAAAAGCATAAATAGAATCATACAAAAAGTGCTGATCTATATTTTTTCACTTCTTCTTATTGCCGGCTTTCCCATATCAGTAATGGCGGAGGATGTGCCTGGCGCGGTAAACGTCGATACTACGGTCGAGCCTGGGGTTCAACCAGCCGAACCAACAAAAACTTATACTTATGATGAATCCACCGGAAGGTGGAATTCTAATTTTTGGTACTATGATTCAACCACTGGAATATATCAAGCGGTAACGCAGCCCGCTGATGATCAGGCTATGTCAGAACCAACAGTAACCGAGCCGACTGCTGAAACGCCATTGGTTGAAACGGATATGATTAATAATGACAAAACCGATCAAGTAGCCGGGGCGAGTGCCGATGAGGCTAAAACTAGTCAAAATTCTGATTTGGAGGCCGACACAAGCAATGATACCCAAGCTACAAATACAATTGATTCGGAATCGAGGACTGGCGACGCGACGGTTGCATTTAATACATTAGCCCAGAATGCGATGACTGGCGATGCAACCGCCATGGCGACCATAATAAACAGTGTTAACACGGTATCTAGTCTAGAAGATAATCAAAAAGTGGCTAGTTTTACAACTAATGTGATGGGTGACGTTAATGGCGACATACTATTGCAGCCGATGATGCTGAAGGCCATGCTTGAGTCTGGTTCTAGCTCTGGGTCGAGCGATATCAAGATTGCTAACAGTAATGACCTGACAAATAATATTAATCTAGAGGCGACGAGCGGTAATGCTGGCGTAATAGGTAATACGCGAGCTGGTAATGCCGAGTCGGGTTCGGCCGATACGGTTGCTAATGTTGTCAATATCGTCAATTCGATGGTCGCGGCCAACCAATCGTTCGTGGGGACTGTTAATATCTATGGCAATTTGAACGGAGACATATTGATTGCTCCGGATTTTATTCCGCAACTCATTGCGAGCAATGGTGAGGATGTTCAGGATTCCAAAAAAGTTGCGACGATCGACTCAACTGACATGCAGTCAATTATCAATAATGTATCATTAGCGGCCCAAAGTGGTAGATCTGCCGTCATGGATAATACGACAGCTGGCGACTCAACCACCGGTGACGCTAATACTAATATAGTTATATTCAATTTAACTGGACATGACATTATTGCGAGTAACAGCCTGTTGGTTTTTGTGAATGTTCTTGGCAAATGGGTAGGAGTGATAGTCGATGCCCCAGAGGGATCGACTGCCGCGATGATTGGTAGCGGCGTGACGAATGACGCTGTCGTTACTCCGGATCTAAAAATCATTAGCGATAATTCAAATCAAATCACCAATAATATAAATTTAATCTCGACGTCCGGAAATGCTACCGTAGCAAGGAACACTATGGCCGGTAACGCGCTGAGCGGCAATGCGACCGCCTCGGCCAATATAGCTAATATATCGCGTAGTCAATTTGGCCTGTCGGGATGGTTTGGGTTGTTATTTATCAATGTGTTTGGCACTTGGAATGGAAGCTTTGGAATAGATACGCCGAGTGGCAATCAGACTATCGAAAACAATAGCGGTAATATCACACCACAGGTAATCCAATTTATACCAAAATCCAACAAAGTAGATTCCGACCCTGTGGCAGTGACAGTAATTAGCAGAAGTGACGATAGCTTGTCATATAAAGAGCAAGTCTTAGGTGATGCTATTAGTAAAGTCGGCTTAAGTCCTATGCCACTCAAAAAGCTATCCTCGGATAGTTTCGACTGGTTGATGACGATCGGTATAATGGCAGTCGCTTTGATATCCGTTCTTGGAGTTGTCTGGTTCATATATGCGAGAATGGTTGGCTTGAGGCATGTTTAAAAGATGGTATAATAACTAAGGATAGTTGTAAATATTACGACTTCCAATGGAAGCATCTATGTGAAGAATATTATAGAAAAAGTCGATGCGCTAAAAAGTAAATTTAGCTTTAGACAGTTTATCAGTGGTTATCCCTGTAGGCTGTATCTGAAGGGGCAAATAATTCTATTCGAAAATGAAACTCCTGAGGGAGTTTTTATTATTGAATCAGGAAAAGTCAGGAACTATACGATCAATTCGGATGGAAATGAGCAATATATCTCGATTCATTCTAAGTGGGAAGATATACCAATAGGTTTTGCGTTAGGTATCGATGAGGTATCGCATTATTTTTATGAAGCCTATACTAACTGTCGGGTTAGGATAATACCCAGGCAGGATTTCAAAAGTCATTTATTGTCAGACGCTCATCTAATGTATCAAATGTATATTTCAAATATCAAACAGCTTGATGCCATGCTGGGTCGAGTTTATGCCCTAGAGCAACCGCGGGCTAGCGACAAGGTTGCACTTACCTTGATATATCTAGCAGATAGGTTAGGAACGCGGCCATATTTAAAGTCGGAATCACAAGAGGTTTATGTTACCCAAGATGAGATTGCTAAATTACTAGGGATGACTCGAGAGACTGTCAGCAATGAATTACACAAATTACGTGTAGATAAGGCTATATCTTACTCGAGAAATCGGTATATATTGCACGTCGAAAGAATAAAGAGACACATGATGGATTAGTAAAAAATGAGCGACAATAATATGCCGACAAGTGCTATTTGCATTAAGGCAACGAAGCAGTTTATCGTACTAATACGAGAATTGAGTATAATGTAAATCGGATGGTACGAAATGAGAAATTATATTGCGAAAACAGTTGACGAATATATAGAAAGCTCGCCTATCGATGCTAGATCGAAACTGCAGGAAATTCGTCAGGTTATCAAGGAATCAGTGCCAAATGCTGAGGAAAGTATTAGCTGGGGCATACCGTTTTATAAATACAAAGGTCTTTTGGCTGGATATTCTACCGGCAAGGCTTACGTCCTTTTCGGTCTGGCATTCACGATTGATGATGAAGTGCGGCGATTATTTGAACAACAAGGTTATGTCACTGGCAAGAAAACTATAAAAATCGGGTTTGATCAAAAAGTACCGAACGCACTAATCAGCGATATGTTACGGACTCGAGCGATTACAAACGAATCAAAATAGTTCATACATTTCTTTTTGTTTGCAAAAGTCGTAAGCTATTGATGATGAAACCAACATTATATCTTATGGTCGGCTATCCAGGCTCTGGCAAAACTACGGTCGCGCAATATATATCGAAAACAACTGACGCGGTGCATATTTGGGCAGATGAAGAGCGTAAGTTAAGATTTGGTGACAAGTACGATACTGGTCAAAGCGTCGAGCTGTACGATGGCCTGAACTTAAAAGCTATCGATCTATTGCGTCACGGAAAAGATGTCGTATTCGATACGAATTTTGGTTTAAGAATAGATAGGGATAAATTAAGGCAGATGGCGAATGACGTCGGGGCTAAAACATTAATTATTTGGTTAACTACGGATCGAGATTCATCAAAATCGCGTGC
>JAAXXM010000018.1 GCA_013334475.1 Candidatus Saccharimonadota bacterium | reverse complement strand
TACTGTTCGGCGTAAAAACTAAGATTGTTTAACGATAGCCATACATTTGATCCAGAGCAATACCAAATATTGCCAGCGGAGTCTAGATCGATTCGGCTAAATGCTAAATTAGCAACCGTTCCAAATAACAGCCTTGAGGATGGCCGATATCCAACCGGTAATGTTGCAATAATGTTGCACTGCGACGTAGATCCACTTTTAATTAATCCGTGTAGTGTTACTATTCCATCTGACGATTTAGTATATTGAGGTGTAGCGGTTCCCGATTGGTAGGCTAACCATCCGTTTTGAAGAATCATGTTTTTCCAGCCACTGTATGACGAAGGGTAGTACATCATAACCAAAGAGAGACATGTGGTTGAAGATGATGATACTTTTGATTTTATCATTCCGTCAATTGAAATAGCTGTCTCTCCAAATCCAGCACAATTATACTCAGCTATATCATGATATTCAGAAGGAGCAATGTTAGTTGGCACTGAGGCTATGTTCTGGTCATTTTGAGTAGAGCTATTGCTGGATACTAAACCACGAATATTCACCCTTCCGTCTGCGTCGATTGCGTAAGCTGCATCACCATAATCGGTTGTATCTGAGGGATGAAGACTATTATAAGACGCCCAGTTGTTATAATAAGGTAGGTTTACGAAGGGATCTGGCGCATTAGAAGCGGCCAAAAATCTTATATTATCTAGTGACACCCAAGAAGAATTGACTGTTGTCGCAATAACTCTACCGTCAGTCGTTATATCTATCCTACCTCCAGCCCCCCATGACCCATTGTCTGTTGCGACCTGAAAAATTAACTGTTTGGCAGGTTTATATCCATCTGGCAAGTAAAATATAACTTGCCCAGAAGAACCTCCTCTCAATAAGCCTTTTAGAACTACTATACCATCTTTAGTCTTTCGATATCCGCCGGTATGGAATGTATCAGCGTAATTCGTCCAACTACCTTGAAATTGCGCATTTGACCAATAAACGTCCGTTGGGCCGTCGAAATAATCATTAGGGCTGGTGGCACGCATTTTGGCAGTTTGGCTGACGGTTCGGCCCGCTACCTGGCTTGCACCAGTTATCGAAATTTCAACGGTTGATGCGCTGGCTAGGGCTGATTGACGAGTGTCGTCGGATGTCTGAGCCGCATCGCCTGCGATCGTATTTGCCGTGTTGCCGCTAGGGGTAGAATAGTAATTAATGCTAATACCGCTTGCTTGGACATTCTGAACTAATTCCTCATCTTTGGTCTTACAGAATGAATTAGACGCAATCAAACTTGGGTTACAACTTGGTATTTGCCAAGGGCTTGCGATAACACCGCCACTACATCCGGCACTTGTATAATATGATGGCATCAATACTCTGCGCCATAGGCTATTGTTTCTCACAAAATAAACGACATTATAGGTAAATGGAACATTTTGACTGAGCTGAGCACTACTACAAGCATTAGGTTGATTCGACATGTACATTTTTGCTGGTGTTGAAGCGTTGCTATATGGATTATTAGTAGTAGCGTACATATTCAAGATTAATGCAGGAAACCCGTTGGTTGAATTATTCTTGAAATTGGTCTTGGCATCATCTGAACCTTGAGGTGAGGCGAGTGCGATATTATTAGTTGCCAAAAAGCCGCCACTTATTTTGATATCGGCTTGAATCCGATTCAGGGCATCTTGGATATTATAGGATATGGTATCCGAGCCACGGGATGATAACACGTCGCCCGTCATGCTGACGATTGCACTGACGAATATACCAATCATCAGAATTATAATCGGCGAAATAATTAGCACCTCGACGAGGGTAAAGCCTTTTTTGAGTTTATAACTTGACGAAAGTCGCATTGCTGATTGTCTGTTGAGGGTTATTATATTTCAACGTAACCTGTACCTTTGAGATCGAAGTGATTGAAGTATATGGGCAAGTTATTGCAACCGATACCGTAACGTTAGACAAAGTATCGACCGTAATAGAGGAATCGGTCAACGGATTCTGTATCGTACAGGGGCTGGTCGCACTATCTTTGTAACGAGTCAGATAATCATAAAGTACGTTGCTAGCTTTGGTCTGCGCCCGAGTTGAAGCACCTTTTTTAATAATAGTCGAATACAGTTGATAACCGGACATCAAGAACGCGGCGGCAATGAACAGCGTTATCAATAACTCAACGGCCGAAAAACCTGATTGTCTGATTATTTTTGCACTCATTGATTCTTGCTGATTACCTTATATACGCTATTATCGACTTCGGATCGCCAAAAGATATTAAAACTGCGGCATTCAGTTGTTCCCATGCATAAACTACCGTTCTTGTCGATTGGCTGATAGACATATTGATTGATAGTCGGTTGTGGAGTGACTCCAGTTGTTGATTGGTCGTTGTTGGTAGCGGACACGAAAGTGTCGATGATGTTTATCATGCTTGGTGCCTCTAGGCTAGATTCGCGTACGTCAACCAGCACTGCTTTGATATATTCAACTCCGCCACCGCCAGACCCAATTGGGTCGGTCAAATAAGTCGAAGGGTAGGCGCCGGCAGTCGTAGTGCCGTAGTTATAGCCTGTTTTATAGTACGTATCCAAATAACTGGCAATCGTTTCGACGTCGCTTCTTCGCTCTGTATCACGACTGTTAGCTTGTGCTTCACGCAGATTAACGACGCCCATGATTAAAAGTGTGCCTATGACTACTAGGACTATAAGAAGCTCTACGATAGTAAACCCACGACGGTCCATAAGATAATCATAAACGGTTTGCGTATCAATCGCAAGTTCTTACATTTCTAGCGGTTCTTGTTCGATTTGAATACGGAACATGTCGCGAATCTTAATTGTTATTTCGTCGCGCGCTTTGGCCAGCTCATCGTAACTATGAGCCGATTCATTGATTAAAACTAGCGCATTATTAGGGCTGATTCGCATTCCGTTGATTAACTGACCCTTTAGACCGGTTTTTTCGATCAACCATCCGGTTGGAATCTTGAATCGTCCATCTGCCATTTCGAACATCGGCATGTCAGGGTAGCTTGGCTTAAGCTGTTCGGCTTGCCATTTGTCAACGATAGCGTTCTTAAAGAATGAGCCGGCGCTTGGTTGAACGGCTGGATCTGGTAGTTTATCTTTCCTAATCTCGAGAACGGTATTTCGAATAATATCAGGAGTAAATATTTTTATTTGTTTTTCATCCAAGTAGCGCTGAAGGGAATCATAAAAAGGCGGCTTCGGCATATATTTAGATAGAACTATCGTAATCGAAGTTATGATATACCGACCCGCAGAACTGCTTCGGAATATGCTGTCTCGATACGAAAAGCCACATTCGCTATTTTGCATAGTCACGAAGCTTTTAGTTTCTAGGTCGTACGCTTCAAGCGACTGCAGTGTATCGGCAATTTCTTGGCCATAAGCCCCGACGTTCTGAATTGGCGTCGCACCAGCCGTACCCGGTATGCCTGACATTGCCTCGATACCACTTAGTTTCATATCAACACTGCGCTTGACGACCGAGTCCCAATTTTCGCCGGCGCCTATTCGAATCGTAGTCGAGCTGTCGTCTTCTGAGATTATCTCAAAACCGGGTATTCGAATCCTGATGACAAGTCCCTCGTAGCCTTCGTCTCTTGCTATTACATTACTGCCACCGCCAATGATAAAGATCGGTATGTTTTTTGACTTGGCGTTTTCACAAACCGCTGCTAACTCTTCACGACTATGAACCTCTGTCATAAAACGAGCATTACCACCAATTTTCATGGTCAAATAGTTTTTTAACGGAATATTTGTGTGAATGTCCATAAAATTAATTATATCCCATCGTGTAAATATGTGATATAATCACCCCTGTATTATATGCACCCGTAGCTCAGATGGATAGAGTACCTGGCTTCGAACCAGGGGGTCGTAGGTTCGAATCCTGCCGGGTGTACCAGAACAGTCGCCATATCATGGCGATTTTTGTTTTATTAAATTAATAACTCTGGGCAAAATACCATTCGTCAGAGTTGTCGGCGCCACAGTAAATACATTTACCCTTAGTAGTGCTATCGGTCTTGCAGCGGGTTGTGGCGGTCGTTTCGGCTTTGATGGCTTCTTCGCAGGCTGGATTACCACACCAGTAGGCTTTAATAAACCCTTTGGTGGTATCCATTTGTTTTTTGAAATCTTCGTAATTATCCGAGCTATGAGTGTTGTCGATTAAAGCTTGTTCGGCTTGATTGAATAGATTTGTCTGAATCTTATCCAGCGCATCTTTGATAGAATCAGTAATCGTATCAACGCCAACCATCATGGCTTCGCCATTATCACGTCTGACCATTTTGATTTGACCGGTAGTGAGTTCTTTGGCGCCAATCTCGAGGCGGATTGGGGCGCCTTTCATTTCCCATTTATTTATCTTGAATCCTAGCGATTCACCGTCACGATCATCGATTTTTACTCTGATGCCAGCGTCGATTAGGTTTTGACTGATTTTTGCTATGAATGAATTTAATTCATCGTCAGCCCGAATCGGCAAGATTACGACTTGATAAGGCGCAAGCTCTGGTGGCAGACGCAAGCCCTTGTCATCACCGTGAATCATGAATAGTCCGCCTAGCGATCTTGTCGATACCCCCCAGCTGGTCTGCCAGACGTACTCATTTTGGCCTTCTTTGCTCTGAAATTTTACGTCAAAAGCTTTGGCAAAATTTTGGCCAAGGTCATGTGAGGTTGCACTTTGCAGCGCCTTGCCGCCAGGCATTAATGTTTCGTAGGTCATGGTACTGGACGCGCCGGCAAAAGTTTCACTAGAGGATTTATTACCAATGTATCCAGGCATGGCATACGCCTCGCGGAATGTCTTGGCATAGGTATCCATCGCCCATTTTTGAGTGGCGATTGCTTCTTCGTGACTAGCGTGGGCAGTGTGGCCTTCTTGCCACAAAAACTCCGTCGTACGCAAAAACATATAAGTACGTTTTTCCCAACGAACAGCGCTATTCCATTGATTGATCATGACCGGCAAGTCTCGCCAAGATTTGATCCATTTACTATATGATGCATACATGATGGTTTCGCTGGTTGGCCGGACAATTAACTTTTCTTGGAGTTCTTCGCCGCCGCCAATTGTTACTACTGCTAGTTCTGGAGAGAAGCCTTCGAGGTGTGACTTTTCTTTGTTCAGTAGTGATTCAGGTATAAAAAGAGGAAAATATGCGTTTTCGACGCCATTAGCCTTGAACATGGCATCAAGCTTTTTTTGCACCAATTCCCAGATAGCGTAACCATAAGGTCGCAAAATCATCGTGCCCTTAGCTGGACCATAGTCGGCTAGCTCGGCCTGAAGCATTAATGTGTTGTACCAACCCGAAATATCTTCGGATCGTTTTGGAAGTTGTTTATCGTAGGCCACTTTCTATCTCCTTTGATCTAATAATTAAAAAACCTCGCTTTTGCCAAACACTAAATAATTAGTGATTGACAAGAACGAGGTTAATTCGCGTTACCATCTTGTCTTTATCATAGCATTGCTGCGCATGAACTTGCTAGCTGACTCTGGCGTATGGTCCGACATCAGCGTCCATTTTGTACGGTTAGGCATCCGGCACCGCTTGTTTTCACGGGCAGCTCCAGGGCAGGAAACCCCTTCACGGCTTTTATATTATTGGTGGGTCAGGTGAGACTTGAACTCACGACACCCTGCTTAAGAGGCAGGTGCTCTAACCAGCTGAGCTACTGACCCATATATTATGTTTAGATTTTCATTACTAAACAAGGTGGTATTTTACACTATTTTATCTGTTGGCACAAGGCGGTCATTAATTTAATAGGTCGCTCGTGCTATAATTTGATTACATAAATAGGAGGATATTTATGGAGGATAACAAGGTTTTAAAACTGGTTTATACATTTTTTGTCGGCATATTGCTAGCGACATTTATTGGTGTGGGAATTAACACCTTTTACGAGCCACCGCAGTATCCGGAATATCCTAGCGCGCTTAACGCCGTGGGCGAAAAAATGACCGCTGAGCAAACCGCTATTATGAACCAATACGACAGCGATATGGCGGATTACAACGATAAAATGGTTGTCTATAATCGGATAGTATCAATTATTGCTTTGGCTTTTGCCGTAGTAATACTGGCGGTAAGTATCGCCTTTGAGAATCGCATCAAATTCCTATCTGACGGCGTGATGTTGGGTGGACTATTTACTTTGATATATGGAATTGGTCGCGGTTTTGCGACCGATGATAGTAAATATATTTTCGTAACAGTGACTGTTGGTTTAGCGGTGGTCATCTATTTAGGCTACCATCGTTTTGTCAGTGGACATGCGCAGAAAAGTGATGCCAAAACCAAATAACCGATTAAGAAATGTAATAATCTCTATTGTCGGATGGTATGGAGTTGGCGCAGTTTTGCTCGCTTATAGCCTAACTAATCTTGACGCAATCTCTATAAAAAGCTATCAATACCAGCTATTGAATTTAACTGGCTCGATCGGAATAATTATCGAGGCTATATCAAAAAAGGATCACCAGCCAGTGGCTCTTAACCTGATATGGGCAATTGTTGCTTTTGTTGCGATCTTACAACAGGTGATTAGATGGTTATTTTTCTTCGCGCTCGACAATAATCGTGCATTCGGTAACTAATGCCGCGACTGCTCCGACGGCGGCTAGGACTGGTGCGATGAGAGCACCGACTACTCCAATTGTTAACGGTAATTCCATAATCGTCTTATTCTCTTTGTTTTTAATAATAATACGTCTGACATTACCCTCGGCGATCAGTTGCTTGACGCTTTTTAATAAATCTTCACCACTTACTTTGAATTCTTCGGTTTTTTTATTCATAAATTTATTATAATAGTAATATGAATGAAATTGATAGATATTTAGGTCAACTAAAGTCAGATCAAAGACGTGAGTTAACCAGGATACGGTCTATCGTAAACAACTTTTTGCCTGATGCCGAAGAAGTTATCAGCTATGCGATGCCGGGCTTTAAATATAAAGACAAATATCTAGCAGGCTATGCGGCATCCTCGGACCATATGAGTTTTTATCCGACCGCAAAGCCAATTGAAAAGCTAAAGTCAAAACTAGCGGATTATAAAACATCAAAGGGTACGATTCAGTTCACGGGTGTTAATCCTCTGACAGAGGAGTTGATAATAGCTTTGGTTAAAACTCGATTGGAGGACATAAAATGATAAAAATAGACTATAAAAAAGACATGCGTAACTTGTATAGTGGCAAGGTCGGAGAAGTTGTAACGGTTGAAGTACCGGAAATGAATTATTTGATGATTGACGGTCATGGTGATCCAAACACTTCCAAGGAGTTCGCCGATGCGCTACAGACCCTATATCCTTTGGCATATACTATAAAATTTGATTGTAAAAAGAATCTTGATAATGATTTTGCGGTTATGCCACTTGAGGGTTTGTGGTGGGCTGATGATATGAATGATTTCTTATATGCCAAGAAAGATAATTGGTCATGGACAGTAATGATTGCACAACCAGACTTTGTAACCAAAGATATCGTATCGAGATCGATTGAAGCGGTCACTAAAAAGAAATCGCCACCTTTAATTGATAAAGTTCGTTTCGAGTCCTATGCCGAAGGTAGGTCAGCTCAAGTAATGTATGTTGGCGCATATAGTGATGAGGGTCCGACGATAGCGAAAATGCACGAATATATAAAATCATCAGGCGGCAAACTGGACGGCAAATCAAAGTACCATCATGAAATATATCTAAGCGACCAACGCAGAACTGATCCAAGTAAATTAAAGACAATCATTAGGCAGCCATATTAAATGCTAGGCTTTTTCGAGAGGGTTATTGGCGTTATTAATTCCGAAAGACTACTGGCAGTTACTTATGATTCGGGCGGAAAACGCAAACCAACTATCGTACTGATTCATGGCATCGCCTCGACGTCACGGACTTGGGGCCCAGTCATAAAGCGTATCGACAAGGAAAAATATAGAGTCGTCGCCATGGATTTACTTGGTTTTGGCAGTTCACCACGACCGGCGGTTTCACTCTTTACGGTTAATGATCATATCAGATACATTAGACGCACGCTAAAGAGCTTGGGTATAAAGAAATTCAAGCTGGTCGGACATTCGATGGGGGCGATTATAGCGGCCAAATATAGTAGGCTATATCCCAAAGAAGTAATCGAGTGTTATTTGTTGAGTCTGCCTCTATATAATATCGATTTGCCAATGAATTTAATTATCAAGAAAAAGACGGATTTCTTTATGTCTGCCTATGACTTCATGATGAAAAACAAGGACTTTACGATAAACAATTCTCAATTTTTAAGAAAATTACTAAAAATAGACGATGGCATCGACGTTAATCAAGGTAACTGGGAAAGCTTTCGCCTTTCTCTGCAAAATACGATTATCGGTCAAGATACTTTCGCTGACCTAAGGGCCATTCATGCGCCAATTAATATTTTATATGGCAGTTTAGACGAATTTTTGATTCCAGAAATTATTAATCAAGCAGCTTCTATTGAAGGGGTCAGTATAACGAAAGTTAACGGTGCGGATCATGCCATCGGAGAAAAATATGCAATTGAAATTGCCTCGTTATTGAATGGTGATAAATAGTTATTCTAGATTTAAAATGCTATAATTAAGCACAGTAAAATAAGTTTTCTGAATTCAAAGGTCAAATATCTATAAATAATATGGCAAATAATAAACCTCTTGGTCAGAATGGCCAACAATTAATATCCCAACTAATCGTCGCGTCGAATGCGGTCAAGGAAAAGAAATCGTCCAACGGCCAATTCGTGAATGTGCCGGGTGTTGGTCGCGAAGTTTCGTTTGCCTATGAGAGGTTGCGCAATGCCGCTGAATATACCCAAGAACATCTAGTGACGCAAAAGGCGATTCGTAGGTTTTTTGTTCGCAATCTATCATTCATTAATAATTCGCTCAAAAGTCGTCATCTTGCCGAAGAACTGATGGTTGAACTAATCCAGTCAGGCTATGTTGAGAATAATTCTCAACCAGTCGAGATGATTGACACCCTCGGTTCAATGATTCAGTCGCACTATAGTAATTATTGGCGGCTAAAAGAAATCGGCACAAAATCTTCGTTAGCAGAGAGCTGGACACTTGATTTAATGTCAGTGTCAGTCGAAAAAATGATTATGCCGAATTACGTCCGATCGGCTTTTGCCCAGTTCGCTTATCGACATTATCACGCCATTTTACCAAAAGACGCTTTTGTCATAAAAAAGCGTGACGAGCCGAATTACGATGCCAGTATCTATATCGCGATATATAAGGCCTTATTTAAGGCCGACATTGCCGGTGTTCGTTATGATATGCAACAGCTATATAGCATTTCTGATACTAATATTCATGACTATGCCAATTTTCACAAAAGGATTGATGAAAATTTCAATTCAGAATTGACCGAAAACTTAACTCAATATATCAATAAATACGGTGCGCCACTGCGCGTATTAAAAAATATGGCGCAATCAGGTGATGGTTTTGTTGAGCTACTGAAACATAGCGGTAAGTTTCAATCAGCTTACGCCGTACAGATTGAAAAAGAATACATTGAGGCAAGAACAAAACTGAATTCCGGACTTATCAAAAGTATTGCTTTTTTGTTCATCACCAAGACTCTCATCGGCGTGGCAATCGAAGTGCCGTACGACATGATGACCGTCGGTACGATTATATATGTCCCATTAATCATTAATCTCTTCGCGCCGATTGTCTATATGGCATTATTGCGTCTTGGGCTCAAGATGCCTGGTGATACCAATACTCGAGCGATGCAACAATATGCCGAGAACATGCTGTACGGTGACGAGAGTCAAGTTAATCTATTTCCGTCGCCAAAAAAGAGTATCTATCCGATTGGTTTCCGCATTGCCTATGGCTTAATGTTCCTGTTGGTCTTTGGTCTAGTAACCGATATCTTGATTACATTAGGCTTTAATTGGGTGCAGGGAATTATATTCTATATCTTCTTTGCTACCGCTAACTTCCTTGGCTTTAGATTATCCAGAATCGTCCGCGAGATGGAGCTGGTCACCAACAAGGCTGGTTTCTTAACGACACTACGCGACTTTATTTATATGCCGTTCATCTTGCTTGGTCAGTGGATTTCTGACAAGTATTCCAAGGTTAATATCGTCGCGATGATTTTAGACCTCGCCATTGAATTGCCGCTCAAGACTATTCTGCGTTTGATTCGTCAGTGGACGGAATTTATTAACGAAAAGAAAGACGAAATCTAATAATTATTTGTAAATTAAAAAGCCCCAGTTATTGGGGCTTTTATTTTAGATTCGACCGTAATCACCGGCGGTATCCTGGGAGTGGCTGTGCAAGGTGTCAACGTGTTCGTTCTTCCATTCCCAGTTATCTATCTCTGGCATATCAATGCCATTCTTTTTGATATATTCGGTGTTATCGGCAATTTTTTGTTTGTATTTAGAGACAATCAGGGCGGCTTCCTGCTCGGATATACGTCCAATATCGGCTAGTTTTTCAAAGATGCCGATTACTAGTTGGAAACGACTGGTATTATTGCGTACTTGCATATCAAAAGGCGTCGTGGTGCTGCCTGATTCAATATAACCCCTTACGTCAAATCGCCTGTCATCGACATCGTAATTAAATAATATTGCTTTTATTGTTTCTGGATAGCCGTGGAAATTACAAATGACTGGTTGATCGGTCGTAAAGATATTGTTAAATTCATCTTGATTGATGTGGTTACGTCCCTGGCCAAAACCACGTGCGGTTAGTGAACTGACATTAACACAGCGTATGCGTGCATCCGGATATTCGCGTTTTGCGAGATCGATTGCCGCCATGACTTCTTTGGTCGGGTAATCACCGATACCGGCTAGAACTATATCTGGGTTTTCATCGCTGGCAAAGTCCCAAACCATGATTCCGGTCTGCATTTGTTTGCGAGCTTCGTCTAGTGTCAGCCATTGCGGTTCGTCGGTTTTGCCGGCAGCAATCACGTTAATCTGTCTGGTAGTCGATAGCATTTTTTCCGTTGCTAACAGGGTACTATTAACATCGGCTGGGAAGTAAACGTCGATGAAATTACCATGTCGCCTCAGGACATCGTCGATAAAGCCGGGATTTTGATGACTAAATCCGTTGTGATCCTGGCGCCAGGCCGAGCTGGTTAATATGTAGTTCAGCGATGGAAATTGACCGCGCCATTCATAGTCAACGGTATGTTTGAGAAATTTCGCGAATTGATCAGCCATACTTGATACTACTTGGATAAACGCCTCATAACTGGCAAAAACCGCGTGGCGACCAGTTATGACATAACCCTGGGCCAGACCTTGGAGGTTGTGCTCGCTAAGCATTTCCATGACTCGACCGTCCGGCGCCATGTCCATATCCCACGATTCGTGTGGCCAGACCCAGCCACGTTTGGTAGCTTCAAATATATTGTCTAATTTATTAGAGTATGTTTCATCAGGCGACATCATGCGGAAATTGTGGTTACTATCGTTCAGTCTAAAGACCTCGGCCAGATATTTGCCGGTCTGAATCATGCTACTGCCTTTTGTTTTACCTGGTTCTGCCATATTGACGGCGTATTCAGAGGCGTTAGGTAGAACTAATGGTTTATAAACCGGATCACCGCCACGAGCATGTGGGCTCATCCCCATTCTTTGATGTGGTTCAGGCAAGATATTGGCAAGAAAATCGCCAAAACCTTTCTCACGGTCAAATAGTTCTTCGAAATGATAAGATTTTAGCCAATCCTCTAACATCCTTAGTTGATTCTCATCGGTTTTCGCCTCAGACAAGACGACTTGATGAGACAGACAATTGCCTTCGATTTTTTTACCGTCGAGTTCTTTGACACCTGACCAACCCTTGAGAGTGCGCATCACGATCATTGGCATGCGTGGTGGGGTCGGCAGATTATCAGCGTGTTTTATGCGCCATATTGTTTCATGTGCCCAATCAAGCGCCGCCTCCATTTGTTCGTCAAGATTATCGCCGCTAACGATTTTTGGTTCGTAGCCATAGCCCCAGAATAGAGATTTAAGTTCGTCGTCGCTCATTCGGCCATAAACCGTCGGTGCTGATATTTTGTAACCGTTCAAATGCAAAATAGGCAAGACTGTTCCGTTGGTTTTTGGATCGACTATTTTGTTGATGTGCCAAGCGGCCGATGATGGACCGGTCTCGTTTTCGCCGTCGCCAACCAGACAGGCAATGATCATATTCGGATTATCGAGCGCGGCACCATAGGATGTCGATAGTGAATAGCCTAACTCGCCGCCTTCTAAGATCACCCCGGGCGTGCCTGGATTAGAATGGCTTGGAAAACCGTATGGCCAGCTAAAATTCTTGCAGATGTACTCAATGCCGGCATAGTCATGAGTAGCCTGTGGGTAAAATTCGCCTAAACTACCCTCCAGGAAAAGATTGGCTTGTAGGGATGGAAAAGCGTGGCCAGGTCCGAGTACGAACATCATTTCTTGACCGTATTTTTTGATTAACTTATTCAGATGTCCATAGATAAAGTTCACGCCTGGACCAGATCCCCAGTGACCAAGTAACCTTGGCTTGACGTCATCAAAAGTCAGTGGCCTATCCAGTAAAAAGTTGTCCTGCAAAAAGATTTGGGCTGCCGTTAAATAATTAGTCGCCCGCCTGTATTTTTCTATGTCCATTTTATCCCATCCGTTTTTTATAAATACACTTATGGTTATTCTATCGCATGCAATTAGTTTTGTAAAACGATTAGGCGTGCATTTTAAGGTGTTTTTTGCTAAAATATGCCAGTGAAGATTTTAAACGGATTAGAACTCGCCGGATATATTAAAGAACGCCAGGCTAAACAGGTTAGGGCGCTTCGTCAGTCATGGCGCGTAATTCCAAAGCTTGCGATTGTCCGAACCAGTAATGATCCGGTCATTGATACTTATGTAAGACTAAAAAAAGCCTATGGCGATGACATAGGCGTAGAAGTTATCGAATATCAACTCGATTCGGATAATTTATTGAATACGATAGAACAACTGAATTATGATTCTTCGGTACACGGTATCATCGTCCAGCTACCACTAGCCGACAAAGATAAAACCCAAGCGGCCGTCAACGCCGTTGCGCCGGAAAAAGATGTTGATGGACTTGGTGATAACGCTAATTTTACGCCGGCAACGGCCATGGCCATCGATTGGCTGGTGGTAGGATATAATGTTGAACTTTTAGGCAAAAAAATCGCTATAGTCGGCAACGGAAGACTGGTTGGCGCGCCTTTGGCAAAATTGTGGCGTGAATATGGTTACGACGTGACGGTTTATGACTCTAATACCGCTGATTTGATTTCGGGTATTAAGTCTTGTGACGTGATCGTGACAGCTACTGGCGTGCCGGGGCTAATCAAGAACGAAATGATAGCGCAAAAGGCGGTCGTGATTGATGCTGGCACCGCAGCCGAACATGGAAAAATTGTCGGCGATGTCGAGGAATCGGTTCGTTCTAGACAGGATTTGACGATTACGCCAGTTAAGGGCGGCGTCGGACCTCTGACGGTAGTGGCACTATTTGATAACGTGATTTTGTCGGCCAGAAAAGCCGCCGACTTAAAGGGTCAACAAGATTTAGGCTAGATTCAGGGCGTCTTTGACGCGGCTAACGACTTGGCGCGGCGTCAGATTGGCTTTGACTATATAACTATGGATACCGAGCGATCTGAGGTGTTTTGGCGCTTCCTCTTCGCCAAGGTTAGTCAGGACTATTACGGGGATATTTTTGCCCCATTCATTCTTGCGAATTATTTCCAGTGCATCGGCACCGTTCATTTCGGGCATTTGTAAATCCAGCAATATCATGTCGGGCTTGAAAGATTCAACCAAAGCTACGCCACTTTTGCCATTGCTGGCGACCTGTACATCAAAACCGTCAGCCTCGAACTTCATTCGATACATCTGACTGATTACGGCGTCGTCTTCGATAATTGCGATTTTTGTCACAATACGATGTTACAACAGATGGATGTTAATTACCATAGGCTTTATTGCTATAGAACAAAGACGGTTATTGTCATAAAATAAAGCAGATATTTTAAACAAAAAAAGGGGTGTTTAATGTCAGAAATTGACATAAAAGAGGTATTAACAAAAATCAGTAATCAAGTCGATCCGATTATCGAACGATTATTAAAAAACAATATCGAAGGTTCTAGTGTCGAAATGGCCTTATATCAATGTGGAGTGGGTGGCAAGCGCATTAGGCCGGCACTACTTATTTTGACTGGACAAGCTTTTGGGGCCAAGATTAAAGACTTATTGTATCCATCTGCCTCGATTGAGATACTTCATAATCTAACGCTAATAATCGATGACATTATTGATCACTCCGAATTTCGACGTGACAAACCGACGGTTTGGAAGAAGTATGGCAAATCAATCGCGATGTGCGATTCGCTTTTTTATGGTGCGGCCGTTTTTGAGGGATTAGAAAAATATCCTAGTTT
>JAAXXM010000017.1:3446-15314 GCA_013334475.1 Candidatus Saccharimonadota bacterium | reverse complement strand
TTTATTTTGGCTGGGACGAAGGGATTCGAACCCCTGAATGCCGGGACCAAAACCCGGTGCCTTACCACTTGGCGACGTCCCAATATGATTGGAAGTTTTATTACTAACTAAAGGATCTTTCGTACGTTTTGGTCGCCTGGGACAAAACCCGCGTCACGATAAAATTCATTCTGAATTTTTCGCGACCCCGCCTCGCTTGGTTGCGTTCGCAATCCAGGCTCCGGCCTTGCAGATTGCCACCGGCAATCTTCACCTTACCACTTGGCGACGTCCCAATATGAACAGAAAGCGCCTCGTTAGCGCAATATGGATTGTACACTAAACAGGGCATCTTCTCAAGTGCAGCCAGACTATTCGGTTTTTTGAGCCGACTTAGCCTTGGCTCCGTGATAATACATCTTTGTCTCGAAAATTACATAGGCTCCGACCGCTGCGCCAATCAAAGTACCGACAACATTACCGATAAAACTGACTTGACCAAACGCCACTAGGTCACCGATCAATGATAGTCCCATATTAATCACAAAGCCCAAGAACAATAAATCCCAGCCTTTTTTATCCATCAACTTTAGAGGTGTAATGGCTTTGTAATAAATTACCGTTGAAATAGCCATCGACGCTATACTAATCACACTTGATATGACCATCGGCCAAGAGTATTGGACATAAGCCTGAGATATGGCATATCCAAAAATCGATTGTGAGTATGAATTTAGTGCGCCCAGATACGAAAGGGCTGTAAATATCATGCCAATCGTCGTAATTGCCGCCAAAATCATCAATATCGCGCTAATCGCTGCCATCCACCAGGCGTTGACGGCCAGCCATTTTCGCCAGTTAGTAGGCATATGTGGTATCGGCTTTAAAATTTCCTCAATCGTTGATTCGAGTTTTTTGACTGTTTCCATATAACCCCCTTATTACTTAATTTTATTATATGTCGCGCTTTCAATATCGACAATCAATTCTTTTTCTTTCGACTATCCAAGGGCCACATCCCCCATGAAGCCCAAATTGAAAGAACCATCACCGCTAGCATATACAATGTCGCCAGCCAGCCTGACCTTATATTAACTACCGTACCTAAAAAGCCAATATTATCCGCTGATTTGTTGCTTATCATCTGCCATATTGATAAGAATATCCAAATCGCAGGCACGAACCAGCAAAAAACCATACTGACAAAGCGCATTAATTGGCTCATCGCCATACTTAACAAAAACGGCAATGATAACACCTCACCGGTTACGATAAGACCACCCAACAAATATGCCGTCGGCCTATCGCCAGGCAAAGACAGGCTGCTTAGTAGTGGCAATAATTCATCAAAAGAAAACAACTGGCAAACTACCATGATTATAAAAATAAATGCCAAAATATAGGCGATATTTTCAGTCTCTTTCGTCTTGGGTTGCTTGGCTGGGCTTGCCACGGCAAATTTCATATATTCAGTATATAACCACAACCGATAAACGCCAACTATTCAGCTTTAATCGAGTGATCCTGACGCCATTTGGCAATTTCGCCATGATTACCGCTCAGTAGAACCTTTGGCACTTCCATACCCCTAAACACTTCTGGCCTAGTGTATTGAGGATATTCCAAAGTTTCTCCATCACTAAAGCTTTCAATTTCGCTGCTGGTCTCGCCGCCTAGTACCCCAGGAATCAACCGCACGACACTGTCAATGACTGTCATCGCCGCCAGTTCGCCACCTGTCAAAACATAATCGCCGACGCTAACCTGATAATCGACTAGTGTTGTCACTCTTTCGTCATATCCTTCATAGCGCGCACAAACAAAAATATAATTTTCATCACTGTCCGCCCAGGTCTTGGCAGTTGCCTGTTGCCAACGTTTGCCCCTAGGTGTCATCAATACCACCTTGGCAGTCGGATCGTACTGCTTAGCGTTCTCAACCGCATTAAATAGCGGTTCGGGCATCAACAGCATCCCGTCACCACCACCATAAATGATGTCATCGACTGTTTTACGGAGGCCCAAGCCGAAATCACGCAAATTAATCATACGAAAGTCAACCGCACCGATTTTTTGTGCCTTCCACATCATTGAGCTATTCAGTACTCCACCGAACATTTCAGGAAACAAAGTTATAATTTGAATTTTTCTCATCTTATATATAATAGTTTATTACCACAAAAAAACCACCCCTTGGGTGGTGTTTTTTGACAAATAAGTCTCTCAACAACACGTTGTAAACGTATCGCTCTCGCAGAGAGTTTTTTTCTCGCAGTTCAAGTGTGTTTGAACTGTTTATGATTATATATCCAGGTCGTCTAGTTCTGCAAGCTCTTCACGAGTCTTTTTTGAGTAATCTCGGCTATTATCCACAGGTTCATCTGTTGAGTTTTTCACAGCCTCGACATCTTGACTATCTGATGTGCTGGTATAGTGTTCACGCTGATCATCATTATTAACGATCTTTAGGTTGTACCTAGCATCGTTTTTAGTACCGAGAGCCCTCAACAATGTCCTTAGGCTCTGGGCTGTAACACCGCGTTTGCCAATTACTCGGCCCAAATCTTCTGGATTGACAGTCAATGATAAAAGAACACCTTTTTCATCGATAACCCTTTCGACGACGACATCATCCGGATGTCCAACGAGTGATTTTACGATATATTCTACGAATTGTTGGTCGATTGTCGACATATTGCCCTCTCGTCTCTTTCTTACTAGATAGTGTGTGGTTATTATAGCATGTCAAAGCCGAAAAGCCTAAGCGTTTTAAGCTTCGGTCGTTTCAGTCGCGACTTCAGCCACTTCTTCTTTTGGCTGGTTCTTGCGCAATTTTTCTGGGTTACGAACAGCTTTTGATTGCTTGTCGTCATGAGCCTTGACCCATTTTGGCAATTTTACACCGGCTGCTTCGAGCAATTTAACGACTCGTGGGGTTGGCTGAGCGCCATTATCCAGATACTTCTGAGCCAGTTCAGTCTGAACTTTTGACTCTTTTGTATGTGGATTGTATGTTCCGATATAAGCGATTACGCGACCACTAGATGGATTACGCTGAGCTTCCTGAACAGCCAGTCGGTAAATTGCATGGCCTGTGCGGCCGACACGTTGCAAACGAATTGCGAGCATAGATTGTTACTTTTCCTTTTTCGCCATCAGGCGACTACTATTAAACTTGATTTTTCTTATTAGTGATTCTACACTGTTTTGCCTAAAGAGTCAATTACTAACCTCTCTTGGCATATTCCTCGAGCGCTGCCTGAGCGGCCTGTTGTTGGGCAACTTGTTTGGACGGACCTTTTCCGGTGCCCATTAGCTTGTCGCCGACATAGACACCGAGCGTGAATATCTTGTCATGATCTGGTCCAACTTCTTCGATAACGTGATAGCGAGGTGTCATTCCATCGGTGCGCTGCGAGACTTCCTGAAGATGAGACTTGGCATCACGCCAACTGCCTGTTTCTAAAATATTATCTAATTTGACAATGATATGCTGATGGATGAATCGTGCAGCCTCTTCATAACCCTTTTCTAGATAAATCGCGCCGACAACCGCCTCAAAAGCATTGGCTAAAATCACTTGTCTAGCCCTATCGCCGCCCTGTTTTTCGCCTCGACTCATCCTGACAAGAGCTTCATAACCGAGTGCGCTGCCAGCCGCTCCAATACTCTCGGTTCTGACTAGCGCCGCGCGCCAGCTGGTCAAAATTCCTTCCGGCTCGTTGAAATTCTTATACAGATGTTCAGTAACGACTAGTTCTAATACGGCATCGCCTAAAAACTCAAGTCGTTCGTTATGTTCGTTGACGCTTTTTCGATGTTCGTTAACATAGCTACGATGGGTCAAAGCAGTGACCAGTAACTGAATATCGTTAAATTCAAAACCTAATTTTTCTTTCGCGAACTCCTGATACGGAGTCGTTAACATTCCACTCATAAATTCTCCTGTCTGATCCGTTTCATCGCTAGTAGCATCAGTTTGCCGATATCTTCATATTCAATCGCCTCCAGGGCATCATGAAATTTGAACCAACGGATGTCGTTCATCCACTCTTCTTTCTGAATCGCATCGGTATTGCCTTTGGCTCTGACTAAATAAATTTGGGTCGTCATTAGAACCAGCTTATCGACACGACGATATCGGAAATATATCTTGCCAAGCCAACTTAGGACATCGACGCTATCTAGTCCGGCTTCTTCTTTGATTTCGCGTTTGGTGGTCTGTTGGGCAGTTTCACCTTCCTCGATATGACCCTTTGGTATCGTCCAACGGTCCTTGCCGTCTTGGATTAGCAAAATCTCAACTTCGCCAGCTTTGTTGCGGCGAAAAATAATACCACCTGCGGTCGGCTCACGAACGATTTCTTGAATCTGGCTCTTGCGTCGATTGAAATATTTTTTGAATTTATCAAAGTTTGGTGTTGCCACTGCCTGCATCCTCCACGAGAGTGCGATAGGCCGTACCAAGTACGCCATTCACAAACTTGCTTGAGTTATCAGAACCAAACGCCTTGGCTAGTTCGACCGCTTCGTTAATAGCGACCTTTGGAGGTATGACACTACCCTGATAAAGCAACTCATACAAACCAACTCGCAGGATGTTTCTATCCACCCTAGCAATCTGGTCAATTGGCCAATCCGGCGCAATCGGTTGAATTTTATTATCAAGATCGGTCTGGACCTTTAATACGCCCTTAGTGAGCGTCTCCACAAACCCTTTATCGTCAATTGCGGTATCATATCGTTCAAGATTGCGATTTAATATTTCGTCGATATCGACAGAAACATCATGTGACTCCGTACGGAATTCAAATTCATACAGAGTTTGCAATGCGACGATGCGACCCAGGTGGCGATTAGATGCCATAGCGTTTCATTCTTTCTTTTTTATTATTTTAAGGTAAAAAATCTGGTTATTCAGCCAGTGCTTTGCCGGTTTCGCGGCGAGTTGTTCGTACCTTGACTGGTGAAGTCTTGTTGACACGTCGGGCTAGCTCTAAACGCAAATGACTGCGCCTAAGGCCGCTTTTTCGTGGACTCGACTGTTTTTTCGGTTGTCCCATTTATTAGCTCCTTTGGATTTATATGATAAAACTTGCATTAGATTATAACAAATTTCAAGCACTTTCTCAAGGCCTGACAAGAGGATTATGATTACCTAACTTAACTGATGAAAACATAAGTGCTATAATTACATAATTATGGCAGAACGATACAGGCTACACGAGCCGATACATAACAAAAATAAGATAAATAACTTAGAAAGACAAATTCTAAAGCTTAGGATCACAGCAGGCGCATTGACACTTGCGTTGGCTGGAGTCGGCGCGAATTATTTATCCGGCGGAGATCTATTTAATAGTATCGAAGAAAAAGCCAAGAGTCTATTCGACAATAATGAAGCCGTTTCCGTACCATTAGCTACTCCAGAAAACTCAGAAACTTTTATTATCGAGAGTGGCGATACCGTCTATACAAAAACTTGGCAAGCCGTCGATGACTTCTCGGCTCGTCAGCAAATATCTGATAGCGAACACCACATCAAATATGATGCCAACCAAATACAGGCCCAAATAGTCGCCGCTAACGCCGCAGCATCTGATAAAAAAGGCAACATTCACCCAGGTGATAGGTTTCAGGTCATTTTTGCACAACAAGATAACGGCAGTTACGATGTTTATGTCAGGTACGACAATCCGCGGCTAGACAACAACGTTAACTAATTTTCCTGGTACGTAAATGATTTTCTTTGGCTGATTACCTTCGACGAATTTTTTGACGTTATCTGATTCAATAGCCAGCCTCTTTATGTCTTCTGGATTGGTTGTTTTTTCAACCTCTAATTTAGCTCTTAATTTTCCATTCACTTGGACCACTATAGTCATGATATCGGTGGTCATGAATTCATCATTCCATTTTGGCCAATGGTCGATATGAATCGTGTCCTCATGCCCGATTTGACGCCATAACTCTTCGGTAATATGCGGAGCAAACGGCGACAAAACCATTAGCAAACTTTCAATGGCATAAGTCCAGGTGTCGTCTTTGGCAATCGGGTTTGCGACTTTTAATTTGTAGTAATTATTGACCGCTTCCATCATCGACGATATCGCCGTGTTGAATTTGTCATTTTCAATATCTTCGGTAACTTTCTTGGCGAGTCGATGTGCTGTAACTAAAATCTCATTCGATTTATCACTTAGCCGTCCTGAGCTAGCTTCGACATATTCTTGCACTAGATTCCAGACTCGATTCAAGAATCGATAGGCACCTGGCACGCCTCGAGTATCCCACGGAGCTTCCAGATCATATGGTGCGATGAACATTTCATAAACCCGTAACGAATCAGCGCCATAACCGCTATCCATGATCTCGAGCGGATCAATCGTGTTGCCCTTGCTCTTGCTCATTTTGGTGCCATCAGGCGCCAGAATATAGGCGTTATACATCATCCGACCAAATGGTTCCGGATTTGGTACTAAACCTAATTTATAAAAGAATCTAGTCCAAAAACGAGCATACAAAAGATGGGCGACCGCATGATCGGCGCCGTTATAGAAATCGACTGGCATCCAGTGATTGATAATATCTGGGTTCCAGGGCTGTTTGTCATTAAAAGGATCGAGATATCTCAGGAAGTACCAACTACTGCAAGCGTAGCCATCGAGAGTATCGGTCTCGCGTTTTGATGCCTCGCCGCAAATAGGACAAGTCGTATTGACCCAATCAGTTACGCCAGCAAGCGCCGACGTCGCGCCACCTTTAGGCTTGAAATCGTCAACATCAGGTAGCAATACCGGCAATTGATCATCTGGCACCGGCACGGCACCGTGCGTCGGACAATGAATGATTGGAATCGGTGCGCCCCAATAACGCTGGCGACTGATTAGCCAGTCACGCATCTTGTAACTGGTCTTTTGATGGCCGGTCTTTTCTTGTTCTAACCAAGCGACGATTTGTTCGCGGGCATCAGACGAATCGATACCATCGAACCGACCGCTATTGACTAGCGGTCCCTCGCCGTCATAAACGCCTATCTCTCGATTAGTCTCAGGTTTTTCGATAACCTCTATGATTGGCAGGTTGAATTTTTCCGCGAACGCAAAGTCACGTTCGTCATGAGCCGGCACTGCCATAATCGCGCCGGTGCCATAACCGGATAATACATAATCAGCCACCCAAATCGGTATCCTGTTACCATTAACTGGATTAATGGCATAACTACCGGTAAAGACACCGGTTTTTTCGCGAGATTCGTTCATTCGTTCAATTTCGGATTTGCGGGCCGCATCGGCGACATAAGCCTCAACCGCTTCGCTGGTTTCATTATTGACCAAACTTTTTACGAGTTCATGTTCTGGCGCCAAGACAACAAAAGTCGCTCCGAACAATGTATCCGGCCGCGTAGTGAATACTGTCAGAATATCGTCGCTACCATCAATCTTGAATTCGACCTCGGCGCCAACCGAACGACCGATCCAGTTCTTTTGCATCGTTTTGACCATTTCGGTCCAATTAAGATCATCAGTTGCCGCGAGCATTTCATCGGCGTATTCGGTAATCTTGAAAAACCACTGTTTTAGATTCTTTTTCGTGACCTGATTGCCACACCGCCAACATTTACCGCCCTCAACTTGCTCGTTGGCAAGTACCGTCTGGTCGGTCTCACACCACCACTGAGGACTTTCTTTTTGATAAGCTAGGCCATGCTCAAATAATTTATTAAAAATCCATTGAGTCCATCTATAATATTGCGGATCGGCCGTCGATAATTCTTTTGTCCAGTCATAGCCATAACCGAGGCGCTTTAATTGCCTCTTGAAGTTAACTAATGCCTCATCATGAGCCTCACGCGGCTTTTTGCCGACTTTGATCGCGTAGTTTTCGACTGGCAGACCGAACGAATCCCAACCAATCGGATTATATGCGTTACAGCCCTGTTGCCTCTTAGCACGAGTTTTGATGTCGCTAAATTGAAAAGTCCGACCATGACCGGTGTGAATACCAGCCCCAGTAATACCAGGAAGCATGCTGAGTCCATAATATTTAGGTTTGGAATTATCAGCAAGATTAACGGTATAGGTACCATTATCTTCCCAATACTTTTGCCACTTGGCTTCGATTTCGGTTGGATTGTAACGCTTCATAAAGCCAGTATAACACTTTGGCTACACCTTAAAAAGTCGCCAGTTTACTTATATGAATCGTAAAATTGGCTGACTAGATTTTCGAAGCTTTTTTGCCAGTCACTGAAACTGGTCGATTGCTCAGGAGCCGTTACCTTTAAATTACCGTCAATCTTGACATCAGCCGTCATATTCATAGCCACGCTATAGGATGATTGATTATCCGAATAGGTCATATCGACCTTGCTTAAATCATGCGTCCACTGATTGATCCAAACAGTCGTGTTAAATTTATTTAGGTAGGAATTCAATGTGTTAATCGAATCAGTACTCAAGGACGCGCTAGTCGTATCGGTTGGCAAAACTTCACCCGAACATTTCCTGAGTTCTTTGACAGAATCGATATTCTTTAGCGAGTCGATATAATCCGCCATCAGACCAGCGTCAATCGTTACCTTATATCCATAGTTATTATCGCGATTCTGGACGAAATTTTCGTTGATCACAAAAAACGGATATTTCTCATAGTTTGCGGCAAGGCTACTTTGCATCGCCTTGTCCTTGTTGACTCGTTTGTAGGTATCAATCATACACTGATAAGCCGTTGCCACCTCTTTGCTGGCAGAATTCATATCCGCAATCGTATATTTGACCCACTCGCCCTCTAGTTCGCTTACCTTGTCGGTGATAGCGGCAGGCATAGCCTGATCGCCAAATGCCTCCTGTACCGCAGCGGTGATATTATCCAACCTAAAATATATGTCGCCGCTGTCTAAATACATCCCCTTAGCGCCTACGTTATATAATTTGTTATTCATGTTGATTTCGACACCCAGATCAACTGATTCGGACGGTTTGTCGGTGGTAATTGAGTTTAGTGTAATCTTACTAATTCCAAAGTTAGTATCAGAGCCAGTATCAATAGTGGTAGTTGATGATACTTGCATGGCATCATAGTTCATAGTTCTGGATATTGCATCAAAGAATACTTTTTTGGGCGTAGAATACCAAAAAGTATAGGCCGACGCTCCGCCAGCTCCGAGTAACACTGTCATCAAAATTATCAATATGACAAAAAATTTAAGGCCACGCTTCTTTTTTACGGCTTGCTTTATTTGATCTGGATCGATTTCGCCATCGACTTTTATCTTTTCCGTTGGCAAAACCGTAATCGAAGCCTCGCTCGCAACTGGTGGAGCTACCGGAATAATGTCTTGGACTGGCTGACTGATACTTAAATTCGGCTCAGCTAGTGACTGCTGTGGTGCGACCGAATTATCATTAACTGGAATAATGTCTTGGGTAGGAACTGGGATAATATCGGTTTCCGGATTTTCGGTAATCTCAGGAATGTTTAAATTATCAAGCTGGCCATCATTGCTCTTTACGATTTCTTCATTACTATCGTCCATTCCATCCTCCAGTCAAGTAACTATTAAACTTAAGCATATTGTAACATACGCGAAATAATTATTCTTTGACAGATGAAAAGAAAGCTTCTTTTCGCTCAATCCAATCGATTGATTGGCGAACCAATAAATTCTCGTCTTCGGTCGAATGTAGCACCACCTTAATACCCTCTTCCAGAAAAACACCGCCCTGAGAACCTTTGAATAAAATTGCCGCGCCCTCTTCCATAATCGAGCGGACGAAACCACCAGCTGCGATTGAAGTTTTAAAACTTTTGACCTGACAACCTCGGCTCTTTGCGGCTGGTGCCAGATATTTTTCGGCCTCGTCGCCGACCGTAACTACCCAATCTAGACCACTCGGATCACACAACTTACCGATAGCTTCGTGCTCAACCTGACTTGTCAGTCCAAGTTCATTCATACTACCTAGAACCGCTATCCTTTGCGGTACGGTTAATTTATATAGTTCACGCAGAGCCGATTCAGCAGCTAGCGGACTCGAATTATAACTATCGTCGATGATTATCGTATTATTCGCACCCCTTAGAACGTTCATTCGTCCTGGAAGAGGTCGGATTTTTTCGAGACCTTTTGCAATCTCTTCGGCGCTCATCCCCATCTTTACGCCAACCGCTCCGGCGGCCACAGCTGGCCGGAGCATATGCTCGCCAATTACATGAACTTCGGCCGCAACCGGATTATCCCACTCTGGCGCCACAAACGAACCCTTATGCCCAGCTCTAGCGGTATAACCATCACTGATATAGTGGTATTCAGCTACCAAGCTGGTTCCGTAGGTATTAACCTTGGCATTAGTCAGGTATTTGGCGTATTTTTCATCAATATCGTCTCGATTAATCAAAGCCGACTTAGAATAGTTTGCCACGCCAAGCTCTTCGCGAGCAACGTTTTCTATCTCGTGGAAATATTCCATATGCTCTGGCGAAACGGCCGTTATGACTGCAATATCCGGGTTAAGATATTTTCCAAAATGAGCTACCTCGCCAATCCTATCCGAACCTAGCTCTTGGACGATCACATCAACATCAGCCGGCTGGTTAATTCGTTCACGAGCCGCCGCAAAAACCGAAAACCACAAACCGATTTTGTGAACTTTCTCTGGAAAGTCGATACCAAGTATCGCCAGTGGCGCGCTGATTTGCGTATTGTGATTACCTTCATGTAATCTGACCCTGAAACGCTCGGTTAGGACCGTGCCAATCGCAACCTTAGTGCTGGTTTTGCCAACACTACCAGTCACGACGACTAATTTTATTTCCGGATGAGCTGATAAATATTTCTTAACTAATTTTTCTAACTTTTTTTGGATAAAAGACTTAAGCATAAAGCAATTATACTGGATTTGCCTCGCTAAACAAAAAACCGGCTAACTAGCCGATTGAATGCAATTTGGTGGAGCTGAGGGGACTTGAACCCCTGGCCTCTTCCATGCCATGGAAGCGCTCTAGCCAACTGAGCTACAGCCCCATACTTGGTAGTATATTATACTAAAACTCGCCTGATTTCAATCAGACGAGTCATGTTTTACGCTGTTGCACGCCCACCCGGGGCACGTTTTTGTTTTTATAAGTTGTTTATTTTACTCGTAAGCGCAAAGGTTACCCCTTTGGCGCACCAGCTTAAGCTATATTATTAAACAACTGTCATAAAAACACAAGCATTTTTTATTAATACCTGGTAATTATTTATGGTTTATGATAGAATATAAATGTTCAGAAGCAAACGCAACAATCGAAGCAAAAGGCGGGCGCTTACCATTATAGGTAATCTCTCTTCTTCGCGAAATTAAGCAGCAAGGTCGATCGGACATCTGGCAACTAGAAAAGCCTGATTAAGAAAAGAAGAGTTAAATACAATATAATGGCAACACAAAATCTATTCATCGGTAGCCTAGCTTATGCTACCACTGACGATTCACTAAAAGCTTTTTTCGAGCAAATCGGTGAAGTCGCAAGTGCTCGCGTTATCACTGATCGTGATAGCGGTCGCAGCAAAGGCTTTGGATTCGTAGAATTCCAAGATGAAAAGAATAACCAAGTAGCTGTCGATAAGCTCAATGGTAAAGAACTAGATGGCCGCGCTATCAGCGTAGGTCTAGCTCGACCAAAAGAGGATCGACCACGCCGCGATTTTAATCGTGGTGGCGGACGCGACAACGGCGGTTCATTCCGTCAGCGCAGCTGGTAAAGTTATCTTGAACTTTCAATAGACCTTCTGTTTATCAGAGGGTCTATTTTTGTTAAGCAAAATTCACTGCGATGAATATGACCGCCATACCCAAAATTGTCGAGATCGTCGTCCAGATGGCTGGATGACGGTGATGGCTTTCG
>JAAXXM010000017.1:0-3346 GCA_013334475.1 Candidatus Saccharimonadota bacterium | reverse complement strand
AAAATACTGGCAAGGATAATCAAACCTAAAGTCATAGATATTTATTCTAACATTATTTTTTACCCGAATACATTCTAAGCCAATCATCAATTGGGCATAGCTTTTGCCACTTTCGCCAATCTGTCTTATATGCCTTTCTGTCATCTTTGGTAACTATATGTAATTTACTTGGGTCGGTTACGCGTGACGGAAATCGTATTCCATCGAGATGATCAATTTCATGCTGAATGATACGAGCAACAAAATTAGTTCGACTCTCAAATACGACTTCACTGCCATTCTCGTCCAAGGCGCTAATAATTACCTTATTCGACCGCCTGACTATACCCGTAACATTGCCCGTAGAAAAACAACCTTCTTTGAACAGATTAGTACGTTTGGATGCAGAAATAATCCTAGGGTTAAAAAATAATCGATAGTCATGATTCTTATTTTTTCCATCAAATCTTGATTTTACGTCAACCAATATAAGTCTCTTTAATACGCCAAGCTGCGGAGCTGCCAGACCTACGAGTTTTAGTTTACTTTTATTTTTACTATCTGCTTTATGACAATTTGCAATTTTATACATGCTTTCAATCAAGTATTTAGTCTCATCACTACTAATTTCACCGACCGTAAATTCATCACTCCTTCGATTGAGCATTGTGTTAATAGGTTTTATTAAACCCTTCATTTTGCTAACAGCCTGATTAAATATTCTTCTTTGATTATCTTTATGCCATAATCTCGAGCTTTTTCCAATTTGCTTGAACCAACGTTTTCTCCAACGACTAGATAGGTAGTGTCTTTGGCAACCGCTGACTGAAAAATGCCACCTAATTCGCGAATTCGATTCTTGGCTTCTTCGCGCGACATTGACTGTAAGGTACCGGTGACAACAAAGCTGATACCCGACAATTTGCTGCTTGATTTATGGAATACCGGTTTGACTCCAAGGCGTTCGAATTTTTCTAACAACGACTCATTATCTGGATCCGCGAACCAAGCTAAAATACTCTCGGCCACAACAATGCCGATGCCATCAATTGCTAACAGGCTATCAATATTGGCCTGAGCCAGTGCCTCAATCGATTGAAAGTTACTCGCTAGGTCAACTGCTGTCTGCGAACCAACGTGCCTAATGCCTAATCCATAAATAAACCGATCCAGACTCGGAGTCTTTTTTTCGGCAATCGCATCAACTAATTTGTGGGCGGATATCTCGGCAAATCGCTCGAGACTCAAAAGCTCTTGAGAAGTAATGCTATAGATATCGGCTAAATCACCGACCAAACCGGCATCAACCAAAGCCACGACGTTCTTTTCGCCCAATGTATCAATATCCAGAGCGCCTTTGCTTGCAAAATGTTCTAGCGAACGTTTCAAAATTAAGTCACTATTAGTTCCGACTACACGGTATATCGCTTCACCTGCCGGCCTCTCAAAGGTCAGTTCGGGATATTGACCTTTAAGAGCCGCTAAAAAGTCAAATCGCTCAGAATTCTTGGGTCGCAACTTATCAACGACACCTTCAATTTGAGGAATTATATCACCAGCCTTAAAGATAACCACGGTGTCGCCTATTCGAATATCAAGCCGTTCGATTTCATCGGCGTTATGCAAACTAGCATGGCGTACGGTCGTACCGGCAACCACGACCGGATCAAACACCGCTACCGGAGTCGCCGCACCTGTTCGACCAATGCTTATCACTATGTCTCTAACCACCGAAGTTGCCTGTTCGGGCGCATATTTATAAGCAACTGCTGCCCGAGGCTGCTTGCCAACTATTCCAAGCTCGGCATACTGAGTTCGGTTATTAACCTTGACGACCAAACCGTCAGTATTAAATGGTAGCTTATGGCGTTTTTGGTCCCATTCATCAATGAATTCCATCACACCACTCAGACTACTAAATACCGAGGCTTGTTTATTGCGAACCAGTCCAAGTTCTGAAATTGCCTGATATGCATACATGTTAGTCGGTATCTCGGACGGATTGTCTCTCAGAATGTCATAGGCCCTGAAATGTAGCGGGCGGCTAGCAACTAATCGCGGATCGAGTTGGCGAATCGTTCCCGCCGCTAAATTGCGTGGATTAGCAAACAATGCTTCGCCGTTTTTTTCTCGTTCTTGATTAATTACTTCGAAGTCTTTTTTCAAGATAACGATTTCACCGCGAATTTCAGTTCGACCATTCAAGAAATGTTCGTAACCTTTAGCCGACCTGAGGCGCAATGGAACGTTTTTGATAGTACGAACATTTTCGGTTACGTCCTCACCGATATAACTATCGCCCCTAGTAATTGCTTGGCTAAAAATACCATCCTGGTAAATAAGAGCACAGGCCAGACCGTCCATTTTGATGTCGGCAAAAAACTCATGTTTACGGCCTGGCAATAATTTATCAATCCTCTCTACCCAAGCCTCCACATCTTTCCTGTCGAACACATCATTGAGGCTAAGCATTCTGGTATTATGTTTGACTTTGTCGAATCCATCGAGTAACTCACTACCGACTCTTTGCGTCGGGCTATCAAACGTCACCAAATCCGGATTCTCGGTTTCAAGTTTTTTAAGTTCGCCATATAGACTGTCATAAATAGCATCACTGACCGTAGGACTGTCTAGCACATGATATTCATAGCTATATCGAGCAAGCAGTTCGCGGAGCTCTTCAAGCCTGTTTTGTATCTGCGTTCGACTCATCATCAACAACCTTCCTGTACAGCAAGTATATATAAGTACTTCCCCAGATGACCGAAAAGACATTCAGGATTAAGAGCACGACCGGAACGACCGGTAGCCATTTAATCGCTGGCCATAACCCCTTTAACCACTCATCTAGCAAAATAATCGGTATGGCCACCACCGCCCAAACTAGTGCCAAGATAAATATCATCCATAATAATCTATAAATAATCCGCAACCTACGACCGATGACCAAATCACTAGCCAATCTAATAGCGCGATATGGATACATGCCTGGCAGCGTCACGATGATAAGAGCAAAAAATGTGCTAGTCAACCAATAAATCGATAAAAAGGCCATAAGCGCGGCGAATATCCAGAACAGCATCGCTTCTACCCCTCCATTCAATAGGCCGGTGCTTACGGCAGCTCCATAGGCTATGATCGCTATCGCAAGCGGTAAAGCTTGAAAAATCATCAAAATCGTCACCATGATAGTTGGAAGTATCGGCGAACCGGAATTATAAAGCCCGTCACGCACGCGGACTTTATTACCGGCGATTAAATTCCTCAACAGCCAAATAATCGTCAGCCAGCCCATGATGAATATTAAACCGGCATAAATCTGCTGGGCCTCGCTCAAACTTGGCGAAAGACCACCAGACAAAGCCGT
>JAAXXM010000045.1 GCA_013334475.1 Candidatus Saccharimonadota bacterium | reverse complement strand
AGGATATTAACCAAGTTCTGCCAGTTATCGATCAATCACACAACGGATTGAATATTTTAAGCGAGTTAAAACATTCGAAAACCGTAGTCAAACGCGATGATCTCAATTATGTCTATGGCGACGGTGAAACTATCAGGCTCGAAGTCATTTACGCGCCAATCAAGTCGAGTTACGACCGATCGAAACAATCGGAAACCAATGATGGATACGTGATTATCATGCGCGACATCACTAAGGCCAAGAGCCTAGAAGAAGAGCGCGACGAATTCATCAGCGTCATCAGCCACGAGCTCAGAACACCGCTAACAATCGCCGAAGGCACACTATCGAACACCCAGGTTATGATCGGTCACCCCGACGTTACGACCGACATGCTCAAAGATTCCGTCAAACTAGCTCATGATCAAGTGATATTTCTAGCCGGTATGGTTAACGACCTCAGTACGTTGTCACGCGCCGAAAGAGGTGTCGGCAATGACGCCGAAGACATCGACATCCGAGACCTTGGCCATAAACTGATTGATAAATATCAACAAAGTGCCAAAGACAAAGGTCTCAGACTAGATCTAGATATGTCCGCCAAACTCGGACAAGTTCATACCAGTCGACTCTATCTAGAGGAACTTTTGCAGAATTTCATGACTAACGCCATCAAATACACCACAGAAGGCAACGTCACGGTCATCATCAAGCAAACTGGTAAAAAGGTAACATTCTCGGTCAAAGACAGCGGTATCGGCATCAGTAAGTCAGACCAGACAAAACTTTTCCAAAAATTCTTTCGTAGCGAAGATTATCGGACGCGCGAGACCAGCGGTACTGGGCTCGGTCTTTACGTCGCCGCCAAGCTTGCTCGCAAACTCGGCACCAAAATTGATGTCATTAGTCGCCTGAATCACGGCTCAACATTCAGCATCGCACTGCCTATAGTGACTAATCGAGAAGAATAAAATGCGACCTAAAGCGACTCAAAGGACTTACTATCAAACAGGTTTTACCATCGTCGAATTGCTCGTCGTTATTGTAGTCATTGGTGTCTTGGCGACTATTAGCGTGGTTTCTTATTCTGGCATATCACAGCGAGCCACAATCGCTTCGTTGCAATCAGACCTAAATAATAATTCAAAAAAGCTAAAAATGTATTATGTCTTATACGGCTCGTATCCAACTAGCCTTAACGGCAGCAACTGTCCATCCGCTCCGAACACCGACAACAACTATTGTCTGACCGGTAGCGGCAACACAACATACCAATATAGTGGCTCTTCATCGACTTTTTGTACGACCGCCACAGTCAGTAATATCAGCTACTATATTAGTCAAAATTCGATACCTACGCTTGGTGGGTGTCCAGGAGACATCGTTTCTGGTTCACCAGCCATAGCAAATCCAAGTTTTGAGTCGGACACCGTAGGAAATTTAAGCTATCCTCTTCAATGGAATCAATATGGAAACGTAGCAAATAATTATGAGGGCGTGGCTAGTGATTTTTCAGTTTATGGAACAAAATCATTTAAAATTAGTCAGACAACAACTGATATGGACGGTGGGATATGGGCAAGGATATCCGGCCTAACTATAGGTCAAAATGTAACTGTCTCCGTCTGGATAAAAAGCGGTGCAGGAGTTGCAAATGCATCACTTAACTTATGTACGTCCCAGCATGGACTGACAGGCAATAAATCAGTCTCAGCAAATCAAGGCGCCAATGTCAATGGGCGTTTTAGTGTTACCATGACCAGCGTCGATCAGACATCCGTAGATCTATTCCTGGGCCAAGGGTCATGGGGATTATCGTCGCGCGGAGATGTTTGGTTTGATGGAGTCCAGGTAACGATTAGCTAAGCCCTTACTCTATTGACTAATGAGCCATAGTCGAATACAATATGACTTGACAGTCTGCATTAGCAGGCTTTTTAAATAGGAGAAAAAATGGTGTTATCCAAAAAAACGACCAAAAAGGCCAAGGTTGTTAATAACTCAAGGCCTAAGGCATCTAAAAAGCCTTTCAAGATTGCTGCTCCTTTTCGTTGGATTTTTAACAAAGTCCTTCGTCCAGCCGGCGGATATTTCAAAGGTTCATGGCAAGAGCTTCGCCAAGTATATTGGCCGAATCGCAAAGCAACCTGGAGTATGACACTAGCTGTAATCCTCTTTTCAGGTTTTTTCTTCATCATGATAGTTCTACTAGATGATTTGTTCGCATGGTTATTTAAACAAGTAATAAAATAAGGAAAGATATGTCAAAGAATCGATACGACTCCAAACGACAATGGTACGCCATTCATACTTATAGCGGATACGAAGAGAAGGTAGCCGATAGTATTAGACAGCGCATCAACGCCGTTGACATGGCAGACAAAATTTTTGATGTCATGGTGCCAAAAGAAAAGCAAATTGAAATCAAAAACGGCAAACGCAAAGTTGTTGAAAAAAAGATTTTTCAAGGTTACGCCTTGGTCGAAATGAAATTAACGGATGAGACTTGGTACATCGTACGCAACACGCCTGGCGTCACCGGCTTTGTCGGTACCGGTACCGAACCAACCCCAGTATCTGATAACGAAATTACCAAGATCAAGCGCCGCATCGGTGTCGAAGATCCAAAACACAATATTGACTTCAAGATAGGCGAAGTCGTCAGCATCGTTGACGGTCCGTTCAAAAGCTTTGATGGCGCGATTGCCGAAATCGACAGCCAAAAAGGCAAAATCAAGGTCATGGTCAGTATGTTCGGTCGCGATACTCCGGTCGAGCTTGACGCCTTGCAGGTTCGTAAGGTATAATAACCACTGTTACGCATAATGCTTCTATTATGTAATGTTTAACTTAATGCTCTAAAGGGAAAAGAGCAGCCCGCGCGTCGGATTCATTCCGCGCACGGCGCAGGTGACAAACCGTAGGTTTGTCTAAAATCCCGTAAGGAAAAAATATGGCAAAGAAAGTTATCGGAAATCTAAAACTCCGTATCCCTGCCGGACGTGCAACTGCAGGTCCTCCAGTTGGATCAACCCTGGGTCAGTGGGGTCTAAATATGATGGATTTCATCAATCCATTTAACGAAAAGACTAAAGATTTGATGGGCAAGGACGTTATCGTACACATCCAAGTTTACGAAGATCGAACCTTTACCTGGAAATCTCTTGGTCGCCCAATGACCGATTTAATCATGGAAAAAGCCGGTATCGATAAAGGCAGCAGCAAATCTCATCTAGATAAAGTTGGCAAAATCACTCGTGCGCAAGCCGAAGAAATCGCTGAAATCAAGAAAGATCAAATGAATGCTATCGATATGGACGGCCGCGTCAAAGTTATTGCCGGTTCAGCCAGATCTATGGGTATCACCGTCGAAGGTTAGATAACTAAATAATTTATAAAATCGCAGTAATAATAATTACTGCGATTTTAAATTTTCGATTGTCATTTACTGAACGGTTATGTTATAATATATACATATTAATCAATGCTGGGAGGCCGTAGCGGCCGTTATTACCACAGAAAGGATTAGACCTCATGTCTAAAACCAAGCCGGAGCTTTTAGAAGAAGCTACCAAACTAAAATTAGATGTCAGCGACAAGAATACTATCGCTGAGATTAACGACGCCATCAAAAGCGCTAAACAAACCAAAAAAGATGAGGACAAAGAAGTTATCGCACATCGCGAAGCATCAGTTGCCAAAGCTGGCAAACGAAGCGAGAAATCGCTGAAGGAAGTGGCCGAAAAAGTCGCTAAAGAAGCCCGAAAAGAGGCTGGCGATACCGCTC
>JAAXXM010000016.1:2474-15504 GCA_013334475.1 Candidatus Saccharimonadota bacterium | reverse complement strand
CCGACAAATCGCCACATCATTCGGCTTTGCGATTGCTAGTTCGTTTGCGTTCTTTGCCATCACGAACTTTGGCGTCTGGGCCCAGGGCTGGTACCCATCAACCCTAGCTGGATTAACTCAATGCTACATCAACGCGATACCGTTTTACCGCACGATGCTAGTCGGCAATATGATTTTAGTACCGAGTGCGGTTGCGGCCTGGCAATTAGTCCGCATCAAGATTCTGGCTAAACAATCAGTAGTCAATACCTTTGTTCGCTAAATTCCTGTCATCGTAATGATGCTTGATTTTTGTCATATCGGTCGCGATATCAACTCTCGAAATTAAATCCATCGGGAAATTGCGACCGGTCAGGCACAAACTGGTCCTAGGATGCTTGTTATCAATCAAGTATTCTAGGTCCATTTTTGTTATCAAACCATCACTGACGGCATTATTAATCTCATCGCAAATTACTAAATCGAGCTCACCGTTCATCGATGATTCAATCGCGAAATCCAAAGTCCGACGGGCAGCCGCGACATGCTCCTCTTTGGTTGCACTCGAACTTAGCTCGCCAGCTTCAAAAAAACCTTTTCCGCCTTTGTAAAATACTAGTTTTTCACGATAGACCGGCATAATATCACGAATAAAATTATGTTCGCCGACTTCCCACATTTTGATAAATTGGATATACGCCACCCTCCAGCCGGTACCGAGCGCCCTGACCATTAGGCCAAGGCTAGCACTAGTTTTGCCTTTATTGTCGCCAGTATAGACTATGATGACGCTATCTTTTTGCTTGTAATCTTCAAATGCCATATCTTATATTATAAAACACTCCACTAATATAGCGGAGTGTTTTTCTTATGTTATAGATTATAGGTTAAAGAAAACCTTTTCACCGCCAAATTCGGCTGATTCACCTAATTCTTCTTCGATTCTAATGAGTTGATTATACTTCGCTACACGGTCAGTGCGTGATGGCGCGCCAGTCTTGATTTGACCAGCATTGACCGCAACCACCAAATCAGCAATCGTCGTATCTTCGGTTTCACCAGAACGGTGTGAGATGATTGCTGTGTAACCAGCTCGATTTGCCATCTTGATAGCATCTAACGTTTCGGTCAAAGTACCGATTTGGTTTAGTTTAATCAAAATTGAGTTGGCAGTTCCCTTGCTGATACCGTCAGCTAGTCGTTTAGTATTAGTTACGAACAAATCATCACCGACGATTTGGATCTTGTCGCCTAATTTGTCGGTTAGCTTTTTCCATCCATCCCAATCTTCTTCGGCTAGGCCATCTTCGAGTGAGATAATTGGATATTTTTCAACTAGTTGGCTGTAGTATTCGATTAATTCATCGGTCGAGAAAGTTTGCTTGGTCTTCCAGAAATAATATTTTCCGTCTTGACCAGCTTTTTTGGCCTCTTCGTACATTTCGGTCGCAGCCGCATCGATCGCGATCTTGAAATCAACACCTGCCTTGTAACCGGCTTTGCCGATAGCCTCAACGATAAATTCTAACGCTTCCTCGTCTTTTGACAAGTTAGGCGCAAAACCGCCTTCGTCGCCGACAGAAGTAGCTAGGCCCTTAGCCTTCAATACAGACTTTAGATTATGAAATACTTCCGAACATTGGCGCAAACCTTCTGAAAAACTTTCGGCACCAACCGGCATAATCATGAATTCCTGAATATTAACGCTGTTATCCGAATGTTTACCACCGTTTAGGATATTCATCATCGGTACAGGTAGTTCCTTGGCATTGACGCCACCGACATATTTATAGAATTTAACACCTAGAGCGTTAGCTGCAGCCCTGGCGACCGCAAGCGAAACACCCAAAATAGCGTTAGCGCCGAGAACGGCCTTATTATCAGTGCCGTCTAGCTTAATCATCATCTCATCAACACCTGGTTGATCAAATGCATTCATGCCAATTAGTTTTGGTGCAATAGTTTTATTAACATTTTCAACCGCCTTTAATACGCCCTTGCCCATATACTTACTAGCATCACCGTCGCGAAGTTCGACTGCTTCAAAAGCACCAGTCGAAGCACCTGATGGAATCGCCGCTCGGCCGAAAGCACCGCCGTCTAACGTGACATCGACTTCAATCGTCGGAAAACCGCGTGAATCTAGAATTTGCCTAGCGTGAACTGATTTGATATTTTGATTATTCATTATTTTTCTCCTTTTTCTTAATAATTAAACTCTTGCCTGTCATCTCGGTCGGAATAGACTCGCCCATCAAATCAAGCATCGTCGGCATTAAATCACACAAACTACCGCTCTCGACTTCTTTAACCCGATTTGACACCACGACAATCGGCACGTCGAAAGTTGAATGTGAAGTGATAACATTGTCATTAGTTGGGTCAATCATATATTCACAATTACCATGATCGGCCGTTATAATCGCTTCACCATCAACTTTTACTAAGCTATCCAGCACCTTGCCTAAACACTCATCCAGAACTTCAACCGCTTCGATCGCCTTGTCCATCATACCAGTATGCCCGACCATATCACCATTAGCGTAATTCATGATAATAACATCGTATTTTTTGCTATCAATCGCTTCGATTACTTTTTCGGTAACTTCACGGGCAGACATTTCCGGTTGTAAATCATAAGTCGCTACCTTTGGTGACGGCACCAGAATTCTGTCCTCGCCCTTATATTGACCTTCTTCGCCGCCATTGAAAAAGAAAGTGACGTGAGCGTATTTTTCGGTTTCGGCGATGCGCAGTTGCGTATAACCGAGCGACGAAACATATTCACCAAAAGTATTTGAAATAACTTGCGGCGAATAAGCGACTTGGGTTTTAATCGTCGAATCATATTCGGTCATCGTTACGAAATTCAGGTTGGATATCTTGCGCCTGTCAAAGCCGTCAAATTCATCATCAACGAACGTCCTGGTAATTTGCCTGGCTCTATCTGGTCGGAAATTAAAGAAAATCACCGCGTCGCCATCTTTAATGCAGTCTGCCCTACCGGCTTTATTCAGAATAGTCGTCGGCACAACGAATTCATCAAAAATCTTATTATCGTACGATTCTTGAATAGCCTGGTGAGCCGAATCTGCTGATGCGCCGATACCGTTCGCAATCGAATCATAGGCAAGCTTGACTCTATCCCAGCGCGAATCACGATCCATGCCATAGTATCTACCGCCAATCGATGCGATTCGACCGACACCGATATTTTTCAGCTTAGCCTCTAAGTCATCTATGTATTTCAGTCCGGAGTCTGGCGCCACGTCGCGACCATCCAAAAATGCGTGAACGAATACGTTCTTTACGTCACTATTTTTAGCCATTTTAATTAAAGCGACCAGGTGGTCGAAATGGCTATGAATACCGCCGTCCGACACTAGACCCATCAAGTGAAGGGCACCGCCTCTGGCGCTATCCATCACTTCTTTTAATGCGATATTGTCAAAAAAATCACCATCATTTACAGCTTTTGAGATACGAGTCAATTCCTGATAGACGACTCGCCCCGCTCCGATATTAGTATGCCCGACTTCGGAATTACCCATCTGCCCATCCGGTAAACCGACTGCTAGGCCACTGGTTTTAATGTGTGAATTTGGATACGTTTTGAATATCTTATCAAAATTCGGCGTCCTAGCGTGATAAAAAGCATTACCAGTCGCATCATCATTCAGACCCAATCCATCAAAAATCATTAAAATATATTGTCGCGTTTTCATAATCAAAATACCTAGAATATTATTTACCGATTAATAATCAGTTGTTATCTGTATCAATTATACTTCGTTTTGAAATAAAAAAAACCTCTGTCGTCTCGTTTTTCAGTCATTGAAATGTAGCAGCGTTTTTTCCCAATCACCGTCAAATTTTACAGCCCTATCATCAATGTAAAATTGGGCTGGTAATTTTCGATGTGCGATACCGAGAACGCCTTTTTTCTTCCAAATCTTAATATAAAACGGAACGACTTGATATTTAAAGGCGAGCTCTGCCCTTTCGCTATCGCTCATTTTAGAAAATTGTTCTTTTAGCCATCTTCGTATTTGTCGAGGACGACGGCTGGAAAGAATAAATACTTGGTTGCCATCATCAATTAATTTTTTGATTGACCTAAAAGCTCCCTGTAGCGGAATATCATAAATCTTGCCATCTTGATAGCCTTTCGAATATCGGTGAATTACTCCGTCAAAATCGATTGCAATTTTCTTTGGCATAATAACTGATTATATTCTATAGCCGACATCTTTGAAACCGCCATTTGCACTAAACTAAGCATAAGTATTATAATATAGATGCCAATTAAAAAAGGAGGTGGCTATGAAAACAATAGGAGTAATTGCACTAATCCTAGTGGTGGTAGGAGGCCTTAATTGGGGTCTAGTCGGCTTGTTCGACTATAATCTCGTCGATTCGCTGTTCGGCGTAGATTCACTATTGGCAAGAATAGTCTATGACTTAGTAGGCTTGGCAGCGATCTGGGTAGCCGTTGACGCTACTATGAAAACATCAAAATAGTTTAATCTAAAATAAAACGCTCCGTCGGTATTAAAGTACCGACGGAGTTTTTTATTGACCGTTGAATATATTTGGTGCGGGTACGGGGATTCTAACCCCGGACCTCTTCCTTGGGAAGGAAGCATTCTAACGCTGAACTACACCCGCTTATTCTTGGTGGGCGATACAGGGTTCGAACCTGTGACCTCACGAATGTGAATCGTGCGCTCTAGCCAACTGAGCTAATCACCCATATCATTTATTGATTATACATAGTCTTGGGTTTAATCAAGCATGGTCATTTGGCTTTGACAAAACTTCATTACCGCTATCTGTGATCAAAATATCATCCTCGATTCGAACGCCAATCCCCTCCTCGGCTATATAAATGCCTGGTTCGACCGTCACGACTGAACCAACCGCCAGAGGCTCATCGTAATTACCAACATCATGAGCATCCAGACCGATAAAATGAGACGTCAGGTGCGGATAATACTTTTTCGTATCTCCCTTTAGACCAAGCTCGATTAATTTTCTGCCCATGAAGTCACGGACGTCATTCTCATATTCCGACATCATAACACCCGGTCTTAACAGACTTATGGCGTAATTTTGAACTTCTTTTACGGCATTATAAATCTCTAATTGCCTATCTGAAAAATCGCCGAACTTTATCGTTCTAGTAATGTCTGCCACATAGTGATTAAACCGGGCACCGATATCTAGCACAATCAAATCCTTATCGGACAAAGCCTGGTTATTATCGTTATAGTGCAGAGTACAAGCGCGCTCACCGCTTGCTACCACAGGATAAAAAGCTTGGCCCTCGGCGCCTCGACGACGAACTCCAGCCAGCACCTCGGCTTCAATTTCGTTCTCAAATCTAAAATCTTTTTTAGCATGCTCGATATCACTTATAGTTTCTAGGGTGATTTGAATTGCTCGACGAATCGCCGCGATTTCAGCCGGTTGCTTTATCATCCTCATTTTTGCCAAGATCGGTCGTAAATCTACTAATTCGAATTTATCGTTTATTTGCCTTAGCTTGTCAATCAACACCCTTCTAGACGGGTTAGAATATAGCTGATCGTCCTCAATATAGTCAAGCATCGGCAACAGGCTACCAATTTTTGTCGAATTAGAATAACAATCAGTTAGTTTTTGCCAACCATCTTCGTAGCTATGAATGTCATTGATGCCAGACATGAACGACAGCTTCGCTTTATCGATTTTTCCTTCAAAAATATCTAGGTAATTGCTACGTGATGGTAATATTAAATACTCATCGCTACCGTCAATTACTAAAATTGCGTTCGCCTCGTCCAGACCGGTCAAATACCAAAAGTATCTATCCTGAAAAAACTCATACGCTTGATGTGCGGATTGCTGCAACCGTCCAGCCGATGTAATAATAATTGGCCCTACTAAACCATTTGCAAGTTCACGCAATCTTTGTCGATTACCCTTAAAAAAATCAGCATCCAAATTATTATTAGCCATGTCAATATTGTAGCATTCTAGTTATAGCCTTGGTTCATTTAATTTTAGATATTGCCGAACTAATTGCTGAGCAGCGATTAACAGCTGAAAGCTTTTGACCATCAGTTTATTCGAACCCATATTCAAGATCAGATGAACATCATCGTCCTTGTCATAATACATATGAGTTGATAATATTCCGCTATGTCCGAGTGGGCGCGGTAGGCCTCGTAGTAAAAAGAAAAATTCCTCGTAGCGAAGCTCCATCATACCCATCCCATAGTGCATACCTGATCGGAATTTATTATTAATTTCAGACATAATTTTAATATATTGTTCGCTTACGATCTGGCCAGACCAAAAGGCTTTCTGAAACCTCAACAGGTCTCGCGTTGTCGAAATAATTCCACCACCAGCCCAATCACAGCTTAGCAAGTTTAGTTTACTAACTTCATTCCCATTAAAATATATCGGTGCGATATCGACAGTGTCATTAACCGGCTTACCATAGAACATCAAGTAACTATCGTTCATTTCAAGTGGTCTAAATATATATTCGTCTAATACCTGACTAAATGATTTTGAAGTCGCCTTTTCTATCAGGAGACCAATCAGTACATATCCCGTATCCGAATAAAAATACTGGCCTATTGGTCCGACCGCCGACTGTTTGGTCCTAGCGAAATCAACTAGCATATTTGGGACCCATTTCTTGTCCGGATTCCTCATAATCTGCTCGACAAACGGCGAATCCGCGTTGACTTTGCTCTCGAAATAGTCGGCTATACCAGAAGTATGAGTCAGCAAATGTCGAATCGTTACTTGATCTTTATGGTCGATACCTTCATAAATAAACAAGCCGTCGAGCTCTTGGTCTGAAAAATATTTGGACACCAATTCATCAAGCTCAATAATTTTTTTATCTATCAATATACCGATAATAGTTGCAGTTAACATCTTACCGATACTCGCGATGTGAAACGGTTGATTTTTAACAGAGCTAGAATAATCGAAATCGATACCGTATTTATCGGAATATACTAAAAACTGAAGTGGTTCGCCGTGTTTTAACTTTTTTTGATAATTCTCGGAGTAATTTTTTAGCTTTTCAATTAACTTGGTTTTATCCATATCAAATATCTCCTTAATTGATTAATCCTCAGATACGACAATCGCCTTTTTCAGCCAATCATCTGCGTTGAGTTGATTGATCATACAATCCGCAACGTTTGCTCGCGAGATGTGCGAACTGGTTTTTAGTTTGATGGCTTGACCGACATTATATTCTTTTGTCAAAGAGTCATTAGTCAAATTTGCCGGTCTGACAATCACCCAGTCCAAATCGCTCATCATTACTGCTGACTCTTGTTGACGTTTTGCCTCGAACATGGCCCTCATCGGCGGTAGTAAGGAAGATGACAATCTCCACAAAACTGGAAGAGTTTTTTTGTCTTCGACAAGCCCCGCACCGGTCTCGACGACCAGCCTTTTTGCGCCACTCTCTCGCATGGCTTTGATTATATTGCCTGTTCCATCGCTGAGGATTCCGTTTGCCACGCCAGGAACCACTCCCAACGCCACCAAGACGGCTTCCTGTCCGGATATAGCTGCTTGCACTGAATTATAATCAAGGACATCACCCCTAAAAAAATTTATTTTGTCAGAGTATTTTTCTAATGCACCGGTATTTTTATGGATAAATGCCGAGACTTCATAGTTTCTATCAATTAGCTGCTTCACTAGTTCGATACCAGTCCCGCCCGTAGCGCCAAAAACGATTACTTTCATAGAACTCCTTTTTTGATATTATCTCATAGATTCGTATGTTCTACCGTCCGATATCTTGCAATTTATAACTTTTTTATCTATACTTTTCTAAGTATGCGGGTTTAGCTCAGTTGATAGAGTGAGAACTGCCAGTGGCAGTTCGCAAGGCGACTTTCCGACGCAAACTATGTTTGCGATAGCGAAATCGCGGGGTCGCGCTAGCGTGATCTTACTTGCCAGGCCAAGGAAGCAAGGATTGCCAAAGCTAGTACATTTCATATACAATTACACAATAGTATGCGGGTTTAGCTCAGTTGATAGAGCGCTTCCTTGCCAAGGAAGAGGTCGAGAGTTTGAGTCTCTTAACCCGCACCAATAAAATATCCCCAGCTTGTCTGGGGTTATTTTATTGATATGCGCTAGACTCGACTTCTCAACTTTAATTCTCTTTTTCCATGAACTTTTTGACACTATCAATCGTATCCATGAACTGAGCTGGGAAGATAATCGTGCTGTTCTTTTCAGCGGCGATTTCAGACAAAACCTGTAGGTTGCGTAGCTGTAAAGCGACCGGATGAGCCTTAATCACATCGGCAGCTTCGCCAAGTTTAGTGGCGCTTTGAGCTTCACCTTCGGCGGCAATAATCTTGGCACGTTTTTCTCTTTCGGCTTCGGCCTCTTTGGCCATCGCCCGTTGCATAGAATCGGGCAATTGAATGTCTTTTAACTCAACATTACTGACATATATTCCCCACTTTTCAGTTGCCTTATCCAGAATGCTTTTTACTTTTTCATTCAACGCCGTCGTTTCACTAAGAACATGATCTAGACTGGTCTGACCGACAACATTACGTACCGTTGTTTGGGCTATTTGATAAATGGCCGCAACGACGTTTTCAATCTCAACAATTGATTTAATAGGATCAACTACTTGATAATATGCCACCGCTGCAACATCAATCGATACGTTGTCCTTGGTGATTATTTTCTGAGTCTCAATCGGTAACGTTACCGTCCGCATCGATACTTTCTGCATTTGATCGACAATTGGTATGATCAAGCGCAGACCAGGCTCTTTGACGTCTTTACTAACCCTGCCGAGGCGAAAAACCACTCCACGCTCGTATTGATTGACAATACGGATTCCATAAACCACAACTAATGCGATTAAAGTAAATATTATTCCAATAACAGCTTCCATATTTCCCCTTCGTTTATTCTAGATTTTATTGTAAAACTACTGGTCTCAACTAGCAATATAGCTTGTCGAATCAGCCTAATTCTAGTACAATAAACGGAGTATCACTAGCGTGGCTCTTTAGCTCAGTTGGTAGAGCAGAGGCCTGAAGAGCCTTGTGTCCCCAGTTCAAGTCTGGGAGGAGCCACCAAAGAAATAACCTCATCGAATGATGGGGTTATTTCTTTGTACGGAACAACACGGTCAATAATCATTCATTTTGTGATTAAGTTATAATAAGATATATGTCAAGAATACCACTTGCCGAGCGTATGCGACCAAAGAACTTAGACGAAGTCATCGGCCAAACACATTTGTTAGGAAGTGGTGAAATTTTGCGTCAAATCGTCAAAAACAAAGAACCGGTCAACCTCATATTCTGGGGACCTCCCGGTACGGGCAAAACTACCTTAGCACGAATTATCGCCCGCGAGGTCAATGCTGAATTCATCGAACTATCGGCCGTCACATCAGGCAAAAAAGATGTCGAAAAAGTCATCGAACATGCCCGTCAAAATTGGAACTTGAAATTACGAACGATTTTGTTCGTCGATGAGATTCACCGATTCAACAAAGCACAGCAAGACGCCTTTTTGCCCCATGTCGAATCAGGCCTAATCACCTTGATTGGCGCAACGACCGAAAACCCGAGTTTTGAGATTATTAATCCGCTCTTGTCGCGCAGCCGAGTGTTGATATTACAACCACTCAGTAAAGACGAAATCAAAAATGTCATTAAAAATGCCCTAAAGCTTGAACGTAAAACTAAAAACGTCACACCAAAAGCAATTGACTATCTGGCTGAATTATCCGGCGGTGACGCTAGAGTAGCGCTCAATAACCTCGAGCTTGCCCTGGGGCTAGACAGCAAAGTAACTCCAGAAACCGTCAAGGTTGCCGCCCAAAAGAAACTTCCCGGCTATGATAAGAATGGTGAAATGCACTATGACATCATCAGCGCATTTATTAAAAGTATGCGCGGCGGCGACGTCGATGCGGCCCTTTATTATATGGCGCGGATGATCGAAGCTGGTGAAGATCCAAAATTTATCGCCAGGCGTATGTTGATTTTTGCATCAGAAGATATCGGACTAGCTGGCAACGGCGCGCTGGGGCTGGCACTAAATGCTTTTCAGGCCATAGAACGAATCGGTATGCCGGAATCAGCAATCATTCTCTCGCACGTCGTCACAGCACTGACGAGTAGCAAAAAATCACGTCAAACGACCGACGCATTATGGCGAGCTCAAGATTTAGCGCGTAAATATCCTAACGCCAAAGTGCCGCTTCATTTACGTAACGCTTCGACAAAACTAATGAAAGATATCGGTTATGGCAAAGACTACGAGTGGCAAGCCGGCTTTAAACACGACCAAGGTTTCATGCCCAAAGAAATCAAAAATTCCAAAATATTTTATTAATTTTTGGCAGCACGTTTGCGCTGGTTGAAATCAAGGATTCGCTTGCGTAACCTTAGGCTCTTTGGAGTAACTTCTAGTAATTCGTCATCTTCGATAAAATCGAGACACTGCTCGAGACTCAGATTAGTGAACGGCGTTAATTGAATCGTTCCGTCACTAGCTTTTGAACGCATATTAGTCAAATGCTTTTCTTTGCAAACGTTGATTTCCAAATCTTCTTGACGATTATACGAACCGACGATCATACCGGCATATACATCTGTACCAGGACCGACCAATAGTTCACCGCGAGCCTCGGCGGCCTGCAAAGCATAAGAAGTCGTTGTACCACTTTCGAAAGCGATCAGCACACCGTTACGGGTTTTCTGCATTTTTGGACCCAGAACATCATAACCATGCGGCAAACTGTTCATAATAACCGTACCTTTAGTATCGGTTAATAGCAGGTTTCTTAGACCAATAAGAGCGCGAGTCGGCAAAATATAAGTCATACGCACGCCACCACTAGTCGTATTTTCTTGTTTGACCATATTAGCGCGGCGTTTGCCCATTTCTTGGCTGACTACACCCATGAATTCTAGTCCTACTTCAATCAATAGCTCTTCGATTGGTTCTTTTTCGACGCCATTTTCGACAATCGTCACAACCTGTGGCCGACCGACTTCAAATTCATAACCCTCGCGGCGCATCGATTCAATTAGGACTGATAGGTGCAATTCACCTCGTCCTGAGACCTTAAAGCCAATGCCGTCTTCTTCGACGCGTAGCGACACGTTAGTCTCAAGCTCGCGCTTTAGGCGATCGCCAATTTGTCGAGAAGTGTTATATTCACCCTCGCGACCCTTCATCGGGCTAGTATTTGGACCAAGATAAATACTTATCGTCGGCGCTTCGATTTCGATTGGTTCTAAGGCTTCGGCATTATCTTTGTCGGCAATCGTATCACCAATTTTAGCTGAATCAATACCAGTTATCGCAACGATATCGCCGGCAATCGCGCTATCGATTTCTTCGCGGGTTAGCCCACGATAACCAAATAGTTTATCAATTCGTGACGATGTCCTATTACCTTCACGGTCAATCAATGTAACGGCCATGCCTTTTTTTGCTTGACCACGTTTAATCCTACCGATGGCATATTTGCCCAAGAATGAATCGTATTGTAGTGATGTGACCATTAATTGCAAACTGCCGTTCATATCAGCAGTCGGTGCCGGAATATCATTGATAATTGCTTCAAAAATCGGCGTGAAGTCAGCATCAACAGACATATCAGCCGGAAAGTCTTTCCAGGATTTTTCTTGTCTGGCAATCGCATAATAAGTCGGATAATGTAATTGACTATCATCAACCGCAAGTTCGAGGAAAAGGTCAGCAACTTCATCGTTGACTTCATCAATTCGGCGTGATGGTTTGTCAATTTTGTTAATAATCACCACTGGCTTTAGACCTAGCTCAAGAGCCTTGGATAGAACGAATTTTGTCTGCGGCATCGGACCTTCTTGAGCGTCAACAATCAACAATACGCCATCGGCCATATTAAGGGTTCGTTCAACTTCGCCGCTAAAATCAGCGTGACCTGGAGTATCGATAATGTTAATTTTGTAATCACCGTAATAAATCGAAGTTTGCTTGGCAGTAATCGTAATACCGCGTTCGTGCTCTTGCTCGCCGCTATCCATAATCAAATGCTGATTCATCTCGGCTTGATTATGTCTAAAAGTATTACTTTGCTTTAATAAACCATCAAGAAGAGTGGTTTTGCCATGATCGACGTGAGCGATAATAGCAACGTTGCGTATGTTTTTTGGGTCTTTCATAAAAAAATTACCCGATTACCCGGGTTCCTTAAATTCCATTATAGCAAAAAACAGATAAAAAATCAAGTATAAAGCTTAAGTATCTATTATCTGTGGTGCGCGCGAGAAGACTTGGTCACGATAAATTTACTCCGTAAATTTTCGCGACCCCGCCTCGCTTGGTTGCTTTCGCAATCCAGGCTCCGGCCTTGCGGACCGAAGACTTTCGGTCCTCACTTCCACGTCCAGGCGTGAAACTTCAAGTTTTCGTGATATACCAAATAAAATAACAGTCACTTTGGACTGTCATTTTATTTGGTGCGCGCGAGAAGACTTGAACTTCCACGTCCTTGCGGACACTAGAACCTCAATCTAGCCTGGCTACCAATTACAGCACGCGCGCATAGCCGATATTATATCCGAATAGTTGATATCGGTCCAGCCTTGCTAAATTCCGACCTAATCTGTATAATCCCTTGATATGGGCGCTTAGCTCAGTTGGCTAGAGCATCTCGTTTACACCGAGAGGGTCGGGGGTTCGAGTCCCTCAGCGCCCACCATAATAAATTCCCGGCTTATTAGTCGGGATTTTATTATGCATATAAATAATTACTCGAATCCTCGACCGAGGGGGTGAGAACGTCCGGTGGACGTTCGCAAGGAAATATTCCGATGGCAACTATGTTGCCAATCGTGAATTTTCGGGGTCGCCAAAGGTGACCGAGTCCCTCAGCGCCCACCATAATAAATTCCCGGCTTATTAGTCGGGATTTTATTATGTTATGGCGTTTGATACAGGCTTTTTGTGCCAACGTACCAATTCATCAAATCACTATATCTATCAACTG
>JAAXXM010000016.1:0-2374 GCA_013334475.1 Candidatus Saccharimonadota bacterium | reverse complement strand
CGAGTCCCTCAGCGCCCACCATAATAAATTCCCGGCTTATTAGTCGGGATTTTATTATGTTATGGCGTTTGATACAGGCTTTTTGTGCCAACGTACCAATTCATCAAATCACTATATCTATCAACTGGTGAAATCAGAACCGTCGAATCGCTTAACGATTTTATATTTTTGTTATAAACATACTGCGTTGTCGATTGATACAACCCAATCGCCGGTATATCACTCAGCCATTGCTTGACAAAGGTAATATATTTAGCATTACGAAGGATCGGATCACTCTTGATTCTAGCCGTAGCCAGGGCGTCATCACTAATCGCATTAGAATAATTAGAAAAATTCGAGCCACTGGCGTTAGCCTGTGACGAATGCCAATAGGCGTAAACGTCAGGGTCGGCTCCGATATTCAGTCTGTAGATTAAAACGTCATAATTTCTTGGTTGCAAAATAGATTGAGCGACGTTTTGCGTAATATCGTTAGGATCGACAACTTTAGTTTCGACGTCAACACCTAATTTTCTCCATTGATCTGAAATGGATTCGAGAACACGCTCTAATTCACTGTCCTTTAGAGTAACTAGCGACAATTTAAGTTCTTTTCCGTCTTTGGCGTAAATATTGTGTTTATCAAGCTGCCAACCAGCACCAGCCAAAGTTTCTTGCGCGGCCTTCAGATCAAAAGCTGACGCATGTGGTATATCCCCACTAAGCTGACCATTAATGAAAGGCAGATCTAGAGACGGCGTACCGATCGGCAACTTATCCTTGATAGAGTTAATATCAGTCGCTAAACGTAGGGCCGAACGAATAGCTTTATCCTTAAGGGTGTCGCTGTTAGTATTCAAAATGGCATAAACGCCACTCCTTATCGGTAAAGTTTTTACATTATATCGATTAGTATTAATCTGATTAACATCAGTTGAAAAAATATCAGCCGCAGCATTCACTTCGTTGTTAGCAAGAGCCTTGACTATTTCGTCTTCGGTATTATAGACATGTAATTGGAATTTATCCAAATTACGCTGATTAATATAATAGTTTTCATTCCTAACCAAATAAATCACTTCCCTATCACTCACACCATCAACATTTTGGACCAAACGAACTTTAAAAGGGCCACTGCCTATCGGATCGCGGCTAAAATTATTTTCCCTCAAACTACTAGGCGAAACGTCTTTGAGTATATGTTTTGGAAGAATCGGGAAAGTCAAAGCGTGTTCAAAAGCAGCATAGGAAGTATTTAAAGTAAATGTTAATGTAGTACGATCGGCGGCCTTGACAGTTACATTCTCCCATCCAGAATAAACCGATCGAGTTGCCGAATTTTTCATCATGTCAACCGTATATACGACATCATCCGCTGATAGATTATCACCATCATGCCATTTGATATTCGGCTTTATCGAAATCGTATATTGCTTTCCAGATGAGTCAACTGAAACACTATTCGCTAAATCATAGTTCAAATTTCCAGTTTTGTCATACTTTAACAGGCTTGAAAAAATCAGATAACCGGCCGATTGTTCAGCGCTGGTCATAGCATAGAGCGGGTTCAGGGTGTTGACCGGACCGAGTACTGCTTCGGCATACGTTCCACCGCTAGCCGCCACAGTGGTTCGATAACTCTGCTGATACCACATTAATTGTAAGCCCGTAGCTGAAATCAGAATCGCGACACCCAATATCCAAAGCAAAATATGCCTCTGAACCTCTACCACGTTAGCCCAGCGCTTTATTAAGAATTTATGAGCATGCCTAACTGTAACGTCTTCGACTTTGCGCATACGACCAAAAATAACTTTTCGGTTCAGCTTATTCGGCAACCGGTACCACTTTTTTCGGTCGTCATCAGACATGAAATAGCCCTATTTAAATGCGGGCAAAATCAGCCCGGCCAAGATAGATAAAACAAAGATGACTGCCAAGATTATCGTTGCCTCGAATAGACTCTTATCAATACCTCGCCTAGTCGTGTATAATTCTCCACTTGCCCCAAAGCCAGCGCCAAGCGAAGCACCACGTTGTTGCAACAAAATCGCTATCACCATCAACACTGCCGAAGCTACCGTTACTATCTGCAAAATATTATCTAAATTCATAACTCTCCTTACTCAACATCCTCTGATCTTACTAATACCGTCGCACTTATTATATAGTTTAACAGACTCAAGATAATTCCCGTCATGATTGAATTAATAAACGACATCGAAAGACCCGGCGTCAAGCCAACTGAGATGTAAACCATAATACCATTGACGATAAGCATGAATAATCCGAGAGTCAACAAAATTGCCGGTAAAGAAAAAATAACGAGAATCGGCTTTAAGATAGAATTAATAAGCGAAAACACAAAACCACCGGTTAATACAACCGATAC
>JAAXXM010000015.1:2093-15589 GCA_013334475.1 Candidatus Saccharimonadota bacterium | reverse complement strand
CCGGATTCGCATAATCATCAACTATGACAGTAGCACCATTTTGAAGCCTATTACTAATTAATTTAATCGGATCGGCAACCGAACGATAATAATCGCCGTCAAGGAAGGCAAAAGCAATTTTGTCTGGGACATCTTTTGTCGTTAAGTCCGAAAACCAGCCCTTAACCACATGTGGCAGCGGCACACGTGCCGACAACATGTTTTTTATGAATTGCTTTTTCGAAGCGAATAACTCACCTGCCTTGAACGATTCGCCGAGCGGGCTAATGTCTTCGTCGGTTTTTTCTGGCAAACCTTCGAACGAATCATAGGCGTAAAATTCCCGTCCGCTGTTTTTTAAAATATCCGCTATATATACGCTAGTCGTGCCCAAGTAACAACCGAATTCAACTACGTCACCGATAACTTTATTTGTCAGGACGCGTCGCAACTCACGCGTAATAACTTCAATCTCTTTTTTATCAACTTGGTCAGATAATAAACCCATAAAGCTAAATATATGTCGAGCAGTTGTAGTATTCAAGTCATAAAGTGCTACAATCACAAAGTATGCCAGAAATTATCGTCATCGCTCATAATATTCGCTCAACCCACAACATAGGGTCGATATTCCGTACCTGTGAAGGATTTGGCGTGTCAAAAATTATTATCAGTGGTTATAGCCCATACCCTAAAATATCAAACGACAAACGTTTGCCGCATATTTCGGAAAAGTTAACATTACAAATTCACAAGACCGCTCTCGGCGCCGAGACTATAGTCCCATTTGAATACCAAGAAATACCTGATCTTAGCAGTCTGAGGCAACAAGACTATCGCATAGTCGGTCTCGAGCAAGATTCAACTAGTGTAATGATTGATAGATATCAGCGCCCGCCAAAAGTCGCCCTACTACTGGGCGAAGAAGTTCACGGGATCACGGACGACATGCGTCAATCGTGCGACGACCTGATAGAAATCCCGATGCACGGCAAAAAAGAATCGTTCAATGTCAGCGTAGCGGCAGGTATTGCGCTATACGCCTTGACTATTTGACGACAACGCTGGCTTTTCCTAATATTTCCGCTAGTTTATCAATCAAAGCATCTGACGCATCGATTTTGAATGGCAACTTCATGGCTGATTTTTTATCTTCGCCTAGGACCAAAATAATCTCGTCGGTACCAGGAAAATCACTGCAGACTTTTTTAAGCAAATGAAGCGATTCATGATCGTCAGGATTGTTAACTTTGACGTAGAGCTTCTTTACCACTGGGATTTCAGGCTTTATCGAACTTTGGACCGGCGTAGTAGCGGTAGCATGCGAAATCGGCCTGGCGGCACTAACTCGCTCGGCTCGAACCTTGGCGCTCATCTTTGGTTTTTCCATTTTGCGACCAGTTGATTCATAGCTTTTTAACTCGTCTTCACTGACAAAGCTAATGTCATCGGCTATGATCTTTGCCTCGGTCCCTAATTTGCCATCCCGGTCCCTGGCACTGACTTTTCCAGTTGCCTTGATAACAGCGTCTTGGACCAACTTAGCGCCGTATTTCTCAAATAAATTAGGGAAAACTATAATCTCGGATTCGCCCAATTTATCTTCGATACCGATAAATGCCATTTTGGATCCATTTTTTGTAATTATCGTTCGGACTGTCGTGATTAGGCCACCGACTATTACCGGCTTGCCATCGATATCCGGTGAGACTTGCGATAACGATAATGTCTGCTCTTCGAAATAGGCGTCATAATTGTCTAGCGGGTGCGAGCTGATGTATAGCCCCATCAGTTCTCTCTCCCAAGCCAGCCTTTCACGGTCGGTATGTTTAACCGGCGCAGTTTGCAGGTTCATAGTTGGTTGAACGGATGATTCTTCACCTAGAGCGCCGAACAAGTCAATTTGACCACTCAGGGCTTCTTTTTGCAGTTTACTAGCAAATGCCTGAATCGTCTCGAGATTAAATAGAATATCCGACCGATCGCCCAAAGAGTCGAATCCCCCCGATTTAATTAGCGACTCCCAAGCTTTTCGGTTAAATTTACCTGTTGATACGCGCTTGGCAAAATCTTCGATGCTCTTGAACTTGCCTTCATCACGCGCGCGCAAAATTTCTTCGACAGCTCCAACGCCAACACCCTTAACGGCAGCCATGCCGAATCTGATTTCTTTCTTGTCTGGTACGACCGCGAATTCGACGAATCCCTGATTGACATCCGGTGGCAAAACCTTTATCCCCATGTGCTTGCATTCGTTGATTTCGATTGCCAATCGGTCAATATCGTCATGATCACTAGTCATTAGCGCCGCCATGAACGCTTCGGGATAATGCGCCTTTAGATAGGCCGTCTGGTACGCAATCAAGCCGTAGCAAGCAGCGTGCGACTTGTTGAAGCAGTAATTGGCAAATTCCTCTAATTGGCCCCAGAATTGCTCGGCTAATTCCGGTTTAGCGCCCGAATGCTTGACCGCGCCTTCGACGAAGTCAACTTTGACCTTGCGCATTAAATCAATTTTTTTCTTGCCGACCGCTTTACGCAGAGTATCGGCTTGACCGCCAGTAAATCCGGCAAAGTCCTTAGAAATCTGCATGAATTGTTCCTGATAAACAAGGATGCCGTAAGTGCCTTCTAGGGAATTTTCGAACTTGTCATGTAAATATGTAATCCGCTCGCGACCGTGTTTACGACTAATAAAGCTGTCAATAAACTGCATTGGACCGGGGCGATACAAGGCCACCATAGCAACAATGTCTTCAAATACCGATGGCTTCAGCTCGCGTAAATAACGTTTCATTCCAGCCGACTCTAGCTGAAAAACACCGGTCGTATCACCACGTTGCAGTAGCTCATAAGTCTTGGCATCATCGAGCGGCAAGCTGTTAATATCAATGCTGACACCATAGACTTTTTTGATTATACGCAAGGCATTATTGATAATAGTTAGATTCGATAAGCCCAAAAAGTCCATTTTCAGCAGCCCCAGCTCTTCGACCGGACCCATCGGATATTGAGTCGAAATAACGCCTTTTTGTGCGATTTCAAGTGGCACGAATTTAACGATATCGTCCGGTGCGATGACTACGCCGGCAGCGTGGATACCATGAGAACGGATCGTTCCCTCGAGTCTGATTGCGTAATCGATCACAGTTTTTGCAGTCGGATTAGTCTCGTATTCATGTTTAAGATCAGGATCCTTCTCGACGCTGACGCTTAGCGGAATATGCCGACCCTGTACAGGTGGCGGTATCATCTTGGACAGCCTATCTGCCTCAGCATATGGCACTTCAAGAACACGTGCCACATCACGGACCGCCGCCCTAGCTGCCATTCGCCCAAAAGTTACGATATTTGCGACGCGACCTTCGCCATATTTATTGGCACAATATGCAATCACCTCATCACGCCTCGTGTCTTGGATATCGATATCGACATCGGGCATACTGATACGATCAGGATTCAAAAAACGCTCGAATAGCAGATCATACTTGAGCGGATCAAGCTCGGTAATACGAAGCGAATAGGCGATTATCGATCCTGCCGCGCTACCACGGCCAGGTCCAAAAATAATTCCTTTTTCCTTGCCCCAGTTAATAAAATCCTGGACGATCAAGAAATATCCGTTAAAGCCCATGCCGTCAATCACGCCAAGTTCATATTCGGCTCGTCCAAGAACATCTGAGGGAATATGCTTTTTGGCTTGGTCGATTGTCATACCAAAAGCCGTTTTTTTATCTACGTCACCATATCGCCACGCTAGGCCTTTATACACAAGATTGTCGAGATACTCTTTTTCAGTCTCGCCATTTGGCGTCGGAAAACGTGGTATCAAAATACCGCCCAGCTCTAATTTTACGTCGCATCTATCGGCAATTTTTTTGGTATTTAATATCGCTTCTGGAAAGTCTTTGCCCCAACGGCCAATTATGTCGGAAGCTTCACCGACGTGTAAATCAAAATCCTTTAACGACATCCTGTCTTTATCGGACAAATATGCGCCGGTTCCGACACAAAGTAATATTTCATGCGACTCTAAATCACTAGCAAATAGGTAATGGGCATCATTGCTAACGACGAGCGGCACGTCGATTTCTTTGGACATTTTTTGCAAATATGTATTGATCTTGAACTGTCTATCCCAAAATTTAGGACAATCCGGATGACCATGATCCTGCATCTCTAGATAGTAACGATCGCCGAATACCGACTTGTACCAAAGCGCGATTCGTTTCGCTTCTTCGTAATTGTCGTTCATTAGATTTTCACCAAGTTCCGAACCGGCGCAACCGGACAAAATAATCAGACCTTCGTTATACTTTTCGAGGACTTCATGATCAATGCGCGGCTTATAATAAACACCCTCTAAATTGGCTATCGATGACAATTTCATCAAATTTTGATAGCCCTGATTATTCATCGCTAATATAGTAACGTGGTAGCGGGCTTTGTCTTTGGCAGGATCTCGATCATGTAGTGAACGTGTAGCCATATAGAATTCTTGGCCAATTATTGGCTTAATACCGGCATCCGTTGCAGCTTTATAAAATTCAATCGTGCCCGACATCGTACCATGATCGGTAATGGCGACTGCTTCCATTCCGGAATTCTTTACCATTTGAACTAAATCTGGAATCTTGGTCAGACCGTCCAGAAGGCTATGGTGAGTATGATTATGCAAATGCACATAATCCGACGACTTCAGTTTTACCTCCATGTTATATACCAGTATAGCTAATAATTAATAGTTTTGCCCTACTAAATAGGTGTATTTTTTACCTTGATGATTTCTGTATCGAATCAACTACCAGACTAATCCAATGACCAATCGAATCAGGCAGCCAACCCGAAAACTGACCTAGCAGCCAAATCAAAAATGTTACAACTACAGTGCCGCCTAAGACAGTGCCAAAACCAAAATAAACACCCCTCAAAAAATTCATCCAATATATTTGATAGCGATTTTTATGAAAATCATAGAATAACTCTTCGATTAGTTGCTTGCGCGCTCCTGTTTCATTATCTTTGTTTATTTTTTTAACAATCTTCATTAATTCAATAATAAAACAACGCACTGATTTTAACCAGTGCGTTTATGCTTGTAATCACTACGATTATTTTGACGATTTAAAACCTTTTTTGGCGCCCTCGACGGCTCGTTCGGTACGTTTCTTTAGATCCTTTACTTCGGATTTAGCTTCTTTGATAGCTTTTTTGGCTTCAGTCTCGGCTTTTTTAACGATTTTTTCAGCCTTATTCGTTGCTTGTGCAGCTTTTTCCGTCGCGGTTTTTTTGACAGCTTCGGCTTTGGCTTTTAGTTCGGCCCTAGTTTCTTTACCGCTCTTTGGAGCAGCTAGTACACCAGCCACGACTCCGGCAATCGCTCCGAATATAGCGCCTAATGCGAATTTACCTTTTTTTGACATATTAATCCTCCTCGTTCTTCTTGTTTTTCTTCTTACTATTATTAAACTTTTTAATGAATTTTGCCACGGTTTCGGCAATGAACATCGGTGAAATGACTTTCGATACACCGGACACAACCGATTCGATATTATCGACGGTTTTTTCGGCCGACCTGGTAATCCGGCGAATCTGACGAGTCAAAACGATTAAATAAATAGTCAAAGAAATTGCCAAAACCAAGAAAATAGCTAACACAATCGATAATATGATTACCAATACTTCTGCTGCTGAACTCATTATATGTACCTTTCTACGCGCTTATGTCTTAATAACAATATATTAGCACTTATCAGTCAATTACTTCAAGCGCATACGCAAATAGTTTCTAAAGTCTTGGCTGAATTTATCGCTTTCAAGACCGGCATCGACAATCGCCTTAAGGTATCCGAGCTGATTACCGGTATCATGCCAGACTCCATCTATAAAACAGCCATAAACCTTATCTTTTTTAGCAAGTTCATTGATACTATCAGCCAAAACTATTTCGCCGCCGACACCAACTTTTTCTTGGGCAATCAACGGTAAGATATCAGGCGTCAGCAGATAACTACCGACCGATGCGAACACGGACGGCGTGTTTTTTTCGCCTGGCTTTTCGACCAAGCCCTTCAACTGAAATACTCTATCCGATATTTGATCGCTAATTTCAGCCATACCGTATTTATCTGCGTCTTTTTTTTCGACTTCAATGAGTGAAATGACTGATTTGCCAGTTTTATTGTAAACTTCTTTGAGTTGAAGCGGCCAAGGCGTTTTCGACCTAAAGAAGTCGTCTGCAAAGAACACAAAGAACGGCTCATCATCATCAATCAAATGTTGTGAGTTAAGAATTGGTCGGGCATTACCACGAGGCGAACCTTTTTGGCGAACGTAAATGAAATTTGCCATCTCTGCAATCGATTTGATTTGCTCGGCCTTATCGGCTTTGCCTCCAGCGATTAATTCAGCCTCTAAATCTTCACTTCGATCGAAATGGTCTTCGATCGCCCGTTTAGTGCTACCAGTAACGATGATTACATCAGTCACACCGGCTGCGACGACTTGTTCGATAATCAATTGGATGACCGGTTTGTCAATTATCGGTAGCATCTCTTTTGGCATTGCTTTAGTTTGCGGCAAGAATCTCGTGCCTAATCCGGCAGCACAAATTATCGCCTTGGTTGGCTGTTTCACGCTGACTACATCCTTTCTTTGAGTAGTTTTTGTGCTAGACCAGGGTTGGCTTTTCCGCCTGACTTTTTCATGACTTGGCCCACCAAAAAACCTATTACTTTTTCATTACCCGATTTAAAATCAGCAACTGCTTTTACTGAAATTGGATCATTCAAAACTTCATCAATAATCGCGACCATAGCACCCTCGTCACTAACCTGGATATATCCTTTGTCCTCGGCAAATTTCTCGATATTCGGCAAAGAGTCGGCACTAATTAGGTCCTTGAACAACTGTTTGGCATTGGTCGAGCTGAGTTTTTCTGATTTTACCAGTTCGTAAATCGTCGCCTCAAGCTCAAGATGATTCACTTTTCCAAATACGAAAGCTTCGTCCCGCAACATTGGAATCAAGATATTAATTTGCCAATTAGCGATGAACTTAGCCTTTTCGTAGTCGCCGTCATCAATAATGCTTTTGATTGTGTTCAAAAACTCAATCTTGCCTCTGAATTCATTCTCCGCGTCAAGCAGAGTTTCAACCGCTTGATAACTTAAATCCAGACTACTCAGAATATTTCGCCATTCACCTGGTAATTTTGGCATATCAGCCTGAATTTCGGCAATTTCTTGATCCGACAAAATAATTGGTGGAATGTCGGCATCAGGCATATAACGATAGTCCTGGGCGTTCTCTTTGCTACGCTGTGATGTTGTCTTTTGTTTCGCTTCGTCCCAACCCCTAGTCTCTTGAATGATTCTTTCGCCTTTTTCGACTAGCTCAACTTGTCGCCTGAATTCATATTCAACCGCTCGTTCGACGCTGCGGAAAGAATTTAGGTTTTTAGTCTCGGTGCGAATACCTAATTTATCGGCACCCTTGAGTGCAACTGATACGTTAACATCGAACCTCATATTGCCATGGTACAAATCACCGTATGTCACGCCAGCAAAAGTCATCAATCGATATAATTCAGCCGCATAGGCCTTGGCTTCCGTGGCGGAGTGCATGTCTGGCTCGGAAACAATTTCGATAAGTGGTGTGCCAGCCCTGTTCAAATCGACTAGCGAATAATCGCCGTGATGCGACAACTTACCGGCATCCTCCTCAAGATGGGCATGGTGTATCCGTACGTTAGTTGTTGAGCCATCTTCGAGTGGCACTTCGACCGTTCCTGACAAAATAATTGGCTGATACATCTGGGTAGTCTGATAGCCTTTAGGAAGATCCGGGTAGAAATAATGTTTACGATCGAACCGACTAATATTCGCGACCTTACTACCCAGTGCCTTGCCGGCTTTGATAGCTAAATCAACTGCTCGACGGTTCAACACCGGTAACATACCGGGTAAGGCATAGTCAATCGGACTGACGACGCTGTTCGGTTCTTTATCCCTGGCGTCGTTATCAACACCACTGAATAATTTCGTCTTGGTCGCGAGCTGAACATGACACTCTACGCCAATTGTCATCTCGTATTTTGCTAAAATTTCATCCGTTATCATTATATTGCTCCTAAATCCTTCAGTGCTTTGCGATATTTACTTAGCGCCCATCTTGCCTCGTCGTAAGATATGGTTGCGTCTGGCTCATGAGCGATTCGATTGCGTAACTTATGCGCTCCCCAAATCCCATTTAGATCACAGAACCTTTCGCCGGAATTACGTAGGCGCTCGCCCATCGTTTGGCCCTTAATACCACTCTCTCTGAGGGCTTGATCGACCAGCTTATCAGCATTGATAATTGTTAAGTGATAGCTGGATTTTTCGCCTTTTTTTAATAATTGTTCGTTCGCTAGACATCTCACGCGATAATTCTCGACGTTGAGCGGCTTATGTTTTTCGCTACGCAGAATGATGAATAACATTAATCCGCCGATGGCTATGATACCGGCCAAAATAAAGACGAAAGTAATATTCATTATTTCGACTCCATACTTCGAGCTAGTGCTAGTAACGAAGCGTCGCTTTTCATTGGGCCAATTATCTGGACGCCAACTGGCATACCAGCGCTACTTTTACCTGCCGGCACGCTTATTGACGGCAACCCAGCAAGCGAAGCTGGTACCGTCATAATATCTTCGAGATACATTTTTATAGGATCAGCTACGTTTTCACCTAATTTAAAAGCGGTTGATGGCGCAACCGGTCCAATAAGACAATCGTATTGTTCGAATAGCTTGTTGAATTCGTGAATCAATAACGTTCGAGCCTTCTGGGCCTGTAAATAATAAGCATCAAAGAAACCGCTCGACAACACATAACTACCGATCATGATTCGACGTTTATTCTCGGCCTCAAAACCCTGTCCACGAGTACGACCATACAATTCGGCTAGCGTTTTAGCTCCTTCTGCCTGATGTCCGTAGCGAATTCCATCATAGCGAGCTAAATTACTTGAAAGTTCAGCCGGTACGATAATGTAATACATAGCTAGGGCATATTCAGCCATCGGCAAAGATACTTCTTCGATGGTGTGCCCAGCGGCCTTGAGTTTTTCGATATATTCGTTGACTCGCGCTCGGACCTCACTGTCAACATGTTCGGACATAAAATCTTTGACTAATCCGATTTTTTGGCTAGGCATTGCATCTGGCAAAATTTCAAAAAAGTCCGGCAGTGTCGTCATATCACGCTTATCTAATCCTGACATGATTGACATCAATAGTTCGGCATCTTCGACATTCGAAGTAATCGGACCAATCGTATCAGTACTGCTGGCCATCGCGACCACGCCATAACGACTAACCGTACCATAGGTCGGCTTGACACCCACTACGCCGTTGTAACTCGCTGGCTGACGAATTGATCCACCAGTATCACTACCCAAAGCAAAGGGCACCACGCCCAAAGCGGTAATGACGGCGGAGCCGCCGCTTGAACCACCAGCAACGCATGATTTGTCGTAAGCGTTCTTGGTTGGCCCAAAAGCCGAATTTTCCGTACTACCACCGTGAGCAAAAGCATCAAGGTTAGCTTTACCAATACAAATTGCGCCCTCAGCCTCTAACTTTTCGACTGATGTAGCCTGTAATGGCGTGTCAAAAAATTCTAGCATGTGGCTGGCGGCTGTCGATGGACCACCAAAAGCCAAGAAGTTGTCTTTTATTACATACGGGACACCGGCAAGTCGGCCGGTAATTTTACCCTTATCGACCTCGTCTGCTCGGGCCAAAGCCCGCTCTTCGGTCAAGGATAACAATGCATTATAATCGGCAACCTCTTTGGCGTCGGCCAGCGCCTTTTCGACGACTGAACGAGCCGAGCTAACTTTAATCTGCTGTAATACTTCTTTGATTGTCATAATTTATAGAACCTTCGGTACTTTTATCTGATTTTCTGTTGACTGCGGAGCGCGAGCAAGAAGCTGCTCCCTACTTATGCCATAATCGATTATCTCGTCTTCGCGCCAGACGTTCTCTAGTCCGGTAACCTGATATGTCGGCTCGACACCCGACGTATCAAGTTGCCCAAGTTGTTGCACGTAACCCAAGATATTACCGATATCGATTCTGAGTTTTTCAATTTCGTCCTCACTAAGCTCGAGGGCGGAGAGCTGCGCTAAATGAAGCGCGTCTTCACGAGTTATTGCTGTCATAATGAATATTATAGCGCCCAGATGTAAGTTTTGCACTACATGGTTGATTTGATTTCGGCAATCAAATCACGTAGCTCGGCAGCACGCTCGAATTCCAGATTTGCGCTGGCTAGATTCATTTGGGCGGTCAAATCTCGAATTAACGCCGGATATTCGTCCGGTGGGATTTTTTTGAGATTAAGTTTGTTGTCTTTCTCTTGTTTTGGAATTATCGCACGAAGACCTTCGCTGACCGCCCGAGCAATACCTTGGGGCGTAATGTTATGTTGCTCGTTATAGGCTTTTTGAATATCGCGACGACGGTCCATCTCGGCAATTGCACGCTTCATCGAATCAGTCATATTGTCGGCATACATAATTACTCGACCTTCGACGTGTCGAGCAGCACGACCGCTGGTCTGAATTAGCGCACCACTACTACGCAAAAATCCCTCTTTGTCGGCATCCATAATCGCCACCAAACTAACTTCCGGTAAATCCAAACCTTCGCGCAATAGATTAATACCAACTAGTACGTCATAGACACCGTCACGCAAATCTTTCAAAATATCACCTCGCTCTAGAGTATCGATTTCACTATGGATGTAGGCAGTCTTAATACCCATGTCCTGAAGATAGACCGATAACTCTTCAGCCATACGCTTGGTTAAGGTCGTCACTAAAACACGTTGTTTTCTATTTATTGTCTGATTGATTTCATTTATCAAATCATCAATTTGATGCTTGGTTGGACGAACTGAAACTTCGGGTTCCAGCAGTCCTGTCGGCCTGATGATTTGTTCGGCCGGACGAGGACTGTGCGATAGCTCCCAATCACCTGGTGTTGCCGAGACATAAATCACTTGATTGATATGTCGATTAAATTCATCGTAGGTCAATGGTCGATTATCAAGCGCACTTGGCAACCTAAAACCATAATCAACTAAAATCTCTTTACGTGCTCGATCGCCATTATACATACCCCTAACTTGCGGTAAGGTCATGTGGCTTTCATCAATGAACATCAAGAAATCATCTGGAAAATAATCTAACAAAGTTGCCGGCTGTTCGCCCGGCTCACGATTGGTTAGATATCGGCTATAGTTCTCGATACCTTTGACAAAACCGGTTTCCTCCAGCATTTCGATATCGTATTTAGTTCGCTGGCTCAATCTTTGGGCCTCAAGTAATTTGTTTTGACTTTCAAACCATTTGATTCTCAGGTCAAACTCTTTTTTTATGTTTTCAATTGCAAGGTTTAGTTTTTCTTTTGGCGTTACATAGTGACTGCTCGGAAAAATCGATATTTCTTGCGGTTGTGAAATTATCTCACCAGTCAATGGATTAATACGAGTCAACCTCTCAACTAAATCACCGTAAAATTCAATCCGATAGGCCGTATCGCTGCCAGCTGGGAACACATCGACCGTGTCACCCCGAACCCTGAAATTACCCCGTGTAAAATCGATGTCATTACGATGATATTGGATGTCGGTCAGTTGACGAACGAATTTATCTTGTTTGCGCTTTTCGCCCTTCTTTACGACAATCGACATTGCCGAATAATCATCCGGAGAGCCAATGCCATAGATACAGCTGACGCTGGCAACGATTATCGTGTCACGACGAGTCAATAGCGCGGTCGTTGCGGCATGGCGCAATTTATCAATCTCATCATTTATCTTGCTGTCTTTTTCGATATAGGTATCGCTACTAGCAATATAAGCTTCTGGCTGATAGTAATCGAAATAGCTTACAAAATAATGAACTTCGCTATCTGGAAAAAACGCTTTGAATTCACTATAGAGTTGGGCCGCCAGAGTTTTATTATGGGCTAAAACCAAGGTCGGCACTCCACGACTGGCGATAATATTAGCCATCGTAAAAGTTTTGCCACTACCAGTCACCCCGAGAAGAGTTTGCTCTTTATTGCCCAATTCCAAGCCTGAAAGCAACTGACTAATAGCCGTGGGTTGATCGCCGGTCGGTTGGTAATTTGACTCTAATTTGAATTTATTGTCCATTAGTAATAATTATACCGTCTTTTGAACAAATAAACACCTTCGTCTAGCCTTTTCGTATCAAATGATTAGCGCTGCTACCAGTGCTATCGTGAATAAAATCAGCGTATTTTTTGTCTAGGGCTTTGATGACTTTGTCAACCAATCGGAACGGATCGGTATCATAGATGACATTCTTGACATCTGGTGCTTCGATATTTTTCAACAAGGTTGGGACATAATCTGCCAGTCCTCCGCTACCGAGTAATACGCCGATGATCTTTTGGCTCTCGAGCGCTGTTGCAAATTCATGCAATGATCCCATGCGGCCTCCAACGGTAATCACAGCATCACTCGATCGAACTAAATGTATGTTACGACCGACATAAGCCATACCAGTAAAGTTGATGTAGTCAAATTCAGTCGTCGGTAATCGATATACCGTGACGTGTTCACGAAAAGAACTAGCTGGAGAAAAACCAATAGATGCGCCTTCGCGGTCTTTGACGCTGAATGCTCCTTGAGCTGCGAACCATGGCAAACCGACCGTCGCTCCGGTCGTTAGCGTCTTGCCAGCCATAGCAATAGCCTTACCTAGGTCATAAGCTAATTGGTGCGAAGCCTGAACAGTAATACCCGAAGCTGCCCCAGAAACACAGATTTGATACTTCAATTTTCGCTCCTATTTTATATTCCGTTTATGCTTATTTAGGCTATATTATAGCACAACCAATTAGTCAATTAACCCGATCGTAGCCGCTATCTCACGAATTGTATTTTCGTCAGACCGAGCATGTTTGATATATCGTTTCAGCAATTCTTTTTTTAGCTCCGCTCGCCCAACAGACATCGAATGACTGCCGAAAGGCAAATCATGATGCGCGTTTTCGATGACGTCAATAAGATTCAACGAGACTATACCATCTGGCGCCATATACATGGCATAGTCATTGCCGGGTAGTAATAATCCAGCCACGCCACTTTTTGCGGTAGGCCTCAGGGCATGGTATAGCTCTCGGGCCGTCGTATCTTTGATGTCTAGACCGAGTCGCTTCAAAACAGAATGATAATTACTAATTATGTCCGCTATCAGTCGAGCATCGACGCCACTATTACCAGTGACTTTTTCGAGCCGCATCAAAGTATTCGAAAAAATTGGCTCCTCAGCGTCTAGTAGTATTCGCAAAAAAATCGACATGTTAGAACGGCTTCTCGTCTAATGGCATAGCGTGCAACACTGCGCCTTTATGCAATATTCCGGCCTTAGCGCCAATCTTTGTCACTACCGAAGTCGAATTGGCGCTAGCAAAAACAATCGCATCTTTG
>JAAXXM010000015.1:0-1993 GCA_013334475.1 Candidatus Saccharimonadota bacterium | reverse complement strand
TTAGAACGGCTTCTCGTCTAATGGCATAGCGTGCAACACTGCGCCTTTATGCAATATTCCGGCCTTAGCGCCAATCTTTGTCACTACCGAAGTCGAATTGGCGCTAGCAAAAACAATCGCATCTTTGAGAGATTTGCCCTCAGACCACTTACTAACAAAACCCGAACCAAAAGCATCTCCAGCGCCAGTCCGGTCAACGACCTTGACGTCTTCATACATACCTGCCCGGACGATCGTCTTGCCGTCACTGGCAATCACTCCGTTAGGCCCGTCACTGATAATCACCAGTGGTACATAACTCATCATACGCCTAGTCAACTCTTCAAGACTTTCACCGTTGACTATCAGTTGCGCTTCATCTTTGTTGACAATCAGAATATCAACGTCCTCGATCAATGGCTTTAATTTTTCGGGTTGTCTTAATTCTTTGTCGCCAGGATTAAAAGCTATTTTGACATTCTGAGATTTTGCTTTAGAAAAAACATAATCCAGAACATCTACCGAACCGCTAAGAGTCGAGACGTATAGCCATTCAAAGCCGCTGAAATCCATGTCTTCGTAGTCTTTTACGTGATATTTGTCACCGACTCCGCGATATATTAGAATCGTTCGTTCACCGGTATCAGCTAATAAAATTGTCGAATATTGCGTACCGCCGTTTTCGTCGAATATGACATGCCTGGTATCGACATTTTCATGATCGAGTTCGTTAATGACATTCTGCGCCGGTATATCGCCGCCAAGTTTACCTACGAAACTACTTTCATGTCCTTGACGAGCAAAAGTGACAGCCGCGTTCGAAGCACCGCCACCAATCGCAAAATCAATTTTTTCAACGTTCAGTTTAGTGCCCAATTTGAATTCTTCGAAATATGCGTTATTAGAAGGCTCGAATTTTGCCTCTATACCTTTTCCGGACAAGAAAACATCCTGTGATGCCGACCCCAAAGCACATATTTTAACCATATGCACTATAATAAACTATTTGCTATAATCAAAGCAATATGACACATTTACATTCACTCCATAACAAATACGATCAAAGTCCATGGCTCGATAATCTCTCGCGAGAATTAGTCGAATCAGGTCGTCTCAAAAAATACATAGATGACGGAGTCAGAGGGTTGACGTCTAATCCAACGATTCTAGAAAAGGCGATCAAATCAAGCAGTGATTATGACCAACCTATCAAAGATTACGCATCGCGCGATCTATCGAATGAAGAAATTTTCTTTAAGTTGGCCATGCAAGACATTCGCTCAGCAGCTAAAGAATTAGAGCCGATCTGGGAAGAGTCCGGCGGTGAAGATGGCTATGTGTCACTAGAGGTATCGCCCGCCCTAGCCGAAGACACCGACGCTACAATCAAGCAAGCTAAATGGCTATGGGAAGAGCTAAACATTCCGAATTTAATGATTAAAATACCTGCCACTCCAGCTGGACTCCCAGCAATCAAGGAGACTTTAGCTAGTGGCATTAATGTTAATGTGACATTAATTTTTAGCTTGGCCCGCTACCAAGACGTCATAACTGCCTTCAAAGATACCCATCTGACTGGTTCAAATAATAAAGCTCGTAGCGTTGCTTCGTTTTTTGTTAGCCGAATTGATAGCGAAGTAGATAAACGCCTGGAAGCAATCGGTTCAACCGAAGCCCTGGCACTACGTGGCAAAGCGGCTATCGCACAGGCTATCGTTGCTTACGATATATTTCTAGACCGACTTGGTAAAGAAGCCGTGATTGATAGTCATGGACCATCTGTCCAAAGGCTACTTCTTGCCTCGACTTCGACCAAAAATCCTGAGTACGATGATTTGTTATATGTTAGCAATCTTCTTGCGCCATTGAGTGTTAATACACTACCAGAAGAAACCATATCAAAGATATTAGATCACTTGCCCGAAACTGACAAATCTATATCCATGATAGATATCGATAGTGCCCACAAGACCCTCGCAGCACTCAAGCTAGTTGGCATCGATATGGACGATGT
>JAAXXM010000044.1 GCA_013334475.1 Candidatus Saccharimonadota bacterium | reverse complement strand
CAATCTGGCTGCGCAGGTAGTTGCATACATTTTCGGATCGATCATATCTCTCCAGGCCGTTTTCGGTCTTGGCAAGCGAGTGATTCGTTTCGTCAGTGTGATTTCCGGTATGATCGCCGTCGGCATGGTCCTTGCGATCGCGTTGATGAGCATCAGCAAATAGTACCAGCGGTAACGTCTGCTAGTACAAATCCGAAGGCCTGTCTAATCATCGTATTAGCTGGCCTTCGGAACACACTTACATACCTTTTAGTAAATTGGCTTAAACTACGAAACGCTCGACTAGTCATGTCGGGCGTTTTTGATTGACAAAAAGTGGCTAATATGATAAAGTATCAGAGTTAATAAAGATATTTTATGTCGAGTAAATCATCAGAACATGCAATGAATTTAGCGGAATTTGGCGTTGATTATATTTCAATCGCCAAAGTTTTGGGTGCATTTGCTCTGGCTTATGCTTCATTTACGCTAGCTGGTAAGTTATCGGATGCTGGGCCTAGGCCAAATATACATATTCAATCCGAGGCCGTTAATAGGACAGTCGATATGCCAAACTTTGGACAGGCACTTGGTCGGGTTGCTGAATCTTTTCGACCGATTCCAACCGAAACCGTACACGAACCGATAACGACCGTAACCGATCAGCCTACTAAATCGATGGAAGTTCCAGAGGCCTTAAGGCGCGTTGCCGAGTCATTTAAACCGATTCCACATGAACCGACTAAAATTACCTTTGAGAATACTAAATCGCCGGAACCAGTACCAGTGCCAGAGATAAATATACCAAAACCAGAAATTCCTAGGACATTAACTGAATCCGAGCAATTCGCGCAAAAAGCCGAGGCTGCTCTGGCAGATAAAGATTACAAAACATATACATGGAACTTTCTCCGCGCCAGGGGCTATAGCGAGATTACGTCGGCTGCGATTATGGGTAATGTCGATGGTGAAAGCAATTTTAGCCCGATTCCCGTACCTACTACTTATAAATACGGAGCGCTTTTCGGCGGTGGTACGATTTTCCAACACATCGGTGGACGCTACCAACAGTTTCAAAGTATGTACCCAAATGGTACTTATTCATTTAAAGATCAGTTGGACTTTGGATGTTATGAACTGGAAGAGGGTAAATACCAGGATGTGCTAAAAACTATGCAGGCAACCGATGATTTAAGTATTGCGGTAAGAATATTTCAAGATAAATATGAAAAACCGAGCCCACAACATGCCAACTTCGCCCGTAGAGAACGAAGCGCATTCAAATATTTGGAACAATTTAGTGATCAAAAATAGCCCAAACCATATTGATAGTTTGAAAAAGGTAAACAAAGTGTTATTTTAAGAAGATAAATTAGTACTTTTAAATCAAATCATTACAGCGCACGTCAGTGGGCTGTTTAATTATTAATCAAAATACTCTAATGAAGATTAATTTTGAAATCGATAAATATGAACTACGAAAGAATTTTGTTCACGAAAGCCTTATCGATAAGTTAGCACTTATCAGTTGGCTTGTGGTCCATGAAATTCTTTTGGGAATCGCGATAATTAACTTGAATTGGATACTTTTCATATATTGCTATTTTGCAATATTATGGCCGATTCTATCGCTTAGTAACCACAATTGCCATGATAGTGACGTGATATATCATATAATCACAAGAATTATCATTGGTGTTATAGCATTCTTTGCTGGGTCGGCGTTGATTATCGTGGCCGTGTCATATTTAATCGTAGGCGTATCTATGGGAATAGGATATGTCTCGCCTTGGACGTCGGATATATTTCGGCTCCCCCCTTATACTAGCGGATACTGAGTAATTCAGTGTTCGCTATGTGTTTTGGGCGCTAGACGTGCGCTAGCAAATTGTAATGATTTGATTAAATTGACGGAAATTTTATAAGATTATATAATAAAAGTAGTTTTTATTTTTTGTGAAAAATAAGTACCTTTATAGTCAAATCATTACAGTGCGTCTCGTGGCGTGCTAATAGTTGTAATATTACGATTATGAAAAAGAAGTTATGGCTTCGGTCCATCGGTGCCAAAATTAATGACGGCCTAACAACGTGGGAGAAATTTAATAAATTCTACCACAAGCTTAGTCCGGCCTTTATGGCAGCCGTGGTCTTTTTGCTAATGTCACCTCTTTTTGCGAGGGGTCTGATTCAGCTGGTTTTCGTTGCGATTGATACTATCATGATCAGTGTTTTTACTAATCGCAATCTCAAACTTCCATTCAAGAAGAAAGTTGCGTGGGTAATCACCATCGGCGTGCCAGTATCAGCGGCATTTGCGCTAGCCTATGTCATTATTTGTGACGTGATGGCATTGGTCGAGGCGTCCAGGTCCAGGTCTGCCCTTAATATTTAGGCAGACCTGGCGCCACTAGGCCTTTATCACGAGGCGCATTATATGTGATGATTTGATTATTGATCGAGCTGAGATTATTATTAAATAATAATATGGACAAAATTGAGAAACAATCAGTTGTGCCAAGTCAAAGCATATTAAGACCTGGCTATAACGATGAAATGGCAAGAACTGACATAGGCCATGGTGTTAATAAATTAAAACAACTTGTCGGTCAGCCGGTTTCTGAAATTACACGGTCCATAAGATATTTTAATAATCACAGAAACTCTGCTGCACTTGCGATTGAATTACTTACCCCCAGTTTCGAAATGTCAGCGGCGCGCATCAAAAATCGCCTCGCTTTTCGAGCTATAGTTGGTTGGAAAACGGCAATAAAGAGCGGTGTCCCGTTAATTTATCAAGCGAGAGTCGCATTGGATTACGCGACTATGTCGGCTGATGGGCAAGAACCGAATCTCGGTTTGTACAAATTCGCGCTAGATGGCATAAAGCAGAGGAGTATAAGGGATGCTATCGGACTTTCAATCGCTTCTATGCCTTCGCGTGAGAATGATTTCAATGATGACATTTTGCATAGAGCCATGAAGGTCTATCAAAGTTCAATGAGAAACGGTGACGAGCGAGCAGAGGCTATGCGCGAAGCTATCAAATCGGTCGCCAGAGATGAGGTTGATTTAGAAGTTGCGCTTGAGACTCTTGATGGCAATTATTTTGGCAGAGGAGCTTAGACTAATCATTGACAAAAGTAGTCATAAGTGGTATAATCAAGAGTTGATGGTAGGTCAAGCCTATCGTATTGTTACTGTACATTAACAATTCAATCTAGTCATATTATTTTAACGCACGTTTGAGTATGGCCGTACCGCGTCGTTAAACATGTATTTTTATCCTTAACACAAAATGTATATGAATTTCAAAACACAAAGGCAAAATAAAAGATTGTGTCGAATAACGACACAGGGCATAATGGCATGTAGAAACGCTTACCCCGAGAAAGTATCAGCTACAGCTGAGGCATCCGGTGTGCGTTGCAGTAGGCCGAGGATTCGGGCGGCGGTCGCTGAGCGACTGTCGAACGAAAACATGAATGTGATCGAACGGATCACAAACGCTGTTTCGGTCATGATGAAATCAGAAAAGTTTGGCAACCTTGTCGATGCACCAGTGCATCGACAAGGCTGTTTCGACTCGGGAATCCGAGAACTTGTAGGTTCTCAACCCTCCAAAGATTCACTCTATTTAGCTTTTTGCTAATCGGCCTAGGGTGAATCTTTGTGAGCTTGTTATGCAAGCTCGACGGTGCGTTTAAAATAATATGATTAATTAGATAGCCGGATAGTTCCGGCTATTGTCATTTTTAACGGTCTTGCTTGCATTAAACAGATAAAAATGTAAAAATCAAAGATAATGAAATCATTACCATCACAGCCATATAAAGGAACGCGCGATTAT
>JAAXXM010000014.1:3919-15956 GCA_013334475.1 Candidatus Saccharimonadota bacterium | reverse complement strand
ACTAAGGATCAAGTACAATGACGATGTTCGCATATATTGCAGTTGATAGTAAGGGCAGCTCTTTTAAAGGTACTGTTGAACAACCTGATCGGACCAGCGTCATTAATGCGATTACGAAACAAAATCTTCGCCCTATAAGCATCAAGGAAGTCACTGTAAAAGACGCAGGGTCCAGCATAGGCAACATACTTGGCGGTAACAAAGTCAAAGCCGATCAGTTGGTTATGTTCACTAGGCAGCTTGCCGCAATGGTTGGAGCCGGAGTACCATTACTTCGCGCACTTACTGCCCTCGCCGAACATATAACCGAAAGTCCGGTTCTCCAAAAAATACTACGAGGAGTAATCCAGGACGTCGAGGGTGGCTCTGCTCTTGGTGACGCACTGGCAAAATATCCCAACGCTTTCAACGATATATATGTCAATATGGTCAGGGCCGGTGAGGCGGCTGGTATTTTGGATGACATCTTGAACCGCCTTGCCCTCCAACAAGAAAAAAATACCGCCATGAGAAAAAGAATCAAAAGTGCCATGATGTACCCAATGGTGCTCATGGTCATTACTACACTTGCCTTTTTCGGATTAATGATTTTTATCGTGCCACAAATCGGCAAAATCATCAAAGACTTAGGCGGAGCAGATGCAAAGATGCCAGCCATAACTGAATTCATGTTGGGAGTGAGCGGTTTCATGGTTTCTTATTGGTACATAGTCGCTGGCGGCATGGCGGCACTAATATACGGTTTTTTTACCTACATCAGGACGCCAAAAGGCAGATATCAATTTCATTTCATATTACTTAAGACGCCTATAATTAAGTCCCTGATTACTAAAGTTGCTGTTGGATATTTTACGAGAACTTTCTCGGCTTTGATTGAGGCAGGAGTATCCGTGCTTGAGGCATTGGACGTCACTTCGAGAGCCGTTGGTAACGCTATATTCGAACAGGCCTTAGTTGAGGCCGAAGCCGAGGTTAAAGTCGGCAAATCCCTATCGTCAGTCATCGAATCAAAAGATATCTTTCCACCTATCGTACCGCAAATGCTGCTAGTCGGAGAAGAAACCGGCCAAACCGCATCGGTACTAATTAAAGTTGCCGACTTTTACGAAGAAGAAGTCGATAGGTCAATCGAAGGCCTTGGTGCAATCGTCGAACCGATTATGATTGTTATCATGGGCGGCATGGTCGGCCTAGTCGCAGCCAGTGTCATGTTGCCAATCGCGGGCTTGTCTCAGACCATAAAATAATAGTGTACTATATCAAAACGCCCATGCTATAATACGGATATCAATATCCAGTGGGCAAAATGACGAAGTTATTTTTTACAGACAAACAGTTAGTTGGGCTTGATATCAGTAATACTGGCATCAAAGTAATGGCCATCGATACCAAAAAATGGCTCGTTTTGGGTTATGGCGCCATGGATCTAGACCCGACATTGATAAAAGAATCGCTCGAGGGTAATAATAACTATTTGAGTGACAATATTCGCGCTCTAATAAAAGATAAGATCGTAGGAGAACTGCCGAGTGATCACGTTGTCATTAGTTTTCCGACTGCCCGAAGTTATTCGCGAACCTTCAACATGCCGACAGATGTAGAGAGACATCTCAGAGAGGCTGTCGAGCTTGAGGTAGAACAATACGTGCCGGTTCCAGCGTCAACGTTATATATTGATTTTGAAATTATTGAAAGACGTAAAAAAGACATCACAGTACTAATGGCTGCAGTTCCTCAAGTAATAGTCGATAAGTGTTTAGCTGCAGTAGAGAATGCCGGCTTAACGCCGGTGCTAGTTGAACCGAGCATCAATGCCGTCGCTCACCTTCTAGAGCTTACCGAAGACGCCAGCATGCCGACCGTCATAGTAGATATCGGACCAAACTCAACCGACATTGCGGTGTTAGATAGCAGTACGATTAGAGTAACCGGCAGTGTATCGGTCGGAGGAAATAATTTCACTCATGATATCGCTAAACGCCTAGGTGTAACGATTGAAAACGCTCATCAATTAAAGGTGCTAAACGGACTAAGCGCTGGTCCACGTCAGGCAAAAATAAAAGCCGCCGTCGAACCAAGTTTATCGATTATTCTGGCCGAAACGCGAAAGGTAATGCGTTATTACAACGAAAGAATCAGCGACCAAAGAAAGCTAGAACAACTTCTCGTAGTCGGAGTCGGTAGCAATATGCCAGGTATCGGTGATTATTTTACAAATGACTTGATTATGCCAGCACGAGTTGCCAATCCTTGGCAACAGCTTGACTTTGGCAAGCTCCCAGAGCCGGCCAGACAATTCCGAGCAAGGTACATAACCGTAGCCGGCCTAGCTAGCCTAAGAGTTGGAGATATTTGGTAATGATTAATCTTTTGCCACCCGATGTTAAAAAGCAATTAAGAGCCGCAAATATTAATTTGGCGCTGGTCAGATACATATTCTTTTTGGTCGCGGGAATAATCTTTTTACTTTTTGCTACCGGAGTTTCATATATGCTACTAAATAACATCCATGACAATGAAGAAGCCTCGAACGCTCAAAATAACAACAGCTCTGCCTATAATGAAGAAAAGCAAAAACTAGACACTATGATCAATGATATGACGGCTGCTAAGACAATTCTAAGCAGCCAAGTATCATATAGCAAAATTATATCCGATTTAGGATTAGCAACTCCCAAAGGCGTTGTCATAGACAGTCTTAACCTAGATACGGCAAATATAGCTAGTGCCATTACCCTGAAAGCACACGCCAAATCAGAAGGCGAAGTAGCTAGCCTAAGAACCCAACTTTCAGCATCGCCAATTGTTCTAAGATCAGACGTACAAACAACAGCCGAACTTCATCCCAACAACACAACATATCCTATATCGGTTTCCATTAGCTTAACTCTGAATAAAGGAGCTCTCCAATGAGCAAGAAACCTCTCCAGGCAGTTACCCTGAACAAGATACTAGTCGCAACTATATTTATGATTTTGACTTTATCGATTGTTGGTTTTTATTTTGCTCAGAATTGGCTTGATAGCATTGCGAGCGAAATGTCTAATAATGACTCAAACAATAATCCTGGCATGAGCCTGTCTCAAATCGAAACAAATATCATCAATAACAAGGCAATCGCCGAAAAAGCCGCTGGTATTCTTTCTAATTTAACTAAATACCAAGAGCAAATGTCGAGCGATCTAAGTCGCTACGCATCTCTGTCTGGAATTAAAATAAATAAATTTGATTTTGCCGATGAATCCCAGACATTAGTCATAAGCAATGAAGTCAAAGCTAATTCAGTAACAATTTCACTTCAGAATCCGGTGCAAGCGCCTAGTTTTATCAAATTTCTGAAGTATATCGAAACGAACACCCCAAAAATGCAGGTCAGGCATCTTGCTATCTCAAACGCCCTTGGTAATGGAGAAAATTCACTGATTGTTGATTCTTTAATAATTGAAACTTATTACAGGTAGCTTTATGAAAAATAAGAAAATGCCAAAAAAAATAACTGCTAAATCAATCTATCGATATCTTCGAAAGACTAATTTGATTATCTATATCATTGTCTTAGGCTGCGGACTGGTCGGTTACGTCATAGTCTTAGATAATATTTTACAAAAAGCCACAAGTGATAGCGTTATTGAATCAAGCATCAAATCAACTTTTGACCAGACAACCATTAACAAAATCAACCAATTAAAAACTAGCACGGACAACACCGAACCTCAGGTCCCAAACGGTCGAGTCAATCCTTTCTCGGAATAAATTTGGCATTACCAGTCAAAGAACATATACTATTATTATGCTTATAAACGGTTCGCAGCTAATTAATTTGCCAGTCATGGGCCTCCAAACCGGCACGGAGCTTGGTCGAACTAAACTGGCGATTATCGATCCGTCAAAACTTAGAATCATAGCTTATGAAGTCGATGGTCCGATGATTGACGAAAGACCGTCTTATATTCTTGTCTCTGATGTTCGTGAATTAAGCAACATAGGTATGATTATTGATAGTCGCGATGAATTCGTTGGCAAAGATGACGTCATATCACTGAGTAAAATCTTGGGCTTAGACTTTAACCTGATCGGATTAAATACTATCGACGAACATCGGCATCGACTCGGCAAGGTCGCCGGATACAATTTAGATACCACTGACTTTTTGGTTCAACAGTTAACCGTCAGACCCGGCATAATCAAAAGTATTTCTGAGGCTGAACTATTAATTCATCGTTCACAGATTATTGAAATTAATAATCGTGAAGTGCTTGTTAAGTCCGGAGCAAAAAAGCTGTCACCGATCAAAAAGATAGACCAAGCCAGCTATATAAATCCCTTTCGATCACCGACACCACAAACAAAGAATGCACGGACTAACTAATCTTCAGTTTCACCGAGATCTAAAGATTCTTTTATATCATCAAATCTGAATCCCTGACGAATCAGATAAGTAGCCATTTTTTGCTTATCTGGATAACGCGATTGTTTTTTGATAATAATCTTCTTGATTTCGTCACAATCAAGGCGTTCACTATCATTCAAAACAGATTCAATAATTGAGTTATCGATGCCCTTAGCTCTAAGTTCAAATTTAAGTTTGTAGGTGGAAATGCCTTTCTTTTGGTGCCGATTTTCTACCCAAAAACTGGCAAATTTCTGGTCATCGATATATCCTCTATCGATTAGCCTGGACATAACCCGATCGGTTATACCGTTAGATACGCCCGGACTAATTTGGCCGTTCTTTTTTCGAATAGGACGAGATTTCTTTCTGAGATAATCCATGACCTCCCGTCGGCTTCTTGGGCGAACCAGACAATACTCTAATGTTCTAGCATAAACCTTACCGAATTCGCTTTCCAATTTAAATTTTTCGATATCAAAATCATCATAGTCACGACCAACTTTTACCCCTAAATCAGACAATTGGGCAATGTCGAGACTAAATAGATATTTGCCGTCAACCGACACATTGACGCGGTCTTTGTCGCGTAATTGTGCCGTTATAGAAGTGACTTTCATTTAGTCTTTTAGGCTGTCGGATACTTTGGCACGAATTTTAGTTTCGATTTCATCCAACAGTTCAGGATTATTTTTTAAATATTCCTTGCTAGCCTCACGACCTTGGCCAATTTTGGCATCGCTATAATCAAACCAAGCACCACTTTTGCCGACAATACCGTGAATGACTCCTAGATCAAGCACATCACCCGTACGGCTAATACCTTCGTTGTACATAATATCGAACTCAGCAGTTCTAAAAGGCGGGGCAATCTTATTTTTGACAATCTTGACCTTGGTACGGTTACCGATAATTTCCTCGCCGGATTTAATTTGCCCAGTACGTCTGATATCTATCCTAACTGACGCATAGAACTTGAGCGCATTTCCGCCGGTCGTAGTTTCGGGATTACCAAACATCACGCCAATCTTCATACGAATCTGATTGATAAAGACGACGATTGACTTGCTCTTATTGATGATACCGGTTAGTTTCCTGAGGGCCTGACTCATCAGTCTGGCCTGCAGACCCATGTGGCTTTCGCCCATTTCACCATCAATCTCGGCCTGAGGCACAAGAGCCGCAACCGAGTCAACGATAACGATGTCAACCGCATTTGAGCGTACTAGCGTCTCGACGATTTCAAGGGCTTGTTCACCATTATCAGGTTGCGAAACCAACAAATTATCAGTATCAACGCCTAGTTTGCGTGCATATGCTGGATCAAGAGCATGCTCGGCATCGACAAAGGCTGCCGTACCGCCACGTTTTTGCACTTCGGCAATCGCATGAAGCGCCAAAGTCGTCTTGCCTGATGATTCTGGTCCAAAAATTTCAACGATTCGGCCCTTTGGATAACCACCGCCGAGCGCCAAATCAATTGACAACGCACCGCTTGAGATTAACTCAACATCGGCAGTCTTAGTATCACCAAGTCGTCGTATCGCGCCATCACCAAATTGTTTATTAATCTGCTCTTGCGCAAGGCCTAAAGCCTTGAGCTTACCCTCTAATACCGAAGAATTATCAGTCAAATCGGTTTTGTCAGTCTTTTTAGCTACCATATTATTCCCTCTCTGTTAGTTACTTATTATTATACTGTGATTCAAACTAATTTGCTATAATAGACCTAATGAAAAAAACTAATGGCTTCACGGTTATTGAAATAATTTTTGTCGCGTTAATAGCCGGCTTTGCTAGTATTTTATTTTTTACTCAAAAGCATAACCTAGAAATAATTAATCGTGATGACAAGCGAAAAACTTCTATCAATGCTCTGTATTACAGTCTTGAAGAAGTCTTTTATAAAACCAATAACTATTATCCTAGAACGATTTCGTCAAGCATCCTGCCATCAGTTGACCCGGCTTTGTTCACAGATCCTAACGGCATAAAGCTAGGCGAAACTAATAGTGATTATAGCTATACCCCACTCAACTGCGACGGAGACAAATGCAGCAAATATATCTTAAAAACCTCTCTCGAAAACGAAGCTGATTACGAAAAAGACAGCAAAAATTAGCTGTCGATTGGTCGCCCGTTTTTGAAATCCTCGACAGCATTATTCAGCGTGGCGATGGTTTGTCTCGGATTAGTTACGTAAGTCATTCGATAAGTCGTCTCGTCACCTTCGGTGCTTAATCTGATTGTCCCAAAGTCAAACATACCTTGAATCAAACCTTTTTGTGAGTAACTAGCGTCTTCGACGTTAATTAAACTTAGTGTTTGCTGCGACTTTGACATTAAGCTATTTTGAATCTCTTGGATGACGCTCTCATTGGTCAGATAGAAGCGATTGCTCATATAAACGAAATAACTGATATACATTCCAAGTATAGCCAACCCGATAAATACAATCGCCGGCAGATTAATCCAAAGAGGGTCAATTTTATCGACTGGAAATTGAATCGTTTTGAATATCGATTGGTAATTGAACAAGAATATCACGGCTAGCGACAAAACGAATGTACCGATGGCAAGCGGTGGTATCAAGCCGATAGGATGCCTAGCAACATCAGCGATAACATATTCGCCTTCGCTCAAGTTTAGTTCTGGGTAGGCCTTAGCTGAACGATCATGCTTTAATTTGACCTCTGGACTAACCTCAATCTTATCCGGACTCGACGAGCGAGCCATATGCACGGTCTGAGCCCGCCCATTATTAATTGGAGGGTGAGCATAAAGTGGTCGTCCATCTTTATCATAGGCGACCGGCTGATTGTAATCGACTGACTGATTGTCATTTTTTTCCATAATAACCATATTATATCAGTTTGGGCTGCGAGTTGTCGCCGCTATGTTCCTTACCGACATGCTTGAAAGCTTTTTGGGTTACTCGACGCCCCCTAGGCGTACGTTCAATAAAACCGATTTGCAATAAGTAAGGTTCATAAAAATCTTCTATGGTCGTCGCTTCGTCACCAGTCAGGGCAGCGATGGTGTTCAGTCCGACTGGATTATTACCGTAATTATCAATGATATTAACAATCAGGTTGCGATCGCCAGCGTCCAAGCCTAAATCATCAATCTCAAGTAGTCTGAGAGCCGCCTGAGCCGTCGAAGCATCAATAATACCGTCACCGTTGACGTCAGCATAATCTCGAACTCGCTTTAATAAACGGTTAGCTACCCTAGGCGTTAGTCTAGAGCGTGTTGACAGCATTTCCGCCGCCTGGCTATCGATTTGGCTACCAAGAATCTTGGCGGCTCGCTCGATGATTTTTGCAATCTCGGCAGTCTGATAGAATTCAAGCCGATGGATATGGCCAAATCTGTCACGCAGTGGCGCTGAAAGCACTCCTGTCCGCGTCGTCGCACCGATAACCGTAAAACGCGGTAAGTCCAATCTGACACTCCGGGCAGCCGGACCTTTTCCAATCATGATATCTAATTTGCAGTCTTCCATCGCGCTGTATAGCACTTCTTCAACAACCCGACCTAATCGATGAATCTCGTCGATAAACAAGATGTCGCCGTCGCTTAGATTAGTTAAGATACTAGCCAAATCACCAGCTCGCTCAATCGCCGGGCCACTTGTGACTCGAATATTAGTGCCCATTTCGTTGGCAATCACCGAAGCCATCGTAGTCTTGCCTAAACCTGGCGGACCATACAAAAGGACATGGTCAACTGGCTCACCGCGTTTTTTTGCTGCTTCGATAGCTAATTTTAGATTATTTTTCAGCCTCTCTTGTCCAACATATTCATCGAATTTCTTAGGACGCAAGGTAACTTCAATTCGTTTTTCGTCCAAGTCATCGTCATGTAGCGTTGAGTCAATTATCCTTTCGACTGCCATTTTATGCTTTCCTCTTTAACGCCAGCCTGACGCGCTCGGCGGTCGATAAATCAGCCGGTACCCCATCAAGCGACGCGGTCGCGTCATTCAAACTAAAGCCCAAAGCCATAAGCGCCTCAGTTGCTTCATCAGTCGCAGTCGGCATACCAATATTTGCACCTTGATTATTAATAAATCGCGTCGCCTGGCCAACTTTATCCGATAAATCAACAATTACCCTTTCGGCAGTTTTCTTGCCGACTCCGCTTGCGCCGGTTACGAATTTGACGTCACCCAGCGCGATTGCGCTACGAACTTGTTCGACATCGCCCATCGATAATATCGCCAAAGCAGCCTTAGGGCCAACGCCTTGAACGGTAATCAACAACTCGAATAATCTTTTCGCCATCATGCTATAAAAACCGTACAGATCCTGGCTCTGCTCTCTAATATGATGATAAGTATATAATTTGACGGCTGAATCCAGTTGGGTCGCTTCATAATCACCGGCCGCGACCTGGACTTCATAGCCGACGCCATTTACATCGATTATTAACGATGAGACAATTTTTTCGACAACAGTACCATAAACATGCGCAATCATAAATCAATTATACCAGCGGTCATCAAAGAATGGGTAATTGCGACCGCCAAAGCGTCGGCACAGTCATCCGGCTTTGGTACTTCCTTTAAATTTAATTGCAATTTGACCATTTCTTGAACCTGTTTTTTGTCAGCTTTTCCATATCCCGTGACAGTCTGTTTTATCTGTAGCGGCGTATATTCAAAGATAGGCAAGCGACCTTTGCGGCCGACTAACATCGCCACTCCCCTGGCATGCGAGACACTAATTGCCGTCGTCACGTTGCGAGCAAAAAAAAGCTTTTCTATCGACATTAAGTCCGGTTGGGCGTCTCTTACTATCGAGGTTAGACCATCAAAAATCTCTTCAAGACGTTCATCAAGTGGCGTATGGGCCGGTGTTCTAATCACGCCGGCATCAATCAAGCGCATTTTCTTGTTCGTAATTTCAATTACGCCAAAACCCAAGATGCCCGTCCCAGGATCGATACCAATTATTCTCATACCTCTTAAGTATATGCTATTTTTGTCTTCTAAGTAAGGTAATCTTTTTGACTAGCTGCATAATCTCTTGTCGCCACTCCCATACGCCATATAAAATCGCCACCAAGCCAACGCTAATAAATGACCACATAGCAATGTTAGATGATTGACCTACGACTTGGGTCGGCGCATAAGCGGCTGTCGGCATGCTAGTAATGATGTTTCGACAGCGATTAGTCGTCGGATTTCGTTCCTGGCCTTCGGGGCATGGTTTTAAGGTACTCGCGGCCAAAACAGCCACCGAACGACAACGGTTCGTTACTGGGTTACGCTCCTCACCTTCGGCACAAGGAATTAACATCGATATATCAGATACAATATTGCGACAACGGTTGGTTTCTTCACTTCGATATTGACCGGCCTTGCACGGAACCAAACCCGACACTGAACTAATCGCTCGGCACCGGTTAGTCAAAGGGTTACGCTCCTCACCTTCGGCACATGGCTTCAGATTGCTTACACTGGCAGGTATTTCGTCTAATTGTGCATCTGCGATAGAAATCAAATTAGCAGCACCTGGTGTCGGTCGATTCGAATACAACCATGCGCCATCAATCATAGCCCAAGCCATGTCATCTTGTGCATTAATATAGCTAGTTTCACTGTACCTGCCATCATCGGAATGTAATCTTACTGCACTACCGGTATTAGTTAAGGTGAAATTTACTTTATCATTATATATGGCTAGATATTCGCCAGCTTTAATTACTTGATCAGGCTCAAAATCATAGGCCTTAGCATAGGCTGGACCAACAAATAACATATAGTCAGAAAGGCTAACGTCGTTAGCGTTAGGATTATATATTTCTATAAATTCTCGCCCATCGTCGCTACCGTCGGGGTTGGCTAATAATTCCGATATCTCCAGCGGTCGATAATCATGGATACAATTTTCGTTAGAGTCTTCGATATAACCAGTAGGCAAGGTAATCTGAATATCCGCCAGATTCGGACAAAGATCACGATAGACACACTCACCTGCATCATTTAGGTACATACTTTCTGGCAAAGCTTCCTGCAGCCCATCAAGGTTCAGACAAATATCCATCCGACAGTTACTGCTATCATCCTGGCCATAACCAACCGGAACATCCAATTGAAGGCCATCTAAATTAGAACAAACATCCACCGGCGGTGGCATGCAATTACCGGCTTCGTCCAGAGTATAGCCGTTAGGTACGGCTTCTTGGATTCCATCAAGGTTTAGGCAAATATCGCTAACATCGTAAATTTGTCCATACTGGTAGATATTCCGAGTGACTGAAGGCAAGAAATCAACTTCGTTATTATCCGTATCGATATATGTCGATGTTAATTCGTCCCATTTTCTTTCAATGATTTTAGAATCACCGAGTAGCGCTTGGGCCGCTTCTGGCCTAGACGCCGTGTAACCCAATGCCGCAAAGCCGACTCGATCGACTTCTTGATCGAAATTATTCACCAAGAACACATGACCGCTATTGCCGGTCCCCAAACCTCCGTCGATAACCAGATCAGACGGTAATTTGGTCTGTGATGATGCGAGCAAAATATAGCCATGAGAATCGATAAATATATGGTCACTTGGTGCTGAAGGTAAAAAACAGCCAAGCGCCGGAGTTTGCTTTACTTCGCTAGGGCTACTGTAATAAACACACCAGTCAGTGATTTCTATAGGAACATCGGCATTGTTATACAATTCGACTAATCTTGAAGAAGTTGACTTGCCAGGTTTGATTTGGCTGATAACGATATTTTTGTTAATCGCTTCGACGTGACGAGAGAAAAATATCACTCCAGAGATGCAGAGCAAGCAAGCAGTATAGATAATATAAAGCTTACGCATAGCTTTATATTATTTTATTTTTAAGTTATTTACAAGTTTTAATTTATATTAGCGGTAATATCAGCATTACTATGAACATTTGTCACATCATCAAGATCATCAATCGCGTCAAATAATTTAATAATTTTTTCGGCAACTTCAGGATCATTTATTTCAATCATCGAATTTGGTACATATTCAAGTTCAGCTGATTTGACGTTCAATCCGCTATCAATTATTGCCTGCCGAACTTTGGCTAGATTCTTGCTATCGGTATAAACAACCGTTTCGCCGTCTTCTTCGACCGCGTCACTCGCACCGGCTTCAAGCACAGCCATCAGCACATCTTCACCAATTTTATCCAATCTAATCACGCCTTTAAGAGTAAATTGAAAAGCCACACTACCAGCATCTGCTATACGACCGCCGTTTTTCTGCACGGCGTTCCTGACTTCTGGGAAAGTTCGATTCTTGTTATCGGTAGCAACCTCGATGATAATACCTACTCCGCCTGGACCCATCGCTTCATAGACCGACTCCTCTAATATTGCGGCATTCTTATCATTTACCCTATCGATTGCTCGTTGAATATTCGCTGCAGGCATATTAGCTTGTTTGGCTTTTTCGATTGCCATATATAATGTCGAATTCATCGTCGGATCAGTACCGCCGCGAGCCGCAATCGCAATCATATTACCGAGTCGGGTAAAAATCGCTCCGCGTTTTGCATCTTTGGCGCCTTTTTCGCGCTTGATAGTTGACCATTTACTGTGTCCTGACATTATAAACTCCACGTTATTTGATATGGTATTTTGTATATTATAACAGATATAGACCAATG
>JAAXXM010000014.1:0-3819 GCA_013334475.1 Candidatus Saccharimonadota bacterium | reverse complement strand
GCTCCGCGTTTTGCATCTTTGGCGCCTTTTTCGCGCTTGATAGTTGACCATTTACTGTGTCCTGACATTATAAACTCCACGTTATTTGATATGGTATTTTGTATATTATAACAGATATAGACCAATGTCCGCCAGAGCAAAAAGCTGTCTAATGATCTTGAAAAATACCAACAAATTGAATTATTTTAAAAAGAGCGCGTTGCATTTGGACTAGACAGCCGTTATGGTTATTAAAAACCATAACGGCTTCTTTTGACTAGTCTGCTTACTTCCTACTAGACTGAAAATTGATTTCACCTTTCTTCTTTACAATCTGGCCCGACTTGTTCCTATGGGAAAGCGGGTTTGCCGTTTTCCCCATAACCATGTTCATATATCCTATTGAGCTGATTCTGTCTGAGAACATCAAAAACACAAACCTCAACGCAGCTGCGGTAATAACAAACGCCAGCGCAATTACGATGCAGATAAAAACAATAAAAGCATCCATATTATTATTTTATATACGATTTAAAATCAATCTTCCCGTCTGGCTTTACCTTCATTACTGATCTATTTTTGAGAGAGAACGAGTCCCTTGTCTTACCATAAATCAGATTCATCGCAGCCGGCACATCAATCCTCGCGTTCCAATGCAGAGCCGCGAAGCTGATTATCACCGCCACTACTATCACGAACACCGCTCCTGTGGCAATCACAAGTGGTAATGCTAAAAAATCCATAGAGCTATATTCTTACAATTAATAAGGCATAGCGCATATTGCAATACGCTCAGAGAAACAATCGCATCAGGTTTCTTCTATTATCAAAGGTAAGCTTACGCGCAAAAAAAGAATAATCAATTTTTGCACGCATCAATATCTGAAGTTACTTCCTTACTGACTGATAGTTTACTTTTCCCTTGCTATTCAACATCATGCCAGTCTTGTTTTTGATATTAAGCGGATCATTCGTCTTGCCAAGAATAAGATTCATGATGTTGAATACAACTATTATTGACCCCAAAAACAAAACCATAAAACGCATAACAACCCAAAAAACATACAACATTAATGCCCCAGTCAACACCAGCAAAATAGTCGGTCCCATATGTTTATAACATTTAACATTGAGTTAATGCCAAACCCCATTAAAAAATCAACTATCTACCTATTTTGTGATTACTTTGACTACCATTTCCTTGCCAGTTGATACTGCTATCGCGATAGACAATCATTCCACCATTTCCATCTTCGGTCTTACCATCTATGATATCCATAAATTTGTGCGTGTCTATATTACGCGCGCCAAGATCTACGAATACCGTCATAGTGATAACATAAACGTACAGTATTACTCCTAACGTCAAGACTAACAATACCAAATCTGCCATATATTTTAACTTAGCATTTTATTAGGCTTGTCGCTTATAGCAACGCGCTCTAAAATAATTCGACTTGTAAAAGAACATGTCATAAACCAAATTATTGGAATTTATGATTAGTATATTTTAACACGCATACGACGAATGTCAAATACGGCTTGAGATTACTCGACCAAATTCGAGTCCCGCAATTTACACTTTGTCACTCGCCACATATAGACACAAATGCTGACCAAAATTATGTAATAAATCGCCACCATCCACCAGGTAAATTCTACTTTGGTCGATACCCACGGCAAACTTGCTAAATATTCGGTAACGCTGACCATATAATGCAACAACCACGTCGCCGGCAAGCTTATAATTCCGCCAATTGCTGGCAATATTAGACTTCCAAGACCAGCAATAAAAGTCAGCAACATCGCCAGCGGCACCAGCGGTAAAACCAACAAATTAGATACCACCGCTACGTTTGACAACATTCCAAACGCTGCAATAATTATCGGCGCTGTCGCAATTTGCGCCGAGACAGTTTCTATTAAAATCTGGCCGATAAAACCAGGCTGTTTATCACCGAATAAATATTTCGTGGCAAGTGGCGCCAAAATCATAACGCCAGCAAAAGCCGCAAATGATAATTGCCAGCCTAAATCACCCCAAGCATAGCCAGGATTAATGATGACCGTAACAGCCACCGCAATCATCAGTAAAACAATTGGATGAAATTTGCGCCCATAATACCAAGCCGCCAAACTTAATCCTGATACCAATGCCGCCCGCGTCATACTAGGGCTGGCGCCAGTGATCGCTACAAAAGCCACAATCATCACACCAGCCGACAAGACCGATAAATACTTTGAAACTTTGACAAATAATCGTCGGGCCAAACGCACCAATATCGTTAAATTGTAACCGCTAGCAACTACAACGTGAGTTAATCCGGCTAGCTGCAACGCTAGTACCAAATCCGTCGGCAACGACCGTCGCTGACCAACCAAAAAACCAATACCCAAACTAGATTCGGGATCAGGAATCACGCGTCGAATTGCATCGGCAAACCAATCACGCACCACTCGCGCTATATCACCAGGTTGCGGACGAATAATTTTATCGATATTAGCTCGATAAATAATTCCCGCAAAATTACCAAAACCAGATGTTAATTTACCGCTGATAATCAATTGATCGCCACGTTTAATATCGGCATTATTTGACGTCACCCACAGAGTGCCAGCCATTGCTTTGTCATCAATCGTCAGGCCATCTAATCGAATCACAATTTGGTTTGACGTACCAATATCAACATCATCTTTGACAGAACCGCTAACCGTAATCATCTTTCCGTATAGCGGTCGAAATTGCGCTAATTCGGCTTGGGATATCGAACCTCGCCACAGACCGAATAACACTCCGCCTAATAATATAAGTGGCGCTAAATAAACATACTCCGATAATAACGGTACGAATATAAAGATAAACGATAAAATCAAGCCGGCGTTTATCAACCCAGGATCAATCTTTACGGTCGAGGCTAATAAGACACCGACAAATATACCTAGGCAAGCAAGCATAATCAGCCAAGAAGTATGAATTTTGTGCCTTAGTGCCCACCAAATCATATCGGTAGTATATCAAAGACTGATATTAATATTAAAATTAGCCTATGAATTCATAGACCGAATCAGAGAAAACTTTGGCCGATTTAACGATACATGGATGACCGCCATCTAACTCGAGAACTTGCGAACCTTCGACTAATTGATGGATTTTTTGCATCAAATCCACCGTAACTAATCCGTCACCACGGCCTTTTATTATCAAAGTTGGCACTCTGATCAAGCTAAAATCAGCTTCACTAACTTCATAATTTTTTTTAGATGTTTTTAAAAAATTAAATGAGCTAGCCACCCCCATCCAACATGCCGTCGAAATCAAGATCAAACGCTTGACCAAATATGAATATTTTGTCGTTAGTATAGCCGCCACCTTATTACCGTCTCCGATAGCCAGAATATTAGCGTCAACCAGGCCGAGATAATCCATTACGCCAGCTGTAACCATCGTTTTCCTTTCAGCATCCAATCCCAACCGCTGGCTACGATTCACTTCAAAGGCTACAATTTGAAAACGCTGTGCCAAAATATCAATTATCGGAAAAAGTTCGGGCATCAGCGAGCTACTATCAGCGATAAGAACGATCGTCTTACCGCCACCACGGACAAGATAACTGACATCAACGTCATTAACTTTCATGGAGTGCATAAAGTTATTATGATACTAAGAGTACTTTTCAGCAAGAGAGACGAGGCCAGTGAGAACTATCACTTCGATTTGTCATTCTGGGCAAATCTCCGTTCCTCCGCTTGCTTGAAAAGAAAATACCTACGGTGCTTTCTTTTCGGCGCTGCGCTACGCGAACTCACGACAATTAGATTTTGTTACACAAAATCTAAGTC
>JAAXXM010000043.1 GCA_013334475.1 Candidatus Saccharimonadota bacterium | reverse complement strand
GTGATCCGGTTGATGTAACCCGGGTCAATCCAACCGGCATCAAAACAAACTGCTACGCCGTTACGGCCCCAGCTACTGCGCGACTTAACTTCACAGGCGCCACCCTGCGCCCTGATGCCCACGAATTCATGAGTGTGGCTTAGGATACGTTCACCGGGTTGAAGCACGATAATCGGGTGATCGGCTGGAATGTTTTCGAATAAATTATAGCCGTTCTCTTCGCACCAATCTTTGTGCTTCATGGCCTCAAAAGGACCTTTGAAGTATCGTCCGACGTCTTCGATATCGAACGGATTATAGACACGGGCATTTTGGTCGTATTCTTGTTTGTAGTAATAGTATCCGAGTGTAAAATCCAGGCTGGCTTCGGATACGTTGGCGTCTTTGTAAGGCACCGAAACGATGATGCCGTCTTTGACTGCCTGTTTGATTTCGCGGTTGCTATAAACGCTCATGACATTAATCGGCCTACCAGTATATGATCAGCCTTTCCCTCCGTCTTCATATTAATTAAGTATTACTACTAATTTTTGTAATCTGTGACCATTATATTATGGTAAGTAAATTTCTGGTAGTATGGTGATATGAAATATATGATTGTAGCTTATGGTAGTAACCGAGTAATTGGCTCGAACGGTGTTTTGCCGTGGCAAGGTAAAATGGCGGCCGATATGAAAAGATTCAAAGAGATAACGACTGGCAACGTCGTCATTATGGGTCGAAAAACCTTTGAATCAATTGGGCGTCCTTTGCCGAATCGTCAAAATATCGTGATATCTAGAAGTGATTTTAAGTCTGACGGCGTTACTATTGTTAGTAGCATTGATGAGGCCTATAGAGAGGCAGAAGTAGGTAAAGATATTTTTGTTATTGGTGGCGGGCAAATTTATGAATTAGCCTTAGGTTCGGTTGATAAAATATTAGCGACCGAAATTGACGCTGAGTTTGACGGTGATGTGGTTTTTCCTAATATCATGGACGAATGGCAAGTAGAATCTCGCCAGGATTTCCGGGCAGATGATAAAAACTCATACGATTATTCTTTTGTGGTTTATCGAAGGCCTTAGTTCTATATGTTTTGAGGCTATGTGACCGTGTCGAGCTGCTATTAAATGTACCCTGGAGCCCAAGGCTGACAAGGCCGCCGGGGCCCTTGCTCAGACCTGGAGCGAAGCAGTACGTTTAATAGCGGTGCGGCACGGTCACGAAGTCGCTTGGATTTAAACGGCAATTGGCGCCTTGATAGCCGGATACGGATCGTAGTCAATCAATTCAAAATCTTCGAATTTGAAATCAAAAATTGATTTGACATTGGGATTAATCCTCATCTCTGGCAAGGCGCGCGGCTCGCGTGATAATTGCAAATCGACTTGGTCTTGGTGATTCAGATAAATATGCGTATCGCCAAAAGTATGAACGAATTCACCCGGTTTTAGTCCGGTAACTTGAGCTAACATCATTGTCAGCAGCGAATACGAAGCGATATTAAACGGTACACCGAGAAACGTGTCGGCGCTACGCTGGTATAATTGGCAACTCAATTTGCCATCAACCACGTAAAACTGAAACAAGCTATGACATGGCGGCAAACCGGCAATCGCCATTTCTTCGATATCGGCTACATTCCAGGCCGACACGATAATTCGTCTGGAATCAGGAGAGTTTTTTAGCATATTAACGACGTTAGCAATCTGATCGATTTCCCCGCCCTTGCCGTCTGGCCAATGGCGCCATTGATGACCGTAAACCGGACCTAAATTGCCATATTTCAGAGCAAATTCATGATCGTTTTTTATCTTATCGACAAAGGCTTTTAGGCCACTTTTCCATTCGTCGGAATCCGACGATGGCACTGGTAGATTTTGTGATTTCAGGTATGCTCGGTATGGCCATTCATCCCAGATATGAACGTCGTTTTTGACAAGATATTCGATGTTGCTGTCGCCGGCAAGGAACCACAATAGCTCATGAATAATGCTCTTTAAGAATAATTTTTTTGTCGTTACGGCCGGAAAGCCTTGGCTTAAGTCAAACCGGATTTGTCGGCCAAAGACGCTTTTGGTACCGGTACCGGTCCGATCGGTCTTGATTGCGCCATTATCGCGAATGTCTTTGAGTAGGTCTAAATACTGTCGCATGCTTCCTCCTGTTTAATGTTCGTATAGTCATTATGACAGAATTTGGCGTAGATTTATAGTTGGCCTTCTATGACGATTTTGTTAGCTTTTAGCCAACCTTCGACTGTGCCACTATCTAAATACTGACCATTTGCCCTGACGACCCTCAAACTACCGCCATTTTGAACGTACTGGTTAATTGGGTCGGTAATATAATATTCACCGCTGATATCATCACGACTAGAATAATCATTAATAAGCCGAAGCGCGGCATTATTGAGCACGTATTTGCTGACGTTGATTAGGTTGCTTGGTGCTTCATCACCGCTTGGTTTTTCGACTATTCTTTTAAAAGTGCCATTATCATCCATGTCGATAACACCATAACGTGATAGTTCAGTCGGCGGTACTTCAACGCCCAGCATCGCGCAATCGGTGCCAGCTGATTCGATTAGTCTAGCCACTTCGGATGAATCATCTTGGTTATAAATACAATCGTCGCCCATCAGTACCACGACCGATTCGTCGTTTTCTATATACGGCAAAACCAAACTGACCGGTATAGCGGTGCCGTATTTGCCGTAACTGGGTTGAGTAATAAAGTGAAAACCAACCTTTGGCGGTTTAATCAAGGCTAACATCGACTCTTTGTGATTTCTAACAAGGTAATCGTTGAGATCGCTGTTGTCGCGATAGTAATCACGAATTTGCGTGCTCTGTTCGCCTACGACGAAGTAGATATCGGTAATTCCGGCTTTGACACAGTCCGTTACGACGTAGTCGATTACTGGGCGATTGCCAATCGGCAGCATACATTTTTCGATAGCTTTGGTCACTGGCAGGCGTCTAGTGCCCCAGCCGGCAACTGGTATGATGGCTTTGGTGATTTTCATAAATACATTATGACTGATTATGTAAAAAACAAAAAGCCGGAACCATTAGACGATTCCGGCTTTTATGAATTGTCACGTATTAAGCGACAGTATTTTCGATCTTTATGCCAGGTCCCATGCTGGTGCTGAGTGATGTCGATTTAATATAGACACCTTTCAGGCTTGACGGTTTTTGGGCTTTTAGGCTATCAAAGAACGCTTTGGCGTTCTCTTCTAGCTTGACGGCGCCGAACGATACCTTGCCGATTGACAGGTGCACGATAGACTGCTTGTCGACGCGGTACTCAACGCGGCCGGCTTTGGCTTCGTTGATAGCTTTTTCGATATTGTTAGTAACTGTGCCGCTCTTTGGGTTAGGCATTAGACCACGTGGTCCAAGCAAGCGGGCATATTTACCTAGTTTTGGCATATATTGCGGAGTGGCAATCAGGATATCAAAGTTAATTTCCTGTTTTTCTAGCTGCTTTAGAAAGTCTTCGTCGCCAATGATATCAGCGCCGGCCTTTTTGGCAGCATGGTGGTCACCTTCTGGCGCAAAGACGGCTACGCGAACGTTTTTACCGGTGCCATTTGGTAAAGTAACGGTTGAGCGGATATTTTGGTCAGCTTGTCGTGGGTCAACACCCAAGCGGACGTGAATTTCAACGCTTGAATCAAACTTTGTCGTACCGGTTTTGACGGCTAATTCGCAAGCTTCGCTTAGACTGTAAACTTTATTCTTTTCAACAAGTTTAGCAGCAGCTTGGTAGCGTTTGCCACGGCGTTCGATTAGAGGGCGAACTATTGGTTTTGGGCCTTTTTTGGCAGTTGCTTCAACGCCTTCAGCTTGAGGAGCGGTATCGCCAGCCTCTTTTCGGGCTTCTTT
>JAAXXM010000042.1 GCA_013334475.1 Candidatus Saccharimonadota bacterium | reverse complement strand
TTGGTGAACTCGGCAGGAGTCGAACCTGCGACCTTTAGCTCCGCAAGCTAACGCTCTATCCATCTGAGCTACGAGTCCAAAATGTAGGGCCATACCCTAAATAAGATATAGCCCCAATCATTTGTGTAACTAGAAGGTGCTTTCATACGCGTCACTACGCGGTGAATACCGGATATTGTAACATAAACTACTCTAGTGTGGTAGTGGTCAGATACCCAGTTTACGAATAATTACGTCAAAAAAATCGAGTTTAAGGTTCTGCATCGGTAATCTAGCCCCGAAGATGTCAACTAGTTTTTCGCCAACCTCGCTTGGAAAATAGACCGAAACCGCCGGCGAAAATCGTTTGATCGGTATTAGAACTATTGAGTATTTGTCTTTTTCTTGTATTAAACCGAACGCCCTAAACTCGCTGTAGTGGCGCAATTGATTACCGATATATAAACCCTGCGTACCACTCAGAGTATATTCAATAAGCCTAGGTGGCCGACGTGAATACACGATCAAGGCAATGAACATGACGACCACTAGTGCTGAAAAAGTATAGGATTTTAAATAAATAATATCCAAAGCAATCAACGCCAGGGCTACGATAGCCAGCAAAATAAACCAAAGCGGAGCCTTTTCTTGTACGACGTATTCGTGAGCGCTCCAATGTAGCGGCTCATCATCACTGGCTTCATGATGGTGTGGTTTTCTCTCTATAGGAGTATTTTGAATCATCTCATCATCTGGCTGCGGAGCATAGGTACTATTAATCGTGGGCGAATCATCGCGTTTTTCATCTCCCTTGTGCCAATAGTTTTGCGATTCCGGTTGCATGGACTTAGTATAGCACGAGCATAATTCAAAAACGATATGCCCCATCTTGATGTATAATATCCGTGAATGTCAAAAATTACAGATATAAAGCAGGCGGAATTATTGCTCGATCGCTACGTCCGTCATCGACCGAGCGATCAACCATACGACCTGCTCGAAATGCGTCGTTTAATGGAATTTCTTGATAACCCTCAAGATAGACTAAGAGTCATTCATGTTGCAGGTACATCCGGAAAAACCTCTACGGCCTACTATGTGGCCGCATTGCTATCGACGGCCAACTATTCGACCGGTTTAACAATTTCGCCGCATATCGACAAAATCAGTGAGCGTATTCAAATAAATCTTCTGCCGCTTGGCGACACCGAAATATGCCAACTATTAGAGGACTTCTTGGATTTAGTTAGAATATCCGACACCAAACCGTCGTATTTTGAACTGATGATCGCTTTTGCGTTTTGGATATTTGATAAAAAGAAAGTTGACTATGCCGTTATTGAAGTCGGCTTGGGTGGGTTACTTGATGCTACCAACGTAATTAACAACCCTGACAAGATATGCGTCATCACCGACATCGGTATTGATCATGTCAAATTGCTTGGCAATACCGTTAAAAAGATTGCTCGACAAAAAGCCGGCATCATCCAGTCTAATAATCCCGTGTTCACCTATAACCAGAGTCAAGCAATAACTGGTGAAATTCAGCGTCAATGTCAAAAAGCTGGCGCCAATTTACATATCGTCTCTGACTGTTTTGGCTTTGACGGCAATATTATTTTGCCGAGTTTTAAAAAAAGGAATTTGTGCCTGGCAGCCAATATCGTAAATTTTATATTAAAAAAAGATAACTTAACCCGACTTGATTATCAACAAGTCAACAGTGCCGCCCATATCAATATACCGGCACGGATGGAAGAAATCAGGCTTGGATCCAAGATAGTCATTCTTGACGGTTCTCATAATCGGCAAAAGACCGCATCGCTCGTCGATGCCGTCCACCAAAGTTATGATAATAATATTATGGTTCTCTTTGCCTGCGGCATAAGCGAAAAACGTAATTTACTTCACAAAATGCGGTTGCTGCATCAAATAAGTGACACTATCATATTAACTTCATTCGAAAAGGGTCAGGATGAAGTCAGGACGTCCATAAATCCCGAAACTTTGTCTATTTATGCCAAGAAGGCTAGATTTAGAACAATCATTATTGAACGATCACCTGAAAAGGCCCTAGAAATTTTGCTAAACTCAGATATTAAGATTGGGCTGATAACCGGTTCGTTTTATTTGGCCGCAAGATTAAGAAAAAAGATACAGTCAGCGCAAAATAGCTAAAGACCATGCGGTCGTTAGCTATTTTGAAGGAGGGGAGATATCGCTTTGCTTCTCCATTTGTTCACAAAAATATGTAAACACATTTTTGTTGCACTCACTTTACCGAACTCCGCACTGGTTTTGCGCCAAGGCACAAAACGCGGGAGTTCTCATCTACCCTCAGTTAAAATAAAAATTGAGGTCAAATGACCTCAATTTTTATTTTGGCGGAGGAGGGGAGATTCGAACTCCCGCTCCAGGTTTCCCCAGACTAATGATTTAGCAAACCATCCCCTTCAGCCGCTTGGGTACTCCTCCAGATGTTTTTGACTTGTTTATTGTACCATAGCCCTTGATACAGGTCTAGGCATTAAACACCGGTACTTCTTGACCGCAAAATAATCCTTCGCGGTCCGAATATTAACAACAAAACGCCTATCACGAAACCAATTACGCCCATGATTCCAAAGGCGATTGGAATATTGAATACTTCAGCTAAAATACCGGCTAGTAGCGGTCCAAAAATGTGACCAAAATTCATGAAAAAATCTTCAAGACCCTCAATTTCACTTTCAACCTGGGGTGCATCCGATATGTAATCAGCATAAGATGAATTTATCGTCGGCAAGGCTAGGCTGATAAATATAGAGGCTACAAAAACTGTTAAGATCGCCAAAATCGGGTCTCTGACGATGAAGAATAATGATAATATCAAAGAACCGATTGATAAACAGGCATAAGCTGTACGCTTTTTCCCAAATTTAACGGTCAGACCACCAATGAACCAGCCAGTAATGAGCTGGGGTAGCGTGTATGCGGCAAGCAATAACCCGCCAAAATCTTTGAAGTTAACCGATCCAGCATACAGTGGCGCCAAGGTCCAAAAAAACGCGTCAATAAAAAACAAATAAAACGTCAGAATTAACACCGAGTTTAGTTTAGATATCAATCTTTTCCATAAATGCAGTTCAAAAAATAAATTTTTTCGTTGTGATAACTCGACATCCTCATTCTTAGGAAGCGATACTTTTTTGATAGAAAAATACATCATGATAAAGAACACAAAACCAATCGAAAGATATATCCAGGCTAAATCAAACATTTGCCATTCAACGACGCTGACCACGAAAATGCCAGCAACCAGGGGGGCCAATGACCCGCCAAGCGCTCGAAAAACCTGAGCTACGCCAAAAGCCGAGGCGTGTTCTTCGCGTCTAATGTATCTAGATATGAAATTAAATTTTCCAAAACCATACAGATCAAAATATATACCCCAAATACCCATAACAATAATGAAGAACCATAGCGTTTTGGCCTGCCAAAGTAATAACGGATAAACAAAACAGATACTAAACATGACTAAAAAGATGCGTCGAAAATCTGTTCTTTTTAAGAATTTCGATATCAAAAAGTCAAATATTGCACCCACTACCGAAGATGAACCAATAATCACTCCGACCATAGCTGTAGAAAAGCCATTCTGCTTGATTATCACCGGTGTGATATAGGAAATCGTCGCATCGAATAGCGTCCAAAATAAGATGGTTAATGAAAAAATTAAAATTGGCGATCCGCCAAGTCCTTGTCGAGTAAGTCTTTTACTATAGTTTGTTCTCATGTTTTGTTTTTATAAAGATCAAGACCATTCTAGCATATTTTCGTGGCGGGCAGGGTACCCGCCGCGAAGTTCTGCCTATTATTGCTTGTTTATGTAATTTTCATAGACATTTTCAACGTCTTTGTCGCCACGACCCGATAAGTTGACGACAACAACATC
>JAAXXM010000013.1:15088-16401 GCA_013334475.1 Candidatus Saccharimonadota bacterium | reverse complement strand
AATCCACCCGCTAGGCTACTACGTAATTTTTTACGAGGCGCCGAAAAACCTGCTTTGACGATTCTAAAGAAGTCCTCTTCTTTGACGTCGCCAAGTAGTGATTTCGGTCGAGTCTTTAATACGACAACCTGGCTATCGACTTTTGGTGGAGGCGTGAACAGGTCGGCCGGTACGATATCGCCCAGCGATACATCAGCGAATATCTGGGCACTTATCGCTAATAGGCTCATGTCACCGGGCTTGGCAGCTACTCTCTCGGCAACTTCTTTTTGAATTAGTAATACGACAATCGATGGCTTATTTGACGATGTCATTAACAATTTGATAATTTTGCTCGTAATATAGTACGGAACGTTAGCTACTACTTTATAATTAGGAGGCATTTTGCCAAGATCAAAATCCAAGATATCGGCTCTAACCACCTCAAGATTTTTACCAGGAAACTGTCCGGGTAACTTGCGAGCCAAATCCTCGTCATATTCGACCGCCACTACATTATTGGCGCGGCGCAATAATTCACTGGTTAGCGTGCCGAGGCCTGGACCGATCTCGAGGATAGTATCGTGCGATTCTATTTCGGCGCAATCAGCAATATGAGCTAGAACCTGACGGTCCTTTAACCAGTGCTGACCAAGTGATTTTTTGTTCCGTAGTGTCATAACCTAATGACTCGCCAGGATATCACTTGCGTATTGAAGACGTAGATCCTGCCGACAAATACCACATCTTTCAAAACGATTTTGAAATATGATCGTCGCGTCTTCTAAGGTAGTTGAGGCCTTGATAGCATCACGCACGCCGGCATAGCCACCGTTAAGCTCACTCATCAAAAAATTAAGTTGGGTATAAATATTGTCTGGATACGGCAAGGCCATGAGCGCCGTGCGACGCGAACCAGTCCATTGGACAATACCGTAGCCACCGGCACTATCGCTGGTATTAAAGCGATGTTCTTGCATCAAATTGCCCATAATACCAGCGGTCTGCAGTCTGCTGAAACCTTGCTGAATCAAAAAATCCCAAGTTATATTCTCGTTTTCGGTAGGCGTATTATATTTACCCTTGACGCCAATCGTTTGCAACTGCTTGATCGGCTGAGCGAGAACAAGACTGGCGATTGCTTGACGGCAAACTTCTCGACCGTCCTGAATAACGACCTCATAAGTTACGCTTTTTGAACCGTTCTGACCTGGCGTGTTGACTAATAAATAACCTAGATTTTGGTCAGCGTCTTCGATTTGATCGGTTTCGAACGGAATCGACTCTTCGACCGTAATCGTTTGTTTTCCTTCGCGCCACAATCTAACCGTCAT
>JAAXXM010000013.1:7730-14988 GCA_013334475.1 Candidatus Saccharimonadota bacterium | reverse complement strand
GCTAACGGCATGAGTAGATCTAGCCGAGACTAAAATCAAAACCAATACCAAAGCAATAACGCCGACGACGAACGCTCCGAACAATCTTGCGGAACTCTTGATGACGCTATTCATTTATTGTTTTGATCCTCGCAGAAAGTACCCCATAAATGATTACTACTAGTATAACAAAGATTTTAGCCAAAGCGCAAAGTGTTTTGAGTCTAAATTTTTTCTAATCTGGCATATTCAGCATTGAGTTTTTTCGTAAAGCCGTTATCGAAATCGATAGTTAGTGCCAATCCGTCGATATCGGCTATCGTGCCAATGCCAAAAGATGCTGATTTGACTCTCTCGCCAATGCAAAAAGGCTCGTCGCTGTAGAAATCGGACTCATTTAATATCTGAGTCTCTGGCTCGACAATCGCGACCTGCTCACCCATATCGTTTATGAATCTTGATACTTGGTTATAGCCACGCTCGCCGAACTGCATACGACTCATCGCGTAGGTTAAATGTAATTCTTCGCGCGCCCTAGTCATTCCAACGTACATCAATCGTCTTTCCTCTTCGAGTTCACTTGGACCGGCTTCATAAACCCGAGCATGCGGCAAAATTCCCTCTTCTAGGCCGACAATAAAGACAACCGGAAATTCCAAACCCTTGGCGGCGTGCAAAGTCATCAAAGTCACTTTTTGATCGCTACTATCGGTATCGGCACTTGACATCAGTGCAGCTTCTTCCAAGAAGTCTTCTAATTTAGCAAAGTTACGAGCATCCGAGACCAAAACGCTGATATTCTCAAGCCTATCCTCAGACTGCGGAGTACCGTCTGATATAAAATTTTTATAACCGGTCACATCCAAGACTTTTTCTATCATCTCCGACGGACCCAAATCGAGCAATCTGGTCAGCTTTTGCATTTTATCGCCTAAATCTTTTAATGATTTCTTGGCCTTTGGTGCAATACCGGTCGAGGTCTCGATATCTACTAAGCAAGCCAAAATATCAAGTCCCGAACTAGCTTGCCAGTCCAGAAATTTTTCCAAACTGACCGCACCGATACCGCGAGGTGGCAGATTTACGATCCGACTAAAGCTCATTACATCGCTTGGCTGATAAATCAATCTGAGGTAGGCAATGATATCTTTGATTTCTTTACGATCATAGAACCTAACACCACCGACAATTTGATATGGCAAGCGTAACTGTAAAAAAGCTCGTTCGAAAGCATAACTTTGCGCATTAGTTCGATATAACACTGCAAAATCACCGTACTTACGCGCCTTAATCGAGACATGAGAGACTATCCTGTCGGCCACCAATCTCGCCTCTTCGGCTTCATCATAAAGAGCATGGACCTGAACTGGTGCTCCTGGCCCGGACTTAGTCCAAAGTTTTTTATCAGTCCGCTCGATGTTTTTAGAAATGACCTTTCCGGCGGCATCTAGGATATTAGCGGTACTACGATAGTTTTGTTCTAATTTGATTATTCTAGCGCCAGGAAAATCCCGCTCAAAATTCAAAATATTGGTGTAATCCGCGCCTCTCCACGAATAAATCGATTGCCAGTCATCACCAACGACACAGATATTACGCTGTTTGTTAACTAACAAACGAACGATGTTATATTGCGCGGCATTAGTATCCTGGTACTCATCAACCAAGATATGCTTGAATTGATCTTGCCATTTTTCACGAATCGACTTATTTTCTTTGAGCAATCTAACTGTTTCGAGCAAAATGTCATCAAAATCAAGTGCCCCGGCTTGGCTACGCATCTCCTCATATTTTTGATAAATCTTTGCGACGTTTTTTTGATACGGAAAGCTGACCTCGAGCGCAAATTCCTCCGCATTGACCATACGATTCTTGGCATTTGAAATTATACTGGTTACAGATTTGGCTTTGATATCACTTTCCGAAATTGATAGTTGCTTCATCGCTCTTTTTATTAGCGCTTTTTTATCGTCTTCATCGTAAATAACGAAGTTTTTCTTGATACCGATTGTTTGACCGTCAATTCGAAGCAACTTGACGCATATACCATGAAAAGTGCCCATCCAAGGCATAAAATTGCGATTAATGCCATTCTGTCCTAGTAGGACTCCCAATCGTTCACGCATTTCGCGTGCTGCCTTATTAGTAAAAGTTACCGCCAATATATTGGTTGGCCAGATAGATTCGTTCGATATCAGATGCGCGATTCGATGAGTCAGGGTTTTAGTTTTGCCACTACCAGCACCAGCCAATATCAAAATTGGACCAGAGACTATTTTTAACGCCTCGCTTTGTGCCGAGTTTAGGCCATTGAATAAATTCATTAGTTTAAATTATAAGTTAGGCAAGACAAAGAAGTAAACCGCCGCGCCGGTGCCTGCACCTATTAGAAGTAGTAAAATAATCCATAGAACAATCTTCCAGCCTGATTTTTTTGCTACCGGCTTGAGTACTGCCTTGTGATAGGATTCAGTATCATAAATTGAACCTGGCTCCTGCATATCAGCAGCTGGTTTTTCCTGATATTGCTGAGTAATCGAAACTGGACCGGCTGGCTGTGATTGTGCCTCAACTGCTGGCGCTGGCTCGGTCGTCGTAGCAGACATCTGCTCGTTTGATATCGGAGCTGGGCTAACGCTTTGTGTTACTACTGGCTCAATAGGCGCGCTTTCAATCTGATCGATTGAAGGCATGGTCAAAGATTCATTATTATTAGACATTCCGACTTCTTCGGCCTCTGTTACACCACTATCTAAAATTGGCTCACTAGCATAAGAAGTCGTCTCAGTTTCACTAGCTAGAGCTAACGAATTTGATTCGATATTAGTCTGAGTCTGATCAGAAAAAGCTCCAAGTGGTCTTTTTTCAACTTTTGCACCAGCCAAAAACGGGGTCTCCGGCAAACTACCCGATTCATTAATCGAAGCGTTTATTTCATTGGTAATTCTGTCTATATCGGCGTCCTCTGGCTCGGATGAATCGACGCTCATTGGCTGAGGTTGCAAGGAATTAGAGCTAAGGCTATCTTCCGGAACGGCAGCCGCCGGAGCAAAGCTCTGTGCTGGCTCCTCGACTTTTTGCATCTCTGTGTCCACGGACTGGATCGGCTCGACTGTCGCGGCTTCTCTGGCGATACTGGCCGGAGGTGCTACGTTCACTTTCATACTAGAGGAAGGAGGAACAACATCCATGAATTTTACGCTTGGTCGTGGTGTAATCGACGGTTTCGAAGCCAATGATGATGCCTGAGACGACACATTATTATCAGCCGGCTTGACTGGCTGCCCATTTATAGCCGAACTGACGGCTTTATCTAATTCGTCAAAATCAATATCCATCATCTATTTATCGTCTCCCATCCTTTTTCATTTTATGGCCACATCCGACCCTTTATGTGCTTTTTCAACTATACCACTGAAAGCATAGGCATCAAGGCTAGCCGCACCCATGAGTAATCCGTCGATACCTTCGATTGCCAAATATCCACCAGCGCTATCAGCCGTTACGCTACCGCCATATAAAATGCTAAGGGATTCGGACGCCTTGGTACCATACAAGTGTTCGATTTGCCTGCGAATCGCTTTTTGAGCCTTATCAACATCGCTTGGCATGGCATTTTGGCCCATGCCGATTGCCCAGACTGGCTCGTAGGCGATAATAACATGTTTAAGTTCGTCACTGGTGATATTCGATAGACCGCCGATTAATTGGTCGCGCAATACATCGACTGTTTCGCCAGCCGACCTTTCCCACGCCGTCTCACCAATGCATAGTATCGGTCTAATATCATTACGGATTGCTGCCGCTACTTTGTTGCGAATATCTTTATCGGTCTCGTAAAAAACATGACGTCTTTCTGAGTGACCGACTATCGCATATTGGATCACGCCACGTAATTGCGAGGCAGAAACCTCACCTGTAAAGTGACCGTGATCGCGCCAATAAAAATTTTGAGCCGCTAATTTGAACTGTCGTAAATTGACCTGCAGACTAAGCGATTGCAAAGCCAACATCGATGGCGCCAAAACTACCTCTATATCGCGGTGCGCCTTGACTAAATTCGATAATTTATGCAAATACAAACTCGACTCATGAACATTCAAGTTCATTTTCCAATTGCCGATAATGATTTTTTTATCCCTAGCCATCGAGTTTAATTATATAACACTTATGTTTATTTTAGTGTAGCGCAAAAGTACTATCTAGTCTATAAAAATTAGATAGTTCGAACTTCAATCGTGTCAGTCGCACCGGTCACGCCCGTTTGACGACCGCCTACGATTACGACCGTTACTGGGTCAGAACCGAACAAGCCATCGTCTTTGAGCTCTTGGGCGATCGCATAGCCGGCGTCTTCACTCAATGGTCGGCAATAACTTCGATTAGCATAACTTAGTGATAGCTGTTGCGCGGTTCGAATTTCATTCGATACGCTGATAATCGGCAGATTTGGTCGATGAGTCGCGATCGTCGCTGCCGTCGCACCAGACTTTGTCTCGGCGATAATCGCTGCGGCATCGAGTTGGTTAGCAATTTTGATTGCCGCTAGACCAATCGCGTCGTTTTGAGTCTTGTAACGGACGATTTCGCTTAATGGCTGTACCGGTTCGCGGTCTTGGGTGTACAAGATAACTTTTTTCATTGCAGCTACGGTTTCGAGCGGATACTGACCATTGGCTGTCTCATCAGATAGCATCACCGTATCGGCACCTTGGACAACCGCATTCGAAACGTCGCTGACCTCAGCCCTGGTTGGTTCAGGTGAATTGACCATGCTCGCCATCATCTGAGTTGCAACAATGCTTAATTTGCCGTATTTGCGGCATAATGCCAAAATACGACGCTGGACGATTGGGACGACTTCCGCCCCAGCTTCAACGGCTAGGTCGCCGCGAGCTACCATCACGCCATCACTGACTTTGACGATTTCTTCTAACGTTTCGTCAACGATTGCCGCTTTGGTTTCGATCTTGGCAATAATCTTGGCAGTCGAACCCTTGGACGTTAGTATTTCTCGAAGATTTTCAATATCATGCGCACTTTGAACAAAGCTAAGCGCAACGTAATCAAAATCGCGTGTCGCGCCAAAATCGATATCGGCCAAGTCTTTTTTAGTCAAGATATCACCACCGAAATCAGTATCAGGAAGATTAATACCCTTCTTGCTCATTAGCACACCGTCGTTTTCGACTTTTAATTTGATAGCTGTCGAACTGGTTTTTTCAAGGACGGTCGTGCGGACTTTGCCATCAAAGATATAAATCGTCTCACCGACCTTGACTTTATCTGCTAAATTATACTGAACTGGCAAGACGTTACCGTTATGCTCGGCAGCATAATCCAAAATTATTTCATCGCCCGCCTTGACGTCAAAATTCTCTTTTAACATGCCTAGACGGATCTTTGGACCCTGCAAATCCTGCAAAATCGCGACCGGCTTGGTCGTGGCTTTGGTGGCTTGGCGTATCCAAGCGATTTGCTGGTCACGTTCGTCATAACTGCCGTGACTAAAATTTAATCTAAAACCGTTAACGCCAGCCCGAGCTAGCTTTTCTATCATTTCCGGCGAATTAGTACATGGACCCAATGTCGCCAATATCTTGGTGCGTTTAAACTGAATTTTCATATTAACTTTATTTTAACACAAAAATTCATCCATATTTCGCAATCAGAATAAAATGAAAAGCCTCGTCTAATATTTACTAGACGAGGCTGATAACTATCCAATGATATCAACGACCATTTTTAGTTGGTCGGAAATTTTTTCGTCGGACAGTCTTGGCATCGGACGGACCTCTACGCACAAGCTGCTGCCATAGCGCTTGAAACGGAAATACCACCAGATGCTACGCAAGAAGAGAGAAACGTCCAGGTTATCGACAGCCGCCAGTGGGATCAATTTTTCACCACTAACTACATCATGCCGAGCTAGCTGATTACAATAATCAACGATCGATTCAAACTGACACGGACCGCCATATCGTTCGGCCAGATAGTTGGCATGCGACCTGGCGATATACGTACGCCAGATTGCTTCTTGTGGATAGTCCGACAAAAAGCAATCGATTTGCTTGCCCAATCTGTTGATTACATTAATCGCATCTGGTGGCGCAATCGAGAGTGTGAACTGAACCGATGAAGTACGCGCCAATGGCGCCAGTGTCTCACGGCCGTCTAACTTTAGCCAATTAGCGTCTCTTTCGTCAGGAACGACCAACAAATCTTCGTCGGTGTTAAAAATCGGCGCGAAATGGCCATAAGCACCGAAACGATTAGCCGAATCGTGCAATTGGCCCAAACAGTCCCTAGTGATGGATGCTATTTTTTGCGGCAGAGTGGCTACGGTCGCAACTTCTATGTTGTGACGACCCAGCTCGTATAACATCTTATTACCCTGATGATCGACGATTGCGGTAATCAAGTTTGATCTGCTGGCCTCAATCGACCATCCCCTCCGAACTAAATCCGCCAAGATACGTTGCGATACTTCGGTTGAGATCGCTACGCCGCTTGAGTCAACGAACTGCGTTTCGACTTCGGCGCCGACAGTGCCGAGAGTGCGCGAATCGATGCCGCACGTAAAATACTCAACTAGCCTTTTCATGACTGTTCTCCCTTGATGATTTAATGTACTTTTGTCTTTTTAAATAGGCAGACAAAAAATCCCCCTCCAGTCGCGGAGGGGGCAATCTTTATGGGTTTATCATCAAAACTACACTCTACGCGACTGATTGGTAGAATGATGATGCATTTTTTGGATTACGGACTTATAACCGTTCAGATTACCACCGAGCCATTTCGCGACCCGAGCAATCGTCGCCGAGCTAAGTCCGGTTTCTTTTTCTATCGTGACGTAAGATTCTTTGTCAGCCAGCATTTCGGCGGCGCGTAAGCGCTTGGCAAATTCCTCTATTTCCCTTTCGGTCATCAAGTCACGCAAGAAACGCTCGGCCTCATTAGTGGTTTCGAGAGATAAAATCGCCTGAATCAAGCGTTCCATTTGTGGTTCGTTCCAGTTCATAGTCTTTACTTTAGCATACTAAAGTGATAATTTCAACTGGGAAATTACTCAATAGTTCATTTAGTGATCCTTCCGGTCCAGCGCTTTTATGATATAAATACCGTAAATCTGGGTTCGACTCCGAGTAGCGTCACCAAAATAAAATACCCATCAGCCGATGGGTATTTTATTTTGGTGATCTTACCGGGAATCGAACCCGGATTGCCAGGATGAAAACCTGGTGTCCTAACCGTTAGACGATAAGACCGCGCAGATGAG
>JAAXXM010000013.1:0-7630 GCA_013334475.1 Candidatus Saccharimonadota bacterium | reverse complement strand
CAAGATAACTCTACGCTTGAATACTTGACCGAAGTCACGGCAAAATTCAGCGAGAATAACAACATCAATATCGATCCTACGACCTTAGTAACAATAGATGGCTGCGCAACTGATTTAGCCGTCAAAGATATAGCCTATGTTCGCGAGCAGTTCGCAAAAACGCGAATCAGTTATGGCCTGGCTCCGGTTGATGGCAAGAGTAGTTATGTCAACGAACATAATGAAATCGAATTTGGTGAAATGCCAAAAAACCGCGAATCAATAGTGATAGATTTTGGTGGCGGCAAATTCTTATACGTCCTGCTCGATTGTGGTAATTTGGTCACATACGAAGTAGTCAATAACGTTGTTATACACAAAACCGTAATTATTGTTGAAAATACTATCATCAAAAAAACTACAAATAGTAATCATTCGCACAATCGTCACCAACACGAAAGAACATCTAGAAAAAATAACGACGATCCTTCTACACGCGGTAGATCGGATACAGGATCCGGACAAAACACTGACCGTAGCGCCGGCGATTATCAATCTCAATCTGACGTCGCTAAGCCAAAATAGTCTGTTTAGCATAAGCATTGACATATTATAGGTTTTGTGTTACAATTCTTAGTTGTGACGAATAATTTTGTCCTTTAAAATCAGTTTATTACGATGCACATCTAGTGTATCGATTCATAACAGCAGTTTCGCGTCCCCTTCAAATGGACGCTAAGCGACTGTCAGAATTATGGTAAATATAAAAAATGGTTTCAAACCTCGTCGCAACTCAGTAGTGCGCGAATTGAAACGTCGGGCCAATCTATCTCACTTTGAGATAAATCAAGTCCTGAACCACCCTGAGGTTATTGAACACCTTAAGGGTAAAAACACATCAGCGAGTGGGATTGCAGATGTGTGCGAAAGGCTGTCAAAAGCTAATCGCAAAAAGTAAGTACCCATACTGGTCGGTGCGCATGTCTATCATTGACCTGCGCACCTGACCTAACCATGCCGCCAGGTGTGCATCGATTTAATCTAACGTAATAAGCTGATTTATAAACCGTCCTAGCCTTTGGGCGGTTTTTATATTCGCTTGTGCTTTTTAACAGAATATTATAATAGACATTGACTTTTCTTACTTTTTATGCTAATATTATATTCATCAGTTGAAACAGGTGTGAGGACCTATCTCAACGGAGGTAGTTTGACAAGTCGGATCATTATACAGTACATGTCGTACTGTAATTAACATGCCAAAATCAGTCTGAATTTATTCAGGCTGGTTAAGGCCAAAAAAGCTTATGAAGCTTATCATTTGGCTTCTCGATAAGCTCCATCAGCTTATCGGGAAACTCCGCGAATATATTTCGCGATACACCGTTCGCAAAGACGAAAGACTTTATAGCCTGCGCTATGATGTCCTGCTATTCCATCTGGGAATCACCTCTCGAATCGAGGCTGACAATATCCGCAAGGAATTGTCACCTGTAAATTCGGAGAAGTCATTCCGAAGGGTAGCCGAAAGAGTTGGCCGTAGATATAATGTCAAGATCGCAGACCTGCAAAGGGCCTACCTTCTTGCCATGAAAGTCAAGGCGCCGACCATTATCACTCGGCTTGGCCGTGTGCTAAGTTCGGTGATAAAGTTTGCGTTCATCCTGGTCGTTACTCCGTTTATATTCTTATTTAGAATAATCCGGAGCATCTTTACTTGGATGTGGCAACACAAGTGGCTAACGCTACTGATTATCGCCCTGTTGGCTGGTTTTGCTTATTGGATGACCAAAAGTAGAACCATAACGGTCAACAATCCGGTCGTCGCTCCGGTCATAACTTGCGATATCGCCCCCTGGACGATGCAAGCCGAACCGACCAAGAATAACCCAAATTATGAGTTGTTCAAAGGCGGTTTTACCGAAATCCGTGATGCCAAGACTGACTCGGACGCTCAAAAAGCGTTTGACACTTGGCTTAACGGTCGTGGGATCGAAGGTAAGAAAAAGCCATCACCCCAAGATTACGGTGTACGAGCATATCGTGAGATTTTGGTGGAAACCGGTAAGGGATTTGGCATAGCCTTCGATGAGGCGGCCTTGTCAAAAAATGGTGAGGCGGCCAATGACCAGACAAGACAACTTGTTTGTGATATCAAGGCTAGCGTCGCCAAGGTTACACCGGATAAGGTGACATGGTCGGGATACAACACCGAGCTGAAAAATAGCCAAGTCTTTGGCTATTTCACACCAGGCGTTCAAGGTGATCAAAGGGCTCTTCGAGTTGAGTTGAAAAATGGCAATACCATTTGGATCCTCGCTCAGTGCGGGAATTTGTTTTCGAAAGAAGACAGATTCAAGCATGAAGAACATCGTGATCATCATGATGAGCCTGAATGCGAAGGCCAAGAGTGTCCTGACCACAAGATAAGCGGACAAGATCCAGCCGCTAGGGGTAACGCCATCACGGGTGGTGGTCGCAATCAGGACCCCGGTCCTGGCGAGCACCAATCAATCGGTGAGGTCATACACCCTAGAAATACGCAGCGTGTCAACTCAGCCGCTCCAGTCACCACCACCGTGGTGCAAAATGGAGCCGTTGCCGATACCATCCCAGCGCCAAAGACCGAGGCATCGACAGCTACTGGAACGCCGAGCGAACCAGTTTCCGGTGAAGCTCTGGCACCTGGTATAGGTAACTAAGCTTGTGATATTGGGCGTAATCACGTGATTACGCCCAATTATCACGCAGTTAATATTACAGACAGCAATTCCCGCTTGAGACCGTCTAACGGTTTCGCGGTTGAGTATATACTTGGTCCTTTGGACCCGGCATGTACTGATTATAATGATTCGATTTGTCGCTGATTTAACAATTCGCTAGCATATTTTGTATTTTTTAATAATTTTATTTTTCCCTGCGAGGAAGATTATTCGCTAAATAGCGAAAAAAGGAGAATTTTTATGAGTAAACTATTTAATCTCATCAAACGCGCTCCAAAGCGAACAGCAGCGATTATTTCGATGATAGGCCTAGCCGTTATCGTTCCCGCTACATTGTTTGCCTGGGGCCCAGATCGTCCAACTTTTACGATGGATCATCCGGCTGATCATATTACCTTCAACTCGATTACCGACAACCCAAATATCGGTGACGAGCGTAATTTCGTTGGTATTCGCGAAAGCGGCACTAACAATCTTTGGACTGATAATATGACAGTTGAATCCGGCAAAACATACACGGTTCGTATGTATGTCCACAATAACGCCGCTTCTAATCTAAACTTGGTAGCCCATGACGTTACTGCAACGTTTAATCTACCGACAAATACTGGAAAGTCTATCCGAGTTGATGGTTTCATCGATTCAAGTAACGCCAGTCCGACCGAAGTTTATGACAGCGCCACTTTTAACAGCTCACAAGATTTCAATCTTGCGTACGTCAGTGGAAGCTTGGAATACGAAAACAATGTGTTCGGATCTAACGGCGCTGCCCTATCCGAAAGCATATTCACCGCAAGTGGCGTCAAGCTCGGCTATGACAAACTTGATGGTAACATTCCTGGTTGTTTGCAATACGCCGGTTATGTATCATTTAGCGTCAAGCCTCAATTTGGTGGTGATTCGAAATTCACAATGAGCAAAATGGTAAGTAAGCATAGCGCCAACAAATGGGTTGAAAACTACGAAGCTCAACCTGGCGAAGTCGTTGACTTCTTGATTCAATACAAGAACGTCGGTACGACCCAGCATAACGATGTCACTTTCCGTGACAGTTTGCCAGCTGGCCTGACTTACGTTGACGGTTCGACAATTTTCGGTAATGCCTTAGCGCCAAACGGCACCAAGGCTAGCGATAATTTGACAAACGGTACCGGTATCAACGTTGGTTATTATGCTCCCGGCGCAAACGCTTGGGTCATATTCAGTGCCAAAGTTGCCAGTTCGGCTAACCTAGCTTGTGGTTCTAACAAATTGGTAAATACTGCCAAAGTTACTACCGATGGCGGATCGATCAGCGATATCGCTGATGTCACGGTTGGCAAAACCTGTGACCTACCTCATACTGGTGCTAGCGAAAACCTCTTGGCAACCATAGGTGCCGGCACAGTCGTTACGACTGCTGGTTACTACATAGCTAGCCGCCGTGCCCTAATGGGTCGCCAATAATCCGAGTCTGACCGCTCCAAAAATCTGAAGCGATTCAGACAAAACTAACCACCCTCGTGATTTCGTGTCATAGCGAATCGGGGGTGGTTTTTGTTATAATTAAATTAATATGAGCAATAAAAAACGCAACAAAAAATATTCGGGTATCGACGCAGCTATGACCAGGCCAAAGATAACTCGCATTTCAGCCGCTAATCGATCGGCCGTTGGTCAATGGTGGTTTGACAGAAAATCGATGCTACTGCCTATTCTGAAAACTGTCGGTGTAATCATTGCACTAGCATTTATCATTTACGAAATTATCCGGTTATTAAACGGGCAATCGCTTTAATTATCGATTGGTAACCTAAAGCCAAAAGTACTGCCCTTACCTTCTTGGGATTTAAAGATTATTTGACCACCATGGGCATTGACAACTTTACGTGCCAAAAATAAACCGACGCCAGTGCCGTCCGGACGATGCTTGCGAGCGTTCGTCGCCCTGAAAAACTTCGAGAAAAGATGCTCTTTTTCAGAGTTAGGAACACCGATACCGTTATCCTTGACTGTAAAGACCACTTCATCCCCATCGACTTTCAAATCGATAAAAATCGCCGAATCATCGTGCGAGTAATAGATTGCGTTATCCGAAAAATTCATGATGACTTGTCGCATCTTGTCTTCATCGACATTCAAAATCGGAAAATTATCCGGTTTATCATAAACTAATTTCATATGACGAGCTTCGGCATTAGGTTTCAAGCTCTCGATTTCCTGGGCAACAATTACCGATAAATCGACTGGTCGTTTTTCAATTACGAATTTGCCAGTCTGCAACCTAGACACGTTCAAAAAATCGCCAATCAGACGGACCATGCGTTCGCTACTATTGAATGCCTCTTCGAGGAATTTTTTTTGCTGGGCTGTTACCTGACCGGCATCGCCTTCCATGATCATACTAATATAGCCTTTGATACTAGTTAACGGCGTCCTGAGTTGATGGCTGGCCATACTCATGAATTCATCTTTAGCTTCGTCTAATTCAGTCAGACGACGATTACTATGTCTCAGTTCCTTAGTAGCGTTGGAGATTCGCTGTTCGAGAGTAGCATTAATCCCCTTTATCTCCTGAATCGACAGTGAATTCTGGATGGCAATCAATAGCTCGTCAGCAATGGCACTCAAAATGCGCATGTCCCTCATCGTATATTTCGAGGTGAGCCGCTCGCCGACACACAAACATCCCGAAATCTTGTTTTGCTTTAATGGCAAGACCAGTTGCAATCGATAACTTTTCATTAATTTGGCCACAGGGTCACTATTTCTGAGCAATGATCTAGCAATGACCTGATGATTATTAGTCGTCAAGCTAGATATAAAATCGGCGTCCTGACGATGCATTTTTTCATGTCCGCTAGTACCAGCCAAAATATATCCACCATCCGGCGTCTCGATAAACAAAAAGACTTGCTCGCTTTTGAGGCTCTGAGCAATTTCGTTCGATATCCTTTCGATAAGGCTCCTAAGGTCCGTAGTTGTAGCCAGTTTTCGACTGAGTCTAGCGATAAAGTCATCGACACTATAATCGTCATGATAAAAAACCGTTTTTGTTATTCGATCAAAGAATCTCTTCATCGGCTCAAAAATGACCAATAAACCAAAAGCAATCAACATACTAATAGTGCTTTGATCGGCTAGATTATTATGTGAGAACAAAAGATTAGTGACTATAGTTGCCACCAAGTAATAAATAACAAACAAGCTGGACAGAGACAAGATATAGGCCAGAGTTCGAATAGCCGCTGACTTAATATCAAACATACTGTTTTTGGCGACATCTATCGATATGATAATCGTCAGTATCATTGCCGAAGTCAGGCCGAACCAAACATAATAATCATCAATCGCACCCGGAACCAATAGTCCGGATATTATGCCGGCACTTACGAACGCTAGAATTCCAGCCAGTATGCGATTTTTGGACAAAAGCCAAAAGCCAGCCCACAAGAAACAAGCCTCTAGAACGATGACAAGCATAAGCTGAATCATACAACTATTTTAACTTAAAAGGTTAAAATAATCATTGCCAAATTTGTCCGTAGCTAACGATATTAATTTTGAGTATCAGTTTTGCTAAGTGGCATAGTGAAATAAAATTTACTGCCAATCCCGACTTGACTCTCTACCCAAATCTTGCCGTTCATCTTTTCGACCATTTGTTTGCAAATCGATAGTCCTAGACCTGTGCCGGCCGACATTTTTTGCAAAGCATTCTCGACCTGCGAAAACTTCTTGAATAATTTGGCGATACCATCCTCAGGGATACCCACACCAGTGTCGGATACGCATATTACAGCCTCACTGGCCGCGTTATCAATCGAAGTAATAACCGAAACACTGCCACCAACAGGGGTAAATTTATAGGCGTTACTAAGTAGGTTCAATAATACCCTTTCGAACTTTTCCGGATCAGTATTGATCGACACGTTATCGCCCTCGCGCTTTAGCTCGACTCCCTTACTAGAATATAAGAATGCTATCTTATCAAAAGTTTCGCTTATCATTTCGTCCAGGTAATTATCCGAAAGCGTAATTACTAATTTATTGGCTTCGAGTTTTGACAAATCCAACATATTATTTACCATGTCGATAAGATTCTTGGTATTGTCATTCATCTTGTCAAGAACGTCTTTTTGCTTTAACGTAATCGGACCAAGTGATTTGCGCAGCATTAAATTAACAAAACCTCTAAACACTGTCATAGGAGTTCTGAGTTCGTGTGCCGCTACCGAAACGAATTCGTCCTTGGCTTTGTCGAGTTGCTTTAATTGAGTGTTCTTTATCCTCAATTCCTTTGTGGCGTCTCGGACTTTCTTCTGAAGCGTAGAGTTAAAATCGAATATCTTTTGGACCGCCAAAGCGTTCTGAACTGCAATTACGATTTCGTCAGTGATAATGTTCAAAACCTTAATATCGCGGCCGGTATAGCCAGTTGACATATTCTCGCCCAGACATAGATAACCGACGGTCTCATCAGCTTGGACTAAAGGGATTAATATTTCAATTCCTCGATTTAATAATAGATTACGGATTGGATTCTCTGGGTCCATAGTCGAAACCGCAATCGCGTGATAGTTATTGCCAAAATATTCACTGATCTTTGTCGCGTCATCTTTTGATAAATGATTATGATGCAGCGTACCCTCGGACACGTATTGTCCGTCCATCTTATTTACAAAGAAAAATACTTGCTGGCACTTTAAGGTACTGGCTATTTCTTTAGACGCACGTTTCAATATGCCGCGTAGATTGGTATTAAGAGTCAAGGCGTCATTTAATCGTGAGTAGAATTCGTCAGTGTGATATCGATCCTTATAGAATATGCGGTTGGTGATTTTATCAAAAAATCGCTTTAATGGCTGGAACGAAAAGGCCAAAAGTAGTGCCACAAATGCGTTCGAGATTGTCTGCCAAACATCAATTGACTTGCCAGTTATCCAGAG
>JAAXXM010000012.1 GCA_013334475.1 Candidatus Saccharimonadota bacterium | reverse complement strand
CTCGGCCGACTTCCTCGAGCGTATGACTCTTGCCGTTATCGAGGCCGAAACGCATCTTGACGATTTTTTGTTCGCGATCCGATAGGCTCGACAAGACCGACTGAACTTGCTCTTTTAATAGTTGCGACGTGGCCGACTCTTCCGGCGTCACACTGTCGCCGTCTTCGATAAAATCACCGAGTACTGAATCTTCGTCTTCGCCATCGCGGCCGACACCAGCATCGAGCGATGTGATATCTTGTTTGATCTTCATGACGTATTCTACTTTTGCCGGCTCCATTTCGAGCTCTTTTGCTAGCTCTTCAATCGATGGCTCACGATTCAATTCTTGAGTCATACGGCGTTGGGTACGCAATAATTTATTAATGGTTTCAACCATGTGAACCGGAATACGAATCGTTCGAGCCTGGTCGGCGATGGCGCGAGTAATAGCTTGGCGAATCCACCAGGTGGCATAGGTAGAGAATTTAAAACCTTTTTCTGGATCAAATTTTTCTACAGCCCTCAACAGCCCCGTATTGCCCTCTTGAATGAGGTCAAGAAAATCGAGACCGCGACCGCTATAACGCTTGGCAATCGAAACAACCAAACGCATATTGGCCTCCGCCATCTTGTCCTTGGCTCTTTTATCGCCCTGAATAACTCTTTTAGCCAAATCCAGCTCTTCTTCACTAGAAAGTAGCGGGATTTTGCCAATTTCGCGTAAATACAACCTGACGCTGTCATCACTAGCATCATCAAAATACTGCCCTTCGCCAAAAGTATCTTCCTCTTCCTCTTCTAGCAGTTCATCCAACTCTGGACCCTCTATGTTGGCCAGCGCAATATCTGGTTCCGCGTCTAGAACATCGTCATTTAAACTGACGTCTTCGATATTTTCAACTTCGACATTATTATCTTCCTGGTCTTTGCCCACTTTGAATCTCCTTGATTAACTGGTTTAATATAGCTCTGATACGCGCCGCTTCAACGTCGTCTCCTGCCGTTTCGGCATCGCGTAGTTTTTGTGTTAGTTTGTCCTTTTCTTTTCTTTTGTGATCCGAGGCAACCTGACGAAGTAACTCCGCTACCTCGAAATATCGAGCTTGGTCATCCCAATTACCGTAGCGCTCTTCGGCCCTTAATAATAATATTTTTACATAGATATCATACTTTTGCAACTGTTTTGGCACCTCTTGAACGGTTTTGCCCTTGCTCGACGACAAAAAATCGACTACTGCCTGTCGTTCTTCGCCGCCAAAAATAGTTTTGTCAATCTGACGAAAAAGTTCATGCGCCGGTCCGTGCGTCAAGGCCACAGCCAGTAAATTGTCCTGGTATGAGTCTGGATCTTGAGCCGTATCAACTCTGGCCGCTATCGGTTTTAGATTATGAGTCTCGACCGGCTCTGACATCTTGGCACCTAGGGCTTCAACTGATGAATCGGATATTTCGGCAATTTTATTCAAGTAATGCTCTTTTTCGACCGAATCGCTAATCATCCGTACAACTTTCAGAGCGGCGGTCGTAAAGTGTTTTTTGCCAACTGCAGTGCTTAAATCTTCTCGATTTTGATATTGTTTTAATATCCAATCAACTGCTGGTTCGGCCGCAATTATAGCATCGGACCATAAACTAACGTCTTTTTTAATCAACTCGTCTGGATCCTTAGAACCAACCGGCAGTGAAACAATATATAACTCGACGCCGATATTCTGGGCAATTTCGATAGCCCGCTCGGTCGCGGCCAGCCCTGGCTTATCATTATCAAAAGCCAAACTGATATGACCGGTCAAACGCATCAGAGCCTTTAAGTGATACTCCGTCAAAGCCGTACCGGCTGTCGCGACGACATTTTTGATACCAGCCTGATGACTACTGACAACATCTAAGTTACCTTCGACTATTACGGCCCGATCGGCTTGTCGAATCGCCTCCTTGGCCTGGCTAAGACCAAAAACATGACGACTTTTATCATATAAAAGTGTCTGCGGCGTGTTTAAATATTTGGGCGAATTTTTATCATCGGTTAATATGCGCCCTGTAAATCCGATGACCGAACCGGTTGAATCCATCAATGGCACCATCATGCGGCCCCTAAACAAATCTCCACTAAAACGGTTAACCAAACCGGCTTGGTCCAGGTCCTTAGTCGAATAGCCTTTCTTTTTCAAGAAATTAACCAAAGCATCACCGCTAGATGGCGCATAGCCTATGCGGAAATCTTGAATAGTCGTCTTGCCCAAGCCGCGCTTGCTAATCACGTAGTCACGGGCATGCTGGTTTTCGATCAAGCTACGCTGATAGTAATCGGCCGCTAGATTATTAGCCTCGATTAACCGCTTTTTACGTCGAGCCATATCAGTGCTGTTTTTGCTCTCGTACATCGACAAATCAACGCCAGCCTTACGGGCTAAAAGTTCAAGCGCTTGACGAAAATCCAAGCCTTCGACTTCCATTACGAACGAGAATACATCGCCACCTTTGTTTGATGAAAAGTCGTGCCAAATCTGCTTATCGGGACTGACTATAAAACTCGGGGTTTTTTCGCCACTAAACGGACTGAGGCCTTTGAAGTTACGGCCGGCACGCTTTAAGACGACGTATTCACCGATAACGTCCTCTATGTTCAAGCGCGATCTGACTTCCTCCTTGGCATCCTGCATGCCATCATTATATCTTTCGATAGGCGTAAACTCCAAACCTAAGCGTTATGCGAGACTTTATATATGGATATGATTATGGTTAAATTGAGAGTGATATGAATCCGCAATCACCCTATCAAATGCCAACGCCTACCCCAGTTAACCCAATGCCGACTGATTATCTTAACCAGATTGCGCCATCCTCACCTCAAAAAAAAGGCTTATTTAATGGACAGCCGATTCTACTGCTAAGCATCATTGCCATCGCGTTATTAATATTCGTTATTGTTATGAGTATCGTTACTGGCAACAGTTTGTCTAAAACAGAAATACTTGCCGCAAGACTTAAATCGACTGCTAATACTGTCGATTCAGCTACATCCAAAATCAAAAGCTCCGACCTACGAGCACTCAACAGCAACCTAAAGCTCCAACTGACCAATATCATTCGTGATATTACCCCAATTCTAGCCAAGGAGAGTATAAAAATAGATAAATTAAGCAAGACGGTTCTCGACCAAGAATCAAACACGGCGATGCTAGCAAAGCTGGAAGACGCTAGACTGAACGTTATTTATGATAATACTTATGCCCGCGAAATGGCCTATCAACTGTCAACTGTTCTTAATCTTATGACCCAGGTTTATAACAGTACCTCAAAAAATGATTTGCAATCTTTTCTAAAGACCTCGTACGCAAATCTAAAGCCTTTACAAAAACAATTCGCCGACTTCAATTTAACGACTGACTAGCTAACCGCTCCCTGGCCTATGACCAAGTTATAACTAATATTGATTAGGCTTTTTAAGTCATCGTCCGATACCTGACCTGTGCAAATAATCGTGTTCCAATGTTTTTTGTTTAAATGATAGCCTGGCAACACCGTCTCGTATTCTTCACGCAGTTTTAATGATAGATTTGGATCGCACTTGAGACTTATACGTAGTGGATTGGTGTTCTCGGCAATCAAAGCAAACATTTTGCCACCATCCTCGTCTTTATGCCCGACTTTATAAACCGCCGTCGTTTCGTCAAATGGATAATCCAACCAACTATTCGGAAAGCTCAGTAGATATTCTTCGATTTCTTTATGTTTCATGTCTATATCTTACAGACCACTATAGGGTGATTGCAATTGTTTTATCGTTTCCGACCAGTTTAACCGGTTTAATATGGCTGCTTGCTGCACCGCGGTGGCGGGTTTTACAATTTTATCAGCGTCATTAGTGCCAATGATGCTGAATTGATACTTGAAGTCCAATTTCTTTAAATTTTGGTTTTTGATTTGCTCAAGGCAATTATCCTTGAACGCCTTGCATAAATCACCGATTAACAGCCACTTGTCGAGTAAGATTGAATCCGTATCGGTCGTTTGTATTACGACTTTCACGCCCGCCGAGCGCACCACTTCGGCCGTATCTTGCTGATCAAATATGAAATTTCCCATTGAATAGACAATTAGATGACCCCTATAGCTTTCGCTAGTCTGAATCCAGTGCGGATGGTCGCCGAGTACCATGTCGGCGCCGCCATCAATCAGACTACGATAAAAATTAATCTTTAGATCATCTGGGGCAGCTTTATACTCGGCTCCCATATGTGGCATAGCTATGACCGGCATGTAATCAGCGTATTTCTTCATTTGATCGACCGCCTCCTGGGTTGGGATGCGAAACACTCCGTGATATCCGCACATTGCCACTGGCAAACTGCCTGATTTAGTAGTTTGATTATCCTGCGTTACAGTTACCGGCAGGGCAATAACTTCACAGATATCATCGATCGATCTTGGGTCATAGTGTCCAAAATGTTGAATACCGTTAATCTCTAATGCAGTTTTGGTCTCGCTAAATCCGTCCACCCCCTGATTATCGGTGTGGTTATTGGCTAATGTAAAAGCCGTAAACCATTTGGCTGCCTCTGGCAAATAATCAGGCGAACAATTAAAGGTCAAGGTCTCATCCTCTTGGGCCGAGGTCATGTGAACGCCTGCCGCGGTCGGACATTCCAGACCTGATATCCACGCATCGTATTTATCACGCTGAAATTCATTCAACCTCGAGAATGGATAGGCGTATTTGAGGCTACTTGCCATCGCCCAATCATTAATGTACCTTCCCCAATAAGTATTACCTAGAAATAGATCAGTCGAAGAAATAAGAGTAGTCTTCGGAGTCTTAACTTCAATCTTTGCCGTCTCGGTTTTTGCGGCTGTCGGCTTTTGGGCATGAATAATCATATAGCTAGCCCCTACGATACCGGCCAAAACTATGATCGAGACCGCAACAACAAGCCAGACTTTTTTGCCAGAATGACTCTTACTAAAACTCCGCATGTATCTTAATTGTAACACTACCTGAGTTTAGACAGATAGAACTTCAGCTCGCTTATACTCCCCCGCACATCATCGAGCGCCCTATGATTACCTGGTTTGACAAACTGCTTTTCAAATTTTCGGTTAAAGACAACTTTCCAGGCACTGACGTCTAGCATGCGATAATGTAGCATCGCTTCAAACCGTGGCCAGTTTTCAAGAATAAACCGCCTATCGACATGAACGGAATTACCGGCTGATAGTATCGGTTTTTCAGTCCCAATATGTTTTTTTGCAAAAGCTATTAGTTCACTCTCAATTCTTTTCAGTTCTTTGCCATTGTCATTTTGGCCGATTAAAGCATCCCTCGTTTTTGGGTGTTGGTCCCAGAACGGAGCACTGATCGAAAATCTTTCAGCCAGTCTCGTCGGCTGATGTTTGACAATACCATGGTATGAAGCTACTTCGTTAAATTCCCAATCCGTAATTATTGCGGCAACTTCAAGTATCAAATCGTCGCGAAACGACAAACCGGTCATTTCTAAATCAATCCATAGAATTTTATCTGATTTATTCGACGGCACGACGACTATTTATCCTTTGGCTTGTCTAGCTTGTCAACTTTTAGTAGGCTCACCAAAGCATAAACTACCAAAGCGATAATTAAAAAATTGAATAAATCATTTAAAAATATTCCGTAATGTAAAACCGCTGGTTTGCCAGCAGAGGTCAGACCCATGGTCCATGACAAACCTTTGATTCCCTCGGTCGAACCAAGCAACAAGCCAATCGGTGGCATCACGACATTATCAACTAGTGATTTAACCATGACGCTGACTGCCCCACCTAATACAAGACCGACCGCCAAACCAATCACGCCTTGCGTCCGGATAAATTCCAGAAATCCCTTAAGTTGAGCCCCGCCGACACCGGTAATAACGGCATGACTTTTCGTGACTTTATGTTTTGCCAAACTAATTTTGCTCTTTTTTTCCGATACCATACTTATCTCCTTTACATACTACCTGGTACTTCGATACCAAGAATATCTAGTCCCGACTTAAACACTTGGCTAACCTTGCTGATAAGCCCCAGTCTAGCCGCCTTTTCAACGTCAGTCACATTACCGGTCGCAACCGGCGTGCTTTCGTAATATCGATTCATATCACGCGCCAGTTCATATAAATAGGCGGCAATCTTGTGCGGCTCTAGGTCCCTGGCAGCCAATCTTATGACTTCCGGAAAATCGAGCAATTTAAGGATAATTGACTTTTCTGGGACGAAATCATAGCCGTTAGTATCAACTTGAGGCGTCTGATTATCCTTGAGGATTTTATTAACCCTAACTGCGGCATATTGAACATACGGACCGCTAAAACCTGACAATGCAAAAATATTATCCCAACTAAATAAAATATTTGTTCGGCGATCCGACACAAAATCACTGAATTTAATGGCACCGACCGCGATTTTTTTAATGTCCTCATCCGAAACATCACGACCGTTGACCATGTCGCGAGCTCGCTTCTCGGCATTATCAAGCAACTCTTCCATGAGAACCACGCCTTTACGACTGCTCATCTTTTCCCTAGTGCCATCTTCGTTGATTTGGTCGATTAGACCAAACCACAAATGAATCAACTCGGTTTTGATGCCAAGTTTTTTGGCTAAAGCAAATAACTGGCTAAAGTAAAATTGCTGTTCACTACCGACAGAATAAATAACTCTGTCCGGGTGCCAAGTCTCGTCTCGGTACAAAAGAGTAGCTAAATCGGTTGTTGCATAAAGCGCTGCACCATTTGATTTCTGGACTAATAATGGCGTGTCGATGCCATACTCGTCCAGCATAACAATCACCGAACCATCATCGTTTTTGATTGCCAGATTTTTGTCTAGCAATGCCTTGACCGCATCCTTACCCCTAGTCACATAGAATGCTTCGCCCAGTTCATAATCAGTCGATATTTTGAGCCGTTGCATGACTTCATGAATATGCCGCAAGCTGATTTCTTTGAAACGCTGACTAAAAGCCAAGGCCTGCGGATCACTACGCTCTAGCTTAAGTAACCAGTCTTGAACTTCATTAGCCATCGCGGCTTCACCTCGAGCCGCTTCTTCCTTAAGGGCTTTTTTGGTTTCGATATATACCCGGCCCAGTTCATAAACGCCGCCTTGTTCCAACTTCTCGTCACTTGAGTATCTCAAGAAGCCAACCACCCAAACACCAAATGGAGCCCCATAATCACCTAAATGATTGTCGGCAATAACATGCCAGCCAGTCACCTCCATCAACTTTTTTGCGGCCCAACCTTGATTGCCTGGTCGTAAATGCCCGATACTGTATGGTTTAGCCATATTTTGACTCGGATATTCCACGATGACAGTCTTGTCCATGCCGTCATTATTATGACCATAGTTGTCATTCCAGATATCGTTAAGATTATCCATCAAAGTTTTTGCCGTTAGTTTAAGATTGATAAAACCTGGTCCAGCAATCGTCACCTCGACAAACTCACCGCCCTGACGAAGAGCCTCGGCTAATTCTTCGGCAATTATACGTGGATTCTTGCCGAGTGGTTTTGCCAGCTGCATCGCCACGTTAGTCGCGTAATCACCAAAATTGGGATCAGGCCGAGTAATAGAGACCTCGACATCAACATCAAATAATTTTTTGATAATATCTTGAATACTTTTGACAATTTTTTCCATTACGTAGTAAGTATATCAAAAAACCTCTATAAATTTCGTATAATGGTATTTAGATGAAATATTTTTATAGTGATCAACCACTTAAGCAAGCCGCTATTCATGTGGCGAACAGCATCGAGAGGTATCTTATAGACGGCCAAAAAGTCTTGTGGCTCCTATCGGGCGGATCGAGTATTCCAATAGCCGTTATGGCCAGTGAGTTGCTAAAGGGCGTTGATTTAAAGAATTTATCGGTCACTTTAACTGATGAACGCTATGGACCAATCGGTCATCCAGATGAAAATTACCAACAATTATTAAGTAGCGGCCTAGACTTACCTGGTGCCGATATTTATCGACCGATGATTGGCAAAGATGAAAAATCGACAGTCGAGACATTTATAGAATGGCTAGACACAAAACTTAAAACCGCCGACTACAAAATCAGTTTATTCGGCTTAGGTTCCGACGGCCACACCTGTGGTATCAAACCGAACAGTCCTGCCGTTAGCTCTTCTGATTTAGCGACGATTTTTGATGGCGATGATTTTACTAGACTAACAATTACCTTTTCGGTCATTCGCCAAATTAACGAAGCAATCATCCAAGCTTCTGGCGATATTAAAATATCCATCATAAAAGATTTATTCAATCAGGATTTGCCACTTAGTGCGCAACCAGCCCAAATATTGAAATCGATATCGAACGCCACACTATATACTGATATTAATAAGGAGGAAATAAAATGAAAATTGCTATATCCGGACTTGGTCGCATGGGCAGTCAGATTGCCAAAAAATTACATGACGGCGGACATGAGGTAGTTGCCCACAATCGAAGTCGCGAATCAGTAGATGAAGCCGCAAGCTACGGTGCTATTCCAGCTTATGACAAAGCTGCAGTGATTAGTGCATTTGATAATCAACCAGTAATTTTATGGATTATGATTCCAGCCGAGGCGATTGATAATGAGCTTGACGATTGGCTCAAAATTTTGCCAGGCGGCAGCATTATCATCGACGGTGGTAATAGTGACTATCGCGGCGACGAGGCGCGCGCCAGCCGAGCGAATAACTCTAATTGCATAATGCTTGATATCGGCACCAGTGGTGGCGTATGGGGTATTACAAATGGTTTCTCGATGATGGTCGGTGGTAACAAGACAGCATACGACACGGTTAAACCTGTCCTCGATACTCTTGCCCTACCTCGTGGTGGCCATCAATATTTTGGCGAAACCGGTCGCGGCCATTTCGTTAAAATGGTTCATAATGCTATCGAATATGGCATGATGGAGTCATTAGCCGAAGGCTATCGCATATTGTCCGAAGGTCCATACAAAGATATTAATTTGGCCGATGCAGGCGACATTTGGCAAAAAAGCAGTGTCGTAACATCTTGGCTCAACGACTTGACTTATCAAGCTATCAAAGAAAATCCGAATTTAGAAAATATCAGTGGCGTCGTGGCTGAATCTGGCGAGGCACGTTGGACGCTAGAGACCGCAGACCAATTAAACATCCCCTTGCCCGCCATTAAAGCCGCGTTCGATGTTCGCTTGGAGTCTCAAAAAGGTGAAGTTAACTTTTCGACCAAATTACTTGCTGCCATGCGTAACAAATTCGGTGGACACGACGTCAATAGTCGGTAGCCCTGTCTTGGCGGCCTTTACTAAACCAACAAATAACGGATGTGGACGGAATGGTCGAGACTTAAATTCGGGATGAGCTTGAGTCGCTACAAAATAGCGACATTCTGGCGCCTCGACATATTCAACTAATTTTCCATCAGGTGAAGTACCACTGATAATTAAACCGCCTCGATTAATATCCAGAATAAATTTTTGATTCACTTCATAGCGATGACGATGGCGCTCAGTAACTTCTTTGGATCCATAAGCCTTTGCGACCTGAGTCCGATCAACTAATTTTGCCTTATAATCACCCAGCCTTAATGTGCCACCAGTTGATTCCTTGCCCTTTTGCCCATCCATTATATATACGACATCGTGGCTGGTGTCCGGGTCGAATTCCGTACTATTAGCGTCGGTTAGGCCTGATTTACGGACCGCAGCGACTACTGCCACTTGCAACCCCAAACATAATCCCAAATACGGTTTATTATTATCCAGTGCGAATCTTGCGGCGGCAATTTTGCCCTCGATTCCACGTTTGCCAAAACCGCCAGGAACCAAAAGAGCATCAACCTGGTCGAATTCAGTCTCGCTAGCCGTTTCAGCGTTAATCCACCGGACTTTCAAGCCGACTTTTTCGTGCCAGGCAGCCGCCTTAAGCGCTTCGATGACCGAAATATAGGTATCCTCGTTATCAACGTATTTAGCGACCAATCCAACCGTAATCGAACGAGACGGTTTGTTGTCCAAATTATTGATTATGTCCTGCCATTTTTTCAAATTTGGTTTCCTTGAAAAGCCAGAGAAATCGGACAGTAGAGCACTCAAACCACTTTTTGACAGATTAATCGGCACTCGATAAATCGTATCGGCGTTAGGCATCAGTAGAACATGGTCTTCGATTACTCCGCTGAACAAACTGATTTTTCGAGACACACTTTCGGGCGCCGGCTCATCACTCCTAACGACAACCGCATCAGGAAAAATACCAAAACCACGCAAGTCTTTCAAAGCATTTTGTGCTGGTTTAGTTTTGAACTCTTTACTAGTATTGATAAACGGCACATAAACGACGTGAATAAACAGACAATTCTGCCGACCAACTTTTTGAGCAAGCTCTCGGATTGCCTCCACAAAACTCAAACCTTCGTAGTCTCCGACCGTTCCACCAATTTCGACAATATGGATATCGCTATCATAATATTCCGCCGCTCCCACGATGGCCTTTTGGATAGATTGAGTTAAATGTGGTACTAACTGAACGGTTTGGCCATTGAATTTACCGGCTCGTTCGTCACTGATTAAATCCGACAACAATTTTCCCGATAGCGTAATACTACGTCGGCTCAGCTCGATATCTAAAAACCTTTCATAATGACCCAGGTCTAGATCGGTTTCAGCCCCATCGCGAGTCACAAAGCACTCACCATGTTCGCGCGGATTTAAAAGACCCGCATCTACATTGAGATACGGGTCGCATTTTTGAATCGAAACTTTTGCACCTTGAGCTTGCAACAGAGCACCGGCACTTGCTGCCGTTACTCCTTTGCCTACCCCCGATAATACACCCCCAGTTACAAAGATATATTTTTGTTTTTTTACCATGTTAGCCTTCACCTCCATGGGATTTCATTGTAACACGCGACATTTTACTAGCGCTAGCCATAGCGGCCGACGTTGTTTATTCTACGCTAAGAGTGATGATAAATCCGAGCCCTTTAAATATAAGCGAGGCGAAGCGCTAGAAGCCCGCCAGTCATCTAATAACGGCTGCAAGATTCGCCAACTTTGCATCACTTCATCACTACTGGTGAATAAGCTTTTTTGTGACTGAATCGCATCAACAATAACTTGTTCGTAGGCATCAGGCAGTTTAGAGCCGTCAGGATAATTAAATTTTAATGTCTGAGCTTCAAATTCCTGGCCGTAACCAGGTTTTTTGACATACAGCTGAATCTCGATTCCCTCGTCTGGCTGGACTTTAAAAATCAGGCGATTACTCTTGGCGCCATCATTCGACCGAATCTTAACACTGATTTCGGTTTTAGTCTCACTCATTGCCTTGCCACTAGTCAGGGTAATCGGTACACCTAACCACTCAGGCTGATTAGATAACAACTTCACCGATACGAACGTCTCGACTTTGCTATCAGGATTACCGACTTCCTGCTTGTAGCCATCATACTGCCCGCGCACTGCCCTGCCCGGTTCGGCATGACTAATTTGACGAATAGCCTCAAGGCGCAGCCCTGGCATTTTATCCCACTCAAAATTATCTGGTACGCGCATAAGTACGAGGGATAATAGTTGCATTAGATGGCCCTGGACAAAATCACGCAAGGCGCCAGTCTGTTCATAAAAATGCCCCCTGCCTTCGATGTTGATTTTCTGCAAGCCCAGGACTTCAATTGATTCGATGAATCGATTATCCCAAATATCATTGAATAAAGCATTTCTACCCCTAAAAGCAACGACATTCTGAGCCATTTCTTTGGCTAGATAATGATCAATTCGATAAACTTGTTCCTCTTTAAAATAAATTTCGGTCTGTTTAATCAATTTTTCGGCCGATTCAAAATCAACTCCGAAAGGTTTTTCAAACAATATTTTTACATTTGGCGTATTCAAACCAGATTGACCCAAAAATTCGACAATTTGCGTCGTGACAAGTGGCGGCACAGCCATATGAATCAGCAATTGTTCGTTATCGCCTAAATTAACGTGTTCTTTCAGACCGGCATAGCCGTTGATTTCGCCTGGATCCATGGAGTAAATCGATAATTTTCCATCCAAAAAATGTTTATCTTCACATTTTTCGAATAAAGTCTCCAAATCGACTTCGTGACGCGACACCCCGATGACTGACAGGTCATCAAAACCACCGGATTTAATAATTTGTTCGATTGCCGGCAATAATTTGCGTCGGCCTAAGTCCCCCGAGATACCAAAAATGACTAACTTAGTCTTCATGAATAAAATTATACGCTCTTTTTAATTGCATTCGCTACCGTATCGGCGACTCCAGGCTCGAACATCGTCGGCAAAATCTTATCCGTAGTTGGATTATTAACCATACCAGCCAAAGCTTCGGCCACTGCGACGAACATGCCGATTTCAAACTGCCTGGCCCGACTTTCAAGCATCCCCTTGAAAATGCCCGGAAAAGCTAGTGAGTTATTCAACTGATTAGCGAAATCACTTCTACCAGTTGCTACAATAAATGCTCCGGCGGCCAAAGCTTCGTCCGGCATTATTTCTGGCACAGGGTTAGATAAAGCAAAAATTATTGGCCTTGTCGCCATGCTCTTAACCATTTCAGCTGTCAGTAAACCTGGTTTTGACATACCGATGAACACATTCGCCCCTCTCAAGGCGTCAGCCAAACCACCTTCGCTGACCTTAGCCGTGCTGGCATTAATCAACTCAAGCTTTTCAGGCGTTAAATTATCTCGGTTAGCGTGAATAATACCCTGGCTATCACAGAAGATCAGATTCTTGATGCCGTAATGATCGAATAGGCGCGCCGTCGCAACGCCGGCCGAACCAACACCGTTAATTACAACCACAGCCTGGTCTTTTTCAAGGCCGGCCAACTTTAAGGCATTAATTAATCCAGCTAAATTAACCGTCGCCGTGCCCCATTGATCATCGTGCATGACCGGTATATCAAGCTCTTCACGCAGACGCTTTTCAATTTCAAAACAACGCGGTGCTGCGATATCCTCTAAGTTAATTCCTCCAAAAACCGGTGCGATTTGCTTGACTGCTTTTATAATCTCCTCTGTATCTTGAGTATCGAGACAAATCGGAAAAGCATCAACACCAGCAAATTCTTTAAAAATCGCCGCTTTGCCTTCCATGACCGGAATTGCCGCCAGTGCCCCTAAGTTGCCCAAGCCTAAAATCGCCGAACCGTCCGATACGACCGCAATCGTATTGTTTTTGAGCGTATATTTATAGGCCGCCTGTGGGTCCTCAGCCACCTTACGAGATACTTCAGCCACGCCAGGCGTATAGGCCAGCGACAATGCCTCTTTCGAGTCCAGTTTAACCTTGCTAGCCAGTTCAATTTTACCTTTACGGAGTTCATGTAAGTCCAGTGATTGCTGATAGACGTCTTTTTGCATAGTAATAACCAGTTTAGCACTAAATTCTATGAATTAGCTTGCCAGAATTCGACTAATTAATTCCCTGGCCTCTTGCCTAGTTGATATCTCTTCTTCCATCTGGGCCTCACGTACGGCTTCAAGCAGTTTGCCAACCATCGGGCCTTGGGCAACGTCAAATTCGCGCATAATTTCTTCACCAGTTATTAATACTTCCGGCATTGGTAATAACAGTTCTTTTTTTGACAATAATTCTTTTAGCTCATTATAGATAGACAGCTCGGTCGGTACGGTGCCAATCGAGTCGGCTCGCAATAATTCAAGTAAATCCGGGAATAAAGGGTTATGGATCCAGTGTGCCTGACGAGCTTTTTTCATCTTTAATATATCGGCTGGCATGATATGATGCGCTACCAACCAAATAATTTCATTAGTTAAGCTCGTTGATAACTTCAGTCTGACAGAGATTTGGCGCGCAATCTCGGCGCCGACACCAGCGTGGCTATCAAACCTTATCCTATCGGGTGCCTCACGATAAGTCGCCGGCTTGCCAATATCATGCAGTAATGTTGCCCAAACTAGCTGCACCGACGGATTATCAGGCAGTGCTTCGATTGCCATCATCGTGTGTTCGAATACATCACCTTCAATATGGTATTGTTCGGGTTGTCGGACACCGTGTAATTTACTGACTTCAGGTAATAACAGCTCGAGAATACCGGTCGCATCCATTTCGCGAAAGGCCTGGCCACGATTTGCGCCAACTAGAATCTTAGTTAGCTCGTCAGCAATCCGCTCACTGGATACATTTTTTATCAGTTCCGCATTGGCACTAATCGCCTCAAGTGTTCCAGGTGCATAATCAAACCCCAAATTATTCTTAAAACGAATCGCCCTTAATATTCTTAGATTATCTTCTTTGATTCGTTCGTCGGCCTCACCTATAAATCGTAGCTTTTTATCAAGCAAATCCTTCTCGCCACCAACGTAATCTAATACCTTGGCACCGATAGGATCATAAAACATGCCGTTAATCGTAAAGTCACGACGCCATGCGTCCTCTTTGGCGGAAGCGAAATATACCGCGTCAGGCCTGCGTCCGTCACTGTACGAGGCGTCCGACCGAAAAGTCGCTATTTCAAAATTATGTCCCTTCTCATTAACCAGAATAACGCCGAATTTTTTACCAATCGGATAAGTTTTATCGAATAAGATTTCTATGTCATTAGGTTTTGCCGATGTCACGATGTCATAGTCAGTCGGTTCACGACCCATTAGATAATCGCGAACACAACCACCAGCCCAGTAGGCCTCAAATCCGGCTAACTTTAGCTTGTTCACGATTCCGATTGAAGTAGATAACATAACGATTATTTTTCTCCGAGATAACGAAATCGTGGAGCAGCCTTACCATCAATCACTACACTGCCTAAAAACATATCAGTCGGTCGCGCCCATATTTTCGCTGGATCGCTAATCGATTGATATATAACCAAATCCTCCAAGGTCTCGCTGTGTTTTGCGCATCCAACAAAGACATATCTGCCACCCTTGTAATGCTCATACACACCCGGCTTGATGCTACGATTTTTATCCATTTATTTGATTAAAAATTTGAACATTTCATAAACCAGGAACGCCGGCCAGACCAAAGCCTGGAGGAATCCTAGCACTCCCATCCAAAACGACGTGGCATGACCAATAAAGAAAAAAGCTGCGCCCAAAAAGCCCAAGCCATAAATTCCACCGCCACCACATACACTACTATGACCGCGTTGATTATTGCAGTTGCTAGTACCGCTACAGCTGCATTTGTCGCAAGACTTATCGCAGTCACAATTTTTACAATCACATGATTTTTTCATATTCATTCCCCCTATTTATATAATAGCACTTGATGGAAAGACGAGATATCCGCCTTTGGCCTCCTCTGCTTGCTCATAAAAATGCGTAAACACATTTTTATTTCACTGCACTTTGCCGAACACGCGGCTCTTTTGCTGCGCAAAAAACCACGAGTTCAAATCCCGTTCTGGCAAATTTAAAATATGACCACAAATGGTCATATTTTGAATTTGGCGGAGAGAACGAGATTCGAACTCGTGGTACAGTTTGACCCATACACACGCTTTCCAAGCGTGCTCCTTAAACCACTCGGACATCTCTCCTTATCTATCAATTATACCGATTAGACAAAAACAATGCCAATCTTGTTCGCGCGCTAGGTCCAAGCGTGGTCACCTTTGGCGACCCCGAAACTTCACTACTGGCAAATAAATTGCCATCGGAAGGTTTCCTTGCGGGTTGCCATTTGCAACCCTCACCTTAAACCACTCGGACATCTCTCCTTGCATATTATTATAACAGTTGTTTTTTTAACTTTATACTAACAGTTGCGCATATTCGGTCATGATTTCATAATGATTAACGATGATAAAAAAACCAACCATTGCACCGGTAATCAAATTACGCAAAATGTCGCGTCGATTTGGTATTGGCGATGCAGTTAATTATGCCATTGATAATATCGATTTGATTATCGAGAAAGGTGAGTTCGTGGCTATCATGGGGCCGAGCGGTTGCGGCAAGACTACCCTTTTGAATATCCTAGGATTGCTTGACCGATCATTCGACGGCGAATACGAACTGAACGGTGTTTCAGTTGATTCAATTTCACGTCGCAAGCAGGCACGTATTCGCAGCCGCGAAATTGGCTTTGTCTTTCAAAACTTCAACCTAATTCCAAGGCTTAATATCATTGATAATGTTGCTTTGCCATTAATTTACAACGGCGTTTCAAAGACCAAACGACTAATGATGGCCAGTGACATCTTGCGCAACTTTCATCTTAACGAGCGCGAATACTATATGCCTCATCAGTTATCAGGTGGTCAAACTCAGCGTGTCGCTATTGCCCGAGCCTTGGTCAATGACCCGTCAATTATTTTGGCCGACGAGCCAACCGGCAACCTTGATTCGCGTGCTAGTCATATCATCATGGAAGAACTTGCCGACCTTCATAAAAGAGGCAACACGATTATCATGGTCACTCATAATCCTAAACTAACAGCCTATGCATCACGCATTATTAACATGCTTGACGGCAAGATTGATACCGACACTAAAACCAGAGCATTACCTAAACGGCCCAAAAAACGCTACGAAAAAAAGATAGCCCGTCGCAACTCTAGCACGACCAAGA
>JAAXXM010000011.1:14234-19515 GCA_013334475.1 Candidatus Saccharimonadota bacterium | reverse complement strand
AAATTATATAATTTCGCACTACGCGTCACAGGGGCGCCATGAGTCAAATGTCCACCATGCCCTAAATTCATCGCTAGTACCGTATCGCCCGGCTCTAGCCATGCGCTATAGACTGCCTCGTTCGCTGGTGCGCCGGAATGAGGTTGGACATTAGCGTGATCGCACCCAAAAAGTTGCTTTGCCCTATCAATCGCTAATTGCTCGACCTGATCGGTAAATTGCTGGCCGCCATAATAACGTTTGCCAGGATAACCTTCGGAATACTTGTTAGTAAAAACGCTGCCCAGCGCAGTCAAGACATCACGTGAAACGTAATTTTCACTCGGAATTAGTTCGAGTCCCTCGCGCTGTCGCTTCTCTTCACCCGCAATACAGGCAGCAATCTGCTCGTCTTTCACTGTCAACCTCCCTTTCAATCTTTTCTTAATTATACACCATTGACACATATATCATTTTTGATATATATTACGATTATGGAAAAAATCGACTATAAAACGAAAATTGGAACATTAATACAAGAGAATAGACAGGCGCGTGGCCTAACTCAATCCCAGCTAGCCGAAGCATTAAACACCAGCCAAAGCGCCATAAACCGCATAGAAAAAGGCGGTCAAAATATCAGTCTTGAGATGTTAGCCCGCATTAGTGAAGTATTGTCAAGTGAACTCGTGACTCTTAACCACAATGGTAAAATTAATTTCAAGATTATAGGTGGCAAAGAATTGCATGGCGAAATCACTACCAAAACCAGTAAGAATGCGGCTGTCGGATTGCTTTGCGCTAGCCTACTCAATCATGGTACGACGACCATTCGCCGAGTTGCTCGAATTGAAGAAGTAAATCGAATCATTGAAGTTTTGCAAAGCATCGGGGTCAAAACCAAATGGCTAAATGATCAGAACGACCTCGAAATAACGCCACCAGCACGCTTAAGGCTTGACCGAATGAATATCGAAGCCGCCAAAAAAACCCGTAGCGTTATCATGCTGCTTGGACCATTACTACATCAATACAAGGAATTCAAATTACCCTTTGCTGGTGGTTGTAATTTAGGCACGCGCACCGTCGAACCACATATGGCCGGATTATCGCCATTCGGCCTAAGCGTCAAGGCAACTGGCGATTATTATCACGCTGAGGTCAAAACACGACTAATCACCAAAACGATTTTGCTAACAGAGCGAGGCGATACGACTACCGAGAACGTCATCATGGCCGCTGCCCTATACGACGGCGAGGTAACGATTCGTAACGCCAGTCCAAATTATATGGTTCAAGATTTATGCTTCTTTTTGCAAAAGCTAGGTGTCAAAATCGACGGTATCGGCACCACCACGTTAAAAATCAGAGGTCTCAGGAGTATTAACAAGAAAGTCGAATATTATCCAAGCGAAGACCCTATCGAAGCGATGAGCTTCATTGCCGCTGCGGTAGTTACCAACTCTGAAATTACTGTAAAACGCGTTCCGATTGAATTTACCGAAATCGAACTGGCAATACTGGAAAACATGGGTCTAAAATTCGAGATGAGCGATGAATATAAAGGCCGTAACGGCGAAACCCGTTTAGTAGATATCAAAATTCTCAAGTCGAAATTATATGCGCCCAAAGACAAGCTTCATAGCATGCCGTTTCCTGGCGTAAATATGGACAACCTACCATTCATGGGGTTGATTGCTACTGCCGCCGAAGGCCGCACACTAATTCATGACTGGACATACGAAAATCGAGCCATCTATTTTACCGAACTAACAAAGTTGAACGCTAATGTAGAGCTTGCCGACCCACACCGCGTTTATATTACTGGACCAACTAGATGGAAGCCGGCTGACGTAATCGCTCCACCTGCTCTGAGACCATCGGTCGTCATACTGTTAGCGATGCTAGCAGCACCTGGAGTATCAACTTTGCGCGATGTATATTCGATTAATCGAGGCTACGAGGACTTCGCTAATCGGCTTAACACGCTCGGCGCCGAAATCGCCACGATTCGTGAAATCTAAGCAAATGGATTATAGCCGCGTCCGCTGGGACCACTGAACCTACCATTAGAAGATGACTTAAGGCTGGATAAATTTGGTCGCAAATCATTCGATATAGCTTTTGCCCTTTGTTCGCCGTACGAGCTGCCAATCGACGAGCGTCGATAGCTATTTATAATTTTACGATTAGAATCTAGCATTAATCGCCTCTCGAATGATTCGTGACTAGCCGCCCCAATTCGATTACCATTTGCAACCCTAGCATAGCCATTACTATGTACTGGCAATTCGCCGTTAGTTATTATATGTTTGTTTAAATCCATAACAAGCCTTTGCAACCAATTATACAAAAATTGCATAAGCTTGTTAAGAATGATTAAATTAAAACGCCCCATCGTTTAAGCAAGACGCTTGTAATTGAAACAAGATATTCTGGTTCAAGTCCAGATGGGGCGACCATCACTTCAAAAACCGCTGTTTGATTATCTTATCAATTTTTTTTATTATTTTCTTATCATTAGTTATTTTATATACAGACAAGTATTTTAAGATGGTCGCTACTTGTTTACTCGATAGCCTCGATAAATCAACGGCTTTCCCAGTATTCAGATCATTGGGCTCAAATTTCGTGAGCCCATTGCCATATTCACGGCTATTATCCAAGAATATTTCCCGAGCAGTATCTGTCAATAAGTAGGCAAACAATAAGTCAACGTCTATTGATTCAATCAAATTATCATGAGGATAAATACAATGGAATGCGGTTAGATTCGCAATATTCGCCTCATTACGGATAAACTTCAAGCCGTTTCTACTAAAGACAGATACCCATATTGGCGCCGGTGAACGTTTCTCTAAAGAATACCAAGGCGAACGTTTTGACGTTAAATATTTTTTGTTTACGTGATTTTCTTCACCAAATTTAATATATGATAATACATTTTCATCATTAGCACCGACGGCGTCTAATAAAAATATGTTCTTGTTATTATTAACTAGGTTGTCATAATCTTTTTTAGTAAATATATCTTTTTTTACATCAGTTGATTTACAAATACACGGTTTGAGAAATTCACTATTAATGTTATATCTTAATGCCTTTTCTTTGTTAAAAACAAAGTATTTATTATCGCCTGACGCCATACCGCGCGACACTTTGGCAAAACTCGAAAACGACACTAAGTCTTTATATCTTACTCCGTTTTGAGTCTGATAATAAGCCTTCCATTTAATATTAGGATTGATTTCCGATATTTTATATTGGTTACCGATACTAGACGAGGGATAACCGGAAATAATGGCCTTGATAAGATCTAGACCATCTAAACTATCGATACCACAAAAAGTAACATCGTCAGCCCTGCCGTCATTGGCGCACAAAATAATAGAGGCTGTTGTCGTAGCATCGTCAAAAATATTCTCCTTAAAATTTATCGGAAAGATATAGCGGAGTGTTTTTGATTCGATGAGATAGCCCTTCACTAGCTTACCGTAGTCAGAGTTCATGAATTCCGATGGAACAATATACGCAAGCCGACCCCCATCATTAAGCTGATTGATTGATTTCAGCAAAAACAGAGTGTATAAATTCGTAAAACCATTTAATTTACAGCTAACCCTTTCTTCTATTTCTGCTAAGACATTTTTGTTATCGTAATTATGAAATTTGAAGTAGGGAGGGTTACATATTATGCCATCATATTTATTTTCCCAATCATTATACATATAATCCTGTAGCGATAAGGAAACATCGTGATTGTCGCGGAATATATCTTTTACTTCTCTATAAATTACTTCATCAACATCAAAACCTTTGATCTTTAGCTTTGGTTTTGCATTAAGTAGGACACGTGGGAAAATTCCAAGGCCTATCGCAGGATCAAGGACGTATTTTAACTCTTTATTGCCTAAAAGCCAGGCCGACATTACCTCAGCAATTTGAAATGGAGTAAAATACTGAGCATATTTCTTACGATGGTCAATCGAAATCGACTTAATATATTGAAGCTCAATATTATTAGTAGAGTCCACTAAAACTCACTTTCGTCTAGTCCAAGAACGCTCGTTAAGCCACCTACATCAAGATAGGCAGTACCGCCGTCAAAAGTGACGTAAAACAACAGGCGACCTCTGTCTAATTCTTTTCTAGCACTTTTATGCGTTGGTTCATCGATTTTTGAAGCAACTTCCCTGCCAACCTTTGAGTTAATTTTAATTGTCGTCTTATTCTGGTTTTTTGTATCTGATTCAATAGAATAAATCACACCCTCATTATCAGAGTTTGATATAATCTCAATAATTTTCTCATAAGAAATTCCATAAATTTTGTCAAAAAAAACTTGAAAATAATAGTGTGGAACATTAAAAGTCTCAACCCATTTGTGCACAACCTTGATATCTTCTACTTTTGGCGTTATAGAAAGATAGTCGCGTTTTTGAATCTCTTTAACTGAGTGCTTAAGAATCTTAAACAAGTTATTTAGTTCAATTAAACGCGCGCTTGAACGCCAACCGGGAACCTTAAAATCCACCAATCCTAGGGTTTTTTCATTTATTCCTTCAAGTAAATCAACGTAATTTCTACGTGATGGCTGCGAAAGAAGATCGAAATAATCATTTAGAATCTTCTGTTTAGTCTCCATTGCCATAATTGAGTATCTACTAACCTTAGCAAGCATAACTTTGTCATATTTATCAATAAGGAAAGCGCTTGAGCGAACCTCAAGACCAGCTATGGCTTTCTTTACATAATCATTAATCATTTCGCATGGCAGATTACTTATGTCAAAGCCAAAATCTCCGTTAAAATCGGATTTTCTAAAAATCAAAAGGTCAGGACGCTTGCCAATCGTATCTAATTCATTTTGAAACTCTTCAAAAAACTCATCAAAACCATTTTCACCAGCAACTAGGTCGTCGGATTTTCCATATTTAACTGCAACTAGATTTTTCGATTCGTCATTTATTGCTCTGGCTAGCAATTTTTCAGCCCAATCCCCTTGCTCTCTATTGGTAATAAAATTCGACGATGCCTGTGTTGGCGCTCGGGCTGGATCTCTGGGGCTAGAAAAATCAATCAGTTCTACCGGAACATGTTTAGTAAGCTTATCAATGCGTTCAAAATATTGCATACAATAATTATAACCTATAGGCGATGCTATTGTGCGCAGCACGTCGTGGCTTCAAGCCATAATTGCACTTCAAAATAAAAGCACGAGACAAAATGCCTCGTGTTTTTATTTTGGGGCGAACGATGGGGCTTGGTCACCTCTGGCGACCCCGGAAATTCACGATTGCGA
>JAAXXM010000011.1:0-14134 GCA_013334475.1 Candidatus Saccharimonadota bacterium | reverse complement strand
CTGCCATTCAAGGCAGTCCTCACCCACGACCCTTGGCGTCGTGGCTTCAAGCCATAATTGCACTTCAAAATAAAAGCACGAGACAAAATGCCTCGTGTTTTTATTTTGGGGCGAACGATGGGGCTTGGTCACCTCTGGCGACCCCGGAAATTCACGATTGCGAACATAGTTCGCATCGGAATATTCCCTTGCGGACTGCCATTCAAGGCAGTCCTCACCCACGACCCTTGGCGTCGTGGCTTCAAGCCATAATTGCACTTCAAAATAAAAGCACGAGACAAAATGCCTCGTGTTTTTATTTTGGGGCGAACGATGGGGCTTGAACCCACGACCCTCGGATCCACAGACCGATGCTCTAACCAACTGAGCTACATTCGCCATGAAAAAATAGGAACATGGTGCGGGCAGAGAGAATCGAACTCTCATCACTTGCTTGGAAGGCAGGTATATTAGCCTTTATACGATGCCCGCGCGTTCCCACATTATAACGTTTTTATAAGATATAGTCTAGACTACGACTCTTCAGCTTCGGCGGCATCAGCCTCGGCCTTAGTAACATGAACTGTGCCGTGAGGGTGCTGTGGTGGCGCATAAATCGAGTAAACCCGCATTGGTACGTCACCGATACTTGTTAAATTATGCCAGGTACCCGCTGGTACGACCACGGCATAGTCAGCTTCGGCCTCCCAGCTACTCAAAGTCTCTTTTACTGGACCCATTTCGACTTTGGCCCTACCCTGTTCGATGCGCAAGAATTGATCATGAGTATCATGAACTTCTAAACCAATATCATGGCCTGGTTCGATTGACATCAGAGTAATTTGCAGATTCTTGCCTGTCCATAAAGTTGTGCGATAGTTCGAATTCTCGAGCGTTACTGCTTCGATATTCGTCACTAAAGGATTAGGGCCGGTATCGATTATATTTGACATATTATTTTCCTCCCCTTTTTACTTTCTTTGCTGTTTTCGGTTTTATAACTTGTTTCGTTACCTTATAGACTTTGACCGTCCAGACACCAATCCAAATCAACATACCAGCGACTAACACTATCATGACAAATGGAGATAGACCAATACTAGAATCCATAGCCGCGGCATTCATCATATACGTTATATAGGTAAATATTATACTGATGAACAACAGCGTGCCAGTTAACATTGAACGAATCAGGCCAAAAGCTTGTTCGCGATTCTTTTTACTTAGAGTCGTCAGCCATAAAGTCGAGGGCATATTGGTGTATTGCGGACGATCGTACAAAAATGCGAATCCGGCTAGCATTAAACTCTGAAGAACCGGTATTAAAAATACATAAAAAACAGTCTTGTCAGCCCAGCTATTAGGCTGCCCATCCACGCCAAAATGAACCGGAATAACCGACGGTAGTTTGTCCCAATAATAGGCCGCCGTCATCCAGCTAATAAAGGCCAAGAAAAGTCCAAAGACGAATATATATTTATGTTTGCGTGTCATGAATTACCTCCTTATCTATTTTACACCCAAATACATCTCATCAAAACAGATTATATTTGGTATAATGTACCAGCACGCCATGCGCGTGTAACTTGCCCTGGTAGCTCAGTGCCTTAGCAGAGCGGATAGAAGATTAGCAAGCTCTATCCACTGAGATATTTCCTACCGTGGCAGTATTATTCACAAAAAAAAACCGATTTACGCCCTGGTAGCTCAGTGGATAGAGCAGAGGACTTCTAAGCCTAAGGTCGTTGGTTCGATTCCAACCCGGGGTACCACACTTCAGTTATTCATTGAAACTACGCCAATCTGTTAGAATGTATTTATGAATAGTCAACTTATCCAATGGGATGTGTATGAGATATACACTAAGTCGACACCAGTTACTGACGCAATGTTCCGTGGGCGAATTAGAAAACTTTGCCTAGAAAAAAGCGTTAACGTTCTTGTTGAGAACTCAGAAGATATCGAAAACCGAGTCCGTTTTGCCGTTACTAGCGTACCTGATTATGAAATTGTATCCAGTTATATCAAAAAAATAGCCCCGGATGCAGAAATAGAGTTGAAACTAAAAAATATCGCTAACCCAGTAATTAGTAAACTAAAAGTTAATATAGAGTCACGCTACACTCTGTAGGTAAGTTCTGACTTCAATAAAAAGGCTGCACCAAAATAAAGTAATCATCCTTAGCGGATGATTATTTTATTTTGATTCGTGATTCACACTAGATAGCAGAATTATCGTATGTATTTATTAATTAGCCAAGTCTGATTTCGTCTATGAAGCGATCGGCTAAGTCTTCGGCAACCTCGCTTGTTTTTGCTTCGGTATAAATTCGTACAATCGGCTCAGTATTTGATGCTCTCAGATGAGCCCATGAATCGGCAAAGTCGAGTTTTATGCCATCACGCCTATCGACTTTAGCTTCGGGATGATTTTTTGCGATTTTATCGAACAAGACCATCATGCCAGATTTATCGAGCGTGATTTCTAATTTCTTTTTGGCCATAGCGTATTCTGGGAACGTCTTTCGAAAAGCCGATAAGGTCTTGATTGAACTGTCGTCGAGCGATTCTCGCCAATCAGCAAAAGCTTGCACGAGTAATCCGATCCCAACCAAAGCATCGCGACCATAGTGAAGTTCTGGCAAAATTACGCCACCATTGCCTTCACCGCCAATTACGGCCTGCTTTTCTTTCATCGTAGCCACCACATTTGCTTCGCCAACCAAAGCGCTAAAACATTCAGAATTATAACGACTTGCGATGTCCTTAAGGGCTCGACTGCTGGACAGATTATTAACAACCGTTCCAGGATGGTTTTTTAGATAAAAATCGGCACAGGCAACCAGTGTATATTCTTCACCAAAAAGCTCACCGTTCTCGCAAACTAGCGCTAGTCGATCGACATCAGGATCGACAATAATACCGAAATCACAATTTAATTGCTTTGTCCGTTCGATTGTCATCGATAGATTATCGGCAATTGGCTCGGGATTACGTGGAAAAATCCCGCTCGATCCACAATCAATCGTCTCGACATTTTTTATACCTAACTGATTGCACAAATCTGGCACAACTTTTGAACCAGCACCCTCTACGGCATCAACTAATACCGTAAAATTCTGACGGGAAATGAGTTCGCGGTCGATAAACGTTAGGTTGAGAATTTTGTCGATGTGCATCTGATTGGCGCTATCTTCACTTTTTTCTTTACCAATCACGTCCCATCGCGCAGGGCTAAAATCTGAATTTTCAACAATCGCCAATAATTCATTTAATTCATCCTGGCTTAGAAATTCGCCTTTGGCATTTAATAATTTCAAAGCATTCCATTCGATTGGGTTATGCGAAGCCGTGATGATAATTCCACCATCAGCCCGATTTTCTATCACGGCCAGCTCAACAGTTGGCGTAGTAGCTATGCCAATATCGATTACATCAACGCCTGATAGGTTCAACGCCTCGATAATCAAGATCGATATGTTTTTGCCTGACGGACGAGTATCTCGACCGATTAACACCAACGGTCGATTATTGGTTTTGGCACCGTTTTTTAGCCAAGCGGCAAATCCTTGAGCATATGCAACTAAATTTGACGGGGTCAAACTTTCACCGACAACCCCTCTTATTCCCGAAACACTAATCATGAGAGACTTAGAATCTTTAGACATAAATTAATTATAAACAAAAATCATCAGATGGCAAAATCGCTAGACATTAGACGTGAGTCGATCAGTCGCAGCCTGAGAGTCTAGCGTCTGCTTGACGTCATTGATTGACAGTTCAATTACGCTGCCTGGCTCGACATTACCAGATAGCATTTTTTTGGCGATATTATTTTCGACTGCTCGCTGAACAACTCGTCGCATCGGCCGAGCACCGAGTCTTGGGTCGTAGCCGACTTCGACTAGATATTTCTTGGCCTCGTCGGACACATTAACACTCACCTTCTGTAGTGATAAGGTTTTATTGACTCCGTCGAGTATCAAGTCAACGACCCGCAGCAACTCGTCTTTATTTAGCGGCCTAAACATAACGATTTCATCAAAGCGATTCAAAAACTCTGATTTAAACTGGTTACTTTTTATCAGTTCATCAACAAATTTCGCCTCAAATTGTTCGATATTATAACCACGATCGATATATTCCCTTATCCTATCAGCACCAGCATTGCTTGTTGCTATAACAATGGCATCCTTAAAACTCACCTCTCGATTACTAACGTCACGCAACACTCCTTCATCCAACATCTGGAGAAGTACTGAAAGGACATTAGGATGAGCCTTTTCGATTTCATCCAGTAGTACGACGCTAAAAGGTTGTTTCATGACAAGCGCAGTTAGACTATTCGGATTATTCACGCCGTCAGCAATTAATCGCCCGGCATCCTCGGCTTGGCTGTATTCGTTCATATCAAGTCGAATCATTCTATCTTCGCCTCCAAAATAGACTTCGGCTAAGGCTTTCGATAATTCAGTCTTACCAACGCCAGTTGGCCCCAAGAAGAGAAAGGTACCAATCGGACGATTCTGATTACGAACACCGCTGCGCGCTCGCCTTAATGCGTCACTAACAACGTTGACGGCACGCTTTTGATTGACCATCCGTTTATGAATTAGATCTTCAAGGTTCAATAAGATATCCCTCTCCTCGTCGGCCGAAGCGACGCCAACTTTAATACCCATCGTCTTTTCTATCGCAAGCTGGACCGAGCGAGCCGTTACCAGACCATTTTCGTTATAAAGTGCTGATGACTCCATCAGTTGCAAGGCTTTACCGGGCATAGCAATATCGTGGATATATCGCTCGCTCAAACGATAAATCTCGGTTAGGGCTTGATACATATAGGTCACATGGTTCTGAAATTCGAACATAATTGCCCTATCCTGCATTACGGCAATCGTTTCATGTCGAGTCGCTTGACCGATCAAGATTCGATTCAAATTGGCTGCTAGCTGCGGTTCACGCTTACTGATTCTTAGATATTTTTGATCGTCCATCGTCAAGATTAGACGGATGTCGCCATCTCTCAAGACCGGCAGCATAACATTAGTTATATCAACTGAACCAATGCCCTCTTCAAAAAATAATTCAGCGTTATCAAGACAAATTATAATATTCTTGGCACGATAGGCCTCGCTTAATAGTCTCGGTACCAAATCCTCCAGACCGCCGCGTTTTGGAGCAGCTGCGATAAGTGAAGCGGCATCGAGAATAAATACTTGATTAAATCTTATTTTAGATGGCACTTTTGACTCGGCATCAAGCAAACGCGAGGCGAAAGTATGGACTAACTGAGTTTTACCAACCCCACTTGGACCGACTAACGCCACATTCTGACGACCATCTTTTTGATAAATTTCCATCATTTTTGCCAGCACTTCATCATGCGAGTTCAACTGATGAACCGATAAATCGTAGGGATTAATAGAGCGACTGATATTTTGGCCAAATCGATTCAAAAGTGGCGTCCAACCAAATGACCAATCGCGCGCCAGTCCGCCCGTCATCCTGACCTTCCTGGCCTCATCAATCATCATTCTCAAGTGGTTATACCATTCGATACCACTAATCAGGTCGTCGGTGCCTAGTTGAAGATGGCTTAGGAGTTTTTCGCCATTTTCCGAGCATCTAATTAACGCCGTGACCAAGATAGTAGCCGAAATATTTTTGCTGTTCGTCTCTTTACGAATCTTCCATGCTTCTTGCCAAACTTTTTGCATGTCCTTTTCATCGCTAGACGAAATATCACGGATGAATTGATTACTGATACCGAAACGAGCCGCCAAAAAACGACCGCCTGCGATTAGTCCGACAATTCCGGCTAATTCTGTTGGCGTAGGGCGTTTAGATATTCGTCCCAGAATATCAGCCGATAGCACATCGTCAATCGTTCTTTGATTTTTGGAAATTTTCATATGATGCAGTTCGCCATCGTACCACTCTGATAATACGATCGGCGCAGCCGCCATTCCTGAGATAAACCAACCAATCGCCAATCCTTTATAAACGGCATAAATTCCGATTACTGCCAAGATACCAGATAATATTCGAAGCGCCAAAGTTCGACGATGGTTAAACAATACGCTGATTCTCGCCTTATCACTGCGGATGCTATGGTACCTAAGCTTTAATTCTTCGGTCATGGCATCCATCCAATCACCCAAATCACCAACCCGGCAAGTGGAATTAACGGTAGGACTAGCCAGATTAACAGTTTTACGCCTTCCCAAATAGACAGGAAAAACATGGCTAGCATACCTAGACCAATCATCGATAATCTCACGACAGCCCCTATCAATCGCGATAATAGTTTGTCAAAAAAAGCTTTTATCTTATCATTGAAAGAAATAGCGTCGGTTTCTGCCGATATCTGCTTATAGGGGGCAAAGATCGTACCTAATAGCAATTTTATTGAAAAAAAATCAGCCGTTTTTTTCAGTTTGCCCGTAATCATATCAAAACGACCAAGCACACCCCTGCCGTACCACCATGAAAATACATAGGCCAAAAACATATCACCATTATAGCATTAGCAAGATAAGTAAGGCGTAGAATTTTCATTCGTATTTCAAACCTTGCGCTATAATAGACACATGCCCAAGAAGCTCGTAACAATAATTGGAAAAGCAGTCAAAAGCGCCGCTCGTTTGAGAGGTGGCGGTTCGGCCCTACCTGGTATGGTAGTCGAGCACATCGACCCTAACTTTATCAAACAAACGCTATCGACTTTGCCACTAGGTACGGTGATAGTTAGTGGTACTAACGGTAAAACAACTACCACCAAGATGGTCGTCGAACTATTAGAGGGCCAAGGCTTAAAAGTGTTTACTAACCGCACAGGCAGTAATTTTACACGTGGCGTCGCTGCGGCACTACTTGGTGACATCAATATTAACGGACAATTAAAAGCGGACATTGCCGTACTCGAATTGGATGAAGCCCACGCCGTCCATTTCGTCGATAAGATACCGCCGCGCTACTGTTTGATTTTAAATGTCATGCGAGACCAACTCGACAGGTTTGGCGAGATTGATCATACTGCCAAATTACTCGAGCATGTCGCCCAAAAAACCAGCGATACGGTTGTTTTGAATCGCGAGGATCCTCTGGTCGCCGCTATTGCAAGCAAACTGAGCCGTCAAAATATTCGCTACTTTGGCCTAAGTCCTGAACTAGTTGATATCTTCCCAAGTGACGAAAGATTGCACACCGAAAATAAAGATATTTCAAACAATCAACTACCGACAGACGTCTTGTTATCTAGATTAGTTAATCAAACCGCGACTTTCGAATTTGATAACCAGTCATTAACCGCTGATTTGGAAATTAATGGTATTTATAATATCTTTAATGCCGCCGCCGCGCTATCATTAGTCAGGGCCGTTATGGGCGATAAATTGAATTTATCTAAATTGACTTCTAGCCTCGAAAAAATAACTCCCGCTTTTGGTCGCGGCGAGACAATAGTAGTCGGCGGCCAGAAATTAGAACTTATTCTGGTAAAAAACCCATCCGGATTTCGCCTCGGGTTGAAGTCATTTGACCCATCTGATTACAAAACGATGATTGCCATCAACGATAATTACGCCGATGGGCGTGATATGTCTTGGCTGTGGGATGTTGATTTTACTAGTTTAGGTGCGACCGGAGTTGATATAGTCACTGGTATTCGAGCCTACGACATGGCTCTGCGTTTGCAATATGACAAAGTTCCATTCCGTGAAGTCAATCCTGATATAAAAAAAGCCGTAAAGAAATTTATCGATTATAACAAAAATAGCCCAAAGCGTATTTATTGTACTTACACAGCTATGCTATCCATTAGACGTTTACTATCAAAATATACCAAAATCGAAGGTGTCATATCATGATTAAGCCAGTAATTGACGTTGTGCATTTATACGCCAGAGATATGAACATTTACGGCGATCGCGGCAATATTCTTACGATAATGCGTCGATTGGAATGGTACGGGTATGATCCAAAGTTGATTGAATATAATCCTGGTGATATTTTTCCGGAAGACGCCGATATAATAATTGGTGGTGGTGGCCAAGATAGCGGACAAAGCAAGATTCAGGATGATTTGCTATCGATTGGCCCGAAATTAATCAATTTAGCCGAAAACGGCACGCCGATGTTAATGATCTGTGGGCTCTACCAGTTATTCGGTAAATTCTTTAAAACCTCGACTGGCGAGAGCATCAAAGGCATCGGTCTGCTAGATATTGAAACATACGGCAAGTCAGAGCGTCTAATCGGTAATATCGTCACGCACAGCCAACAATTCGGCGACATCGTCGGTTACGAAAATCATAGCGGCCAAACCTATCTTGGCCCTAAAGTCAAACCGCTCGGGCGAGTCAAGATCGGAGCCGGCAACAATACCGACGACGACAGCGAGGGCGCTATTTATAAGAACGTGATTGGTACCTATCTTCATGGCTCGCTATTACCTAAAAACCCAGCAATTGCCGACTTTTTAATTAAACAAGCCGTTACAAACAAGTACGGAAAATTCAATCATAGTGAAATAGACGAAAGCTTGACCCAAGTCGCTCGCTTAGTTGCCATCAAAAGACCACGATAATCTGAAAAGGATAAATTATATGTTAGACGAAATCATCCAAAGGTGGCGCCAGAACCGATACGATCGAAGAACGATCCAACTACTTTGGCAAAAAATTCGATTACAAGTTCGACTATACTAAAATCCGTGAAATAGTTGAAAATACCGCTAACCAAAACGGTTATAATTTTCATTACCAAATCATGCCAGTTAAATAACAAAATAATGACACCTATATGTGTCATTATTTTATGGTCGGGGTGATCCGACTCGAACGGACGACCTCAGCGTCCCGAACGCTGCGCGCTAGCCAACTGCGCCACACCCCGTTAATAATATTCTATCACCCTAGTCAGATACTTTGAACTCTTCGGCAACATATTCTGGACCGCCGTTGATTGGATCGTCGATAGTTATCTTTTCCAATATTCGCCAATTGGATTGAGGCGAATCCAGTTTACCGTCTTGAGACCAGCCAATATACCAAAAAGTCGGATGGTCCTGCTCGAACTTTTTAACATCTTTAATCTTGAACATGTCATTTTCTTTAAGCATCATCAATGACCCGTATGGATAATTATCTGGCGCTATATAATAAACCGGATGCGAATCAGTCGAATAAAATACTACCTCATAAAATAACCAAGGCGTTGCAGCAATAATCGGCTGTCCAGGTTTCGCGTGATGCCAAACCTGCTCTACGATTTGTCGAGTCTGTTTTGAATCCTTGTCATAATTGCCATATTCATAAACATTAGATATGCCAAAAATCATCATAGCAATGATTGCCATACTAGCAAGGATAGTGAGCTTTGAACCTAAATTCTTGATTCGATGAGCGATCGTTACTCCTATAAATAGGGAAATACCGAAAACCGACGTAATAAGATAACGGTCAACGAAGGTCGATCGAAGTGGTGGCAGTGAGACTAGCATCAATATTAATATTGGCGCGAAAGATAATGCCATGATAAGTCTATAATTCTGGCGCAATTTACTATCCATATTCTCATAAACACGCCGAGCCATCATATAAATAACCGCCGACATTAATAGTAGGATTGCCAACAATAGCCAACCAGTCGGATCCTTCATATCCTGGTAATAAAAAACCTTATTAATATAATTGAAAGGTGTCACAAGACTGACCGGCGGTATCCAAAATCCATAAGCCTGAACTACAAAAGCCTGAGACACAAGGAACGGTAGCCAGGGTAAATAAATACCAACCGCGATCAGATGAGCCTGAATCCAATCCCTTGAAAAAAAAGCTTTGACAAACTGTCGTTTTTTTGTCGAACGGCGTATAACGTCAGCCCTCCAAATCCAGTGCGCCAACCAGACTAGTGCCGAGTAATAATGAGTCCACATTCCAAGGCTCACTAATAAGCCATATACGATCCATGGCCAACGTCTTTTTGATTCCATCGCGATTGACAAGACATACGTAGCCGCCATGGCGATTGCTGCTACTAACATATACATTCTTGCTTCTTGACTATAGCGTATTAACATTGGCGAAATAATAATGAATACCAGGCTAAATCTCGCGGACTTAAGGCCGAACAATCTTTTAATTAACATATAAGCAAAAAACACCGCTAGCAGACCGAATAACAAACTCATCGAGCGCAAACTAAGTTCGGAGCTGCCAAAAGCCATACTCCAAACCTTGAGTAACCAATAGTATAATGGCGGATGCACGTCAGAAGCCGTATATTTCGCAATATCAAAAAAGTTAAAACGAATCAAATAAGCTCCGAAAGCTTCATCAAACCATATCGACGACTTAGTAATAGTTATCAAAGAAATAATCGTGAATATTGCTCCAGCAGGCAACAAATACAACCAGTCTTTTTTGTTTAAATGATTTGTTTGTTTTTTATATAAAATATTAGCTAAAAAGCTCATATAATATATTCTATAACGACACAGTTATCCAGGCAACTTTTAGTCTAGAATTATTCTTCGATTTAGGGTATAATTTTTCAAGTACAACACCTATCGGGGTGTGGCGCAGTTGATAGCGCGCGCGGTTTGGGACCGTGAGGTCGCAGGTTTGAGCCCTGTCACCCCGACCAACTAAAAAACCTGGCATTCATGTCGGGTTTTTTAGTTGGAATAAAAATACTTTTGAATATAGGCTTTGCCCCAATCAGTAATCATATAACCGAAATACCAGTTTTGTTACAAAGTAGCCTAGGATAACGCCAGCGACCGCATCCAAAAAGAAATGTTGTTTCGTCAACAAAGTCGATATGACTATCAACCCTGCAACTAGCATCATCACGCCAGTTAAGCGACTTTTTGTTATCAAAAAGTAAGTGGCCGCGACGGTCGATAAACCACAATGTAAGCTCGGAAATCCCGCATAAGGCAAGTCTTTGTTATAGACGAACTGTAATAAATTCGAATATATATCCTGCCCTGCGATGACTTCACGCGGTACGACCGTCTGCCAAAACGCATATACGGCATAAGCTATCAGATTAGTTATCGTTAACGCCAGGGCTAGTTGACGAAACGACCGATTCTTTAGCCAAGCCCAAACCACGATTGACCATAGCCACGGCAAAAAAAGTAAATATGGCACGACAAAGATCGGTATTCTTGGAATTAAATCATCGATGAAAGTCTTAACGCTATACAAATTATTGCTCGGCGCATTTAAAATGAAGTATAGGTTAGCTACCGCAAAAGTCGCCAGTAGTATAAAACCATCAATTATCCAATCTTTTTTCGTTCGCTTCATATATTATCCTGTCGATGTTTTTGTTATATTAGTGAATATGGGGTATTAGCTCAGTTGGTAGAGCGCGGCATTCGCATTGCCGAGGCCGGCGGTTCGACTCCGCCATACTCCACCATTTTTTAAGATTCGATTTTATTATCAAGCTCAATTTGACCGCGATATAGTTTTGCAGCTTCTTCTGGTGGCACTGGGTTAATAATTACGCCCGTGCCTAACTCTAATCCAGCCCAAATATTCGGACGGGGAGCTATCTTGATATGCATATGATAATCTTCGCCATTGACTGAATTTTCGATAAAATAATTATACGAGACACCCATTTCGTCCATTTTGCCTAGGACAATCTTTAGAGCCATGGCAATCGATTCCTTTTCGCTGTGAGTGAGATCTGATATGCGACGGATATGTCGCTTTGGTATCAACCACGCCCCGTAAGGACAATCGCTGGCATAAGGCGCCAATACGAATAGGTGTTTGTCTTCCCAAATGAATCTCGGCCTACCGGTCTCGAGCTTGATTATGTCGCAATAAGGACAGCTGTCATTTTCAAGATAATATTTATTATATTCCCTAGCTTCTTTTTCGATCTTTGGCGGCAAAATCGGCAAAGCCATGATTTGAGAATGAGAATGTGGAATCGACGCTCCAGCTCGTCCACCCTCATTTTTGAATACTATGACATGCTTAACACCAGGCATGGCCCTTAAGGCATCATAACGATGAATGTACGCGTTAAAAATCCGAACGATGTGATCGACGCTAAACTCACTCAAGTTCATGCCATGGCGGCGGGTTTCGATAATGACTTCACTCTGCCCATAAGCACTGTGATTATCCGGTTCGAGAGCTGCAAATTTATTGATGACCGAGATTATTTCCCATTCACCGGTTCGGCCGTTATCGTGATAAGTTACTTTTTCGTGATGCATCCCATCAGGACAAAAATGACAAACACCAACCGGATCAGGGGCGTTAATAGTCTTGTGCGGGCGATTACCACGCCCCGGCGCGATGATTACGTATTCGTCCTTGAAATAATCTTTACGGATTTCTGGCTTCATTACTACCCACCATAATAATGCATATGTTTTGTTTATTGAAGTGTTTGCTATTTAGCGTATTCGATTGCCCTGGTCTCGCGAATGACATTGACTTTGATTGTACCTGGATATTGCATCGTGCTTTCAATTTTGGTGGCAATATCGCGTGCCAATTTAATCGCGCTTAGGTCATCTACAGTCTGAGGACTGACGATAACTCGAACTTCACGACCAGCGCTGATAGCATACGCTTTGTCAATTCCGTTAAAACCAAGAGCGATATTTTCAAGATCACGCATTCGTTCGACAAAATTCTCGGCACTGATATTACGAGCCCCCGGTCGAGCCGTTGATAAAGCATCGCAAATCCTGACGATCAGAGCTTCCGGAGTGGTCGCCTCGATATCATCATGATGCGCTTCGATTGCGTGAGCAATTTCTTCCGACATACCATATTTGCGAGCCAATTCAGCCGCGATATGGTGGTGCTTGCCTTCCATCTTGTGCGTAACAGCTTTGCCAGTATCGTGTAATAGCGTAGCAATCTTGGCGACCCTGACATCGGCGCCGATTTCTTCGGCAATCAAACCGGCCAAGTGAGCCATCTCGACACTATGCAGTAAAACATTTTGCCCATAACTAGTTCGATATTTAAGCTCACCCAACAGTCTCAGCATTTCCTTAGGAATACCGACAACGCCGACTTCCCTGGCGGCATCTTCACCAGCTCGATTAATTTCCTTATTAATTTCATTCTCAGCCTTGGTGACAACCTCTTCGATGCGGCCCGGATGAATTCGTCCATCCTTCATCAAAAGTTCGAGGCTCAACCTCGCAACTTGACGCCTGACTGGATCGAATGAGCTCAAAACGATCATTCCCGGAGTATCATCAACCAAGATATCGACGCCAGTCGCTCGTTGCAAGGACTGGATATTACGACCCTCTTTGCCAATGATTCGGCCCTTCATTTCTTCATCAGCCAGCTTAATTGCAGTAACGGTACGTTCGGCCGTGACTTCGGACGACATGCGTTCCATGGCGGTAAGGATTATCGTCTGCGCGATATCTTCGGCACTTTCGGTAGCATCATTTTGTAATTTAACGACTAAATTCGACAAATCATTCTTGATATCACGTTCAGTCATTTGCATTAGTTTTTCGGCAGCTTCGGTCTTGCTTAATTTGGCAATTTTCTCAAGCTTATCTTGTTGCTTGGAACGAATATCCCTAATTTCATCCTTCAATTTTTCGAGATCGCGCTCTTCGGCACGCAATTTTTCACTACGCTTGTCCAGATCATCAATTTTATTATCCAGAGTTACTTCCCTCTCGGACAGCCTGGATTCAATTTTCTTTAGTTCGTGACGACGTTCGTTCTCTAGTCTCATAGCTTCGTCTTTGGCCCTCAGTACGATATCGCTGGCTTTGGTCTTTGCACTAGCCAATTCTTTCTCGGCCTTCGTCCTAAGACTGACCTGACGTTGTTTTTCGTAAGCGAATGTTCCGCCAACTCCAACTAATACCGAAATAACGGCAATAATAAATTCAATCATATATCATCCTTTCCTCGCCTCATACCGCTGCACTAACTACAGATTGGAATTATGTATTAATGGTTTCAGACAGTAATATCGCGTCGGTTTCAAAAATTATTCAGAATGTCCAAAAAATAGGACCATCTATATAGTAGCCTTTTTTATATCAAGCGCGCAAGTAATTTTTTGATTATTTCTTTGGACTGGTGATTTTGGCTTCGCTGCCATAAAACGGCAGAACGATTTTTTCATTTTG
>JAAXXM010000041.1 GCA_013334475.1 Candidatus Saccharimonadota bacterium | reverse complement strand
GTGGACAGTTTCTTTTTCTTGATAGCTTATCCTATTCTTGGCGCAGGCATCTACCAAGGCTTCATTACAGCGGGAGTCAAACTAAAACAAATCAAAAAACCGCTCCTTGCCCTAGTAGCATCAACATCACTTATACTAACAGTGCTAGTAGGATACTTTGGCATATACCGAGCCTATGATCCGGCTGCAGACCTTTTGACGAATACCGTTAACATAGGCTACGGCATAGGCGACTTGGTCTTATTGATTCTTTCCATGCTTACAATTTTGGCGGCTAGCGAATACAGAGGTGGCAAGTTGGCGTATTTCTGGAAAATCATTGCCGCGGGCTTCTTTACATTCCTAATAGCCGATACATTGTATTTCACGATGTGGGGGAACTTAATCGTAACGGGCACGAAACCATATGCCTGCATTGTTGAACTACTCTGGATAGCTTCATATCTTCTTTTGGCTTTCGGAATGCTAGAAAATTACGTTCACGTTTATAAAGTACAGCAAAAAATTAAATTAAAGTTGCCCAAAGGTGAATAATTCGCCAAAACAAAAATACGACCCCGAGGTCGTAATTTTGTTTTGGCGGAGAGGGCGAGATATCACCTAGCTCCTCCGCTTGCTCATAAAAATATGTAAACACATTTTTATTTCACTGCACTACGTCGACTCGCGATACTTTTACTACGCAAAAACCGCGAGTTCAAATCTCGATCTTCGCTATTCAAAATTAAAGTACGACCATTTGGTCGTACTTTAATTTTGGCGGAGAGGGCGAGATTCGAACTCGCGGTGCCATTGCTGACACGCTTGTTTTCAAGACAAGTCTCTTAAACCACTTGAGTACCTCTCCATAGATGCGAACATGACATATTTTAACAGATAGGTCGTTTTCAGTCGAGAGCCTGACGGGCAATTGCCGCCACCCAGACGTGCTTAGCCCCAGCTTTTCTCAGATTCAAGGCCGCATATTTTATAGTCGCACCGGTCGTCACGACATCATCGATTAATAGATATATTTTATCGGCATCAGGCTTTTTATTTATCTCAAAAGCGTCTTTGGCCTGTTTTTGCCTTAATTTTGCCGAGGCCTGACGCTGTTTGGTATTCGTCTTACGACTCAATAACTTTTCGATTTTTAATCCACGAATCTTGGCCAAGCGACGCGCCACAAGGCAACAATGGTCATAGCCACGCTCTCTGATGTGAGCTGACGTTGTTGGAACTGGTACGATTACCAGATTATCTGGCAAAACCGGTAATGTTGCCAAAAGCAAATCGGCCAATTGAATGTGCGCCTCTTTGGCACGCTCGAATTTATAAAGGCCAATTAATCTTTGTAAAACTTTTTCGCGTTTTCCGACAATCCATGCTCTTTCATATGGCACCTTGCAGTCCCCGCAAAGATTACTAATAGAGGCGGGGCGACGACAGTTGATACAGATCGTTTCTTTATCGGATATGATGTTATATTTACAATTATCACACAACAGCGATCCAATTCTGTCGCAACCGCAACAGTAGTGGGGAGCAATTTTAGACATCATATGATCGAGCATTGTGATTTTTACGTTTTAACCTTATCTAATGTTGATTATACCGGATATGTTAGTTATAATGTGATAGACCATTTGTCAATAGAGCCTAGAGAAAGTGGAGGATATCATGGCCCGTAAACAAAACGAAGATTTACTAATAGAAGACGAACTAGCGGCGGCTTTTTTGAACGACGACACTTTATCGGTTGGCGAAGCTAATGCATCAATCAGTCAAGATAGCGGTTGGGAAGAGTCTGAGGAAGAATTTCCAGGACAACTCGCCGTTGATGTGTATGAGACTACCGATAAGTTGTTTGTCAAAGCCCGCACGGCTGGCGTCAACAAAGAAGAGTTAGATGTTAGTATCAGCGACGGCATTCTAACGATCAGCGGCACGCTGTCTAGTGGTGACGATACTGACGTAACCAATTGGCATATCCAAGAATGCTATTGGGGCGACTTTAGCCGTACCTTGGCACTACCAGTTAGCGTCAAAGAAGACGAGGTAGAAGCAGTCTTAAAAGACGGTGTACTTACCATCAGCTTCAACAAAATCAAACAAGAAGCTGCTAAGAAAATCCAAGTTAGATAACCACAACGCAAAGCAAACAAAAATACGGCCCCGATGAGGGCCGTATTTAATTGGTATTTATTTCTATTTAGTTAATAGCTAGCGCGCCGACTACCCAGTTGACGATCGCAAAAGCCATCAAGGCGACGACGATACCGATGATCGCGTACATGATAGTATTCTTGGCATCGGTAACAGCCTTGCTGTCGCCGCCGGATATCGTATAGCGAATACCGCCGTAGATTAGCATTAGTACGCTAACTGCACCAATCAAGAACAGGGCAGCGTTGATAATCTTAGTAAAGATACCGTTTTGACCAAATAGGTCTGATGGCTGGCTGTCGCTTTTCGTACAGTCGATACCGTCTTGAACCGTTGTACCATTATCACAAGTTTTTGCCAGCGCAGCAGTAGGTGCAAACGCCGTTATTCCTAACACAAGAGCCGGAACGACTACTAGCGCAGAAATCATACTTTTAAGTTTATTCACTTTTATATTCCTTTCGTTTATTCCTTACATACATTTATAACAGATATAGGATTTTTTGTTAATAACCAAAATAAAAAAAATTCGTCCGCCCAAGTTTAGGTAGACGAATAATTAAGAAAAAAAAGTAAGCTTAACTTGGCAACAGCGCCTTTAATACCCAGTTGACGATTGCAAAAGCCATCAACGCCACAATAATGCCAACTATGGCATACATGATCGTATTTTTTGCTGCCGTAACAGCCGCAGAATCGCCGCCGGATATCGTATAACGGATACCACCATAAATTAGCATCAATACGCTAACTGCACCAATGATAAACAGAGCAGCATTAGTTATATTCTTGAACACTCCGTCGTCACCAAATAGGTTGCTCGCTTGACTGGCGCCTTGGGCGTTATTCGCGCCATTTTCAATCGTTAAATCATCAATAGCCGCATAGGCGTTCGATGACGGCACGATTAACAGGCTACCAAGAGCCAAAGATATTGCCACGACAAGCCCAACGAAAAATCTGGTTATTTGCTGTCCGGTTTTGGTTACTATACTTATATTCATTATATTTATTTATACCAAATATTAATGCGTTTGTAATTACTAGCTTAAGTTTTTAACGCTGATTATCTTTTCTACGGAAGTCTTTTTACTATTAGAAGGAAAGAATCTGTCGGTCACGAAATGGACTATCGCGTACGAAGCAACCGCCACGACTACGCCGATAACCGCGTAAAATACTGTATTTTTGGCCGTTTCAACCGCTTTTGGCTCGCCGTGCGAGGTAACATACCTGACGCCACCGACGATAATCGTCACGACTGACACGGTACCAATGAAAAACAGCATGACATCGACAACCGTATTGATATAGTCACCGATTGTCTGACCATTATTACCGTTCTTACAAATTTCAGAATTCGGATTATCTGTACAGTTGAATAGGTCAGCTGCACCTACTGATACGGGCAGCATAGCTCCGCCCAGGCTCAATATTACCCCAAGTGACGCGACTAAGTATTTGATTCTATTCATTAAAACCTCCCGATTATAAACTGCGTGATTGCAAATGCCATCGCAATAACTATCAAACCAATTATCGCATACATAATTGTGTTCTTTGATTTTTCAACTTCACTGGCATTACCACCAGATATAACATATGCATATCCAGCAACGATAATCACAACGACAGCCGTCACGCCAGCCGACCAGTACATCGTACCCAGGACCGTCGCCAGCATGGCATTAGGATCGGTAGTAGGTAGGCCAAACGCTCCATCACCGCCAGTCGTAATATACGCCGATAAATACTTAACAACCGGTAAGGCGCCAAAGGACAGCGCTAGCCCGATAATCGCGTTCCTGACCGTGACTTGCCCTGCCGCAATTTCATTCGGCTTACCGCGTCCGGTTATCATCAAGAAAGCACCAAATAGTATGTATCCAAGCGCTATATATCCGCCCAACATCAACAAGATGCTCAGAATATTCGATCCGATTGTCACGACAAACTTTTTGATTTCAGACTCTCCCGAAGGGCTCTTGATATTACAACCGCCATCTTGAGTCGTCAGACCGTTATACCAGGCTGGAATACCCAAAAAATATGCGTCACAACCTTTTTTGTCAGCAGCCGTAGCGTAGGTAGCCGGGACAACAGCCGAAACAACCGCACCGCTCAGTACGACGAATGATAGGAATCCTGCAATAACTCGTTTCATATATTTCCTTGATTAAAACGGCACCAATCCGCCAGGTATTAAGAAGTTGATAATTGCATAACCGACGCCATAAGCGACAACACCGGCAATAACATTAAATATAAATACTTTTGCGTCGCGCGCTTTTTGCTCACTATCGCCCGACATCGTGTATTTAATCGATCCGTAAATAATGCCACCGACTGCCGCGAT
>JAAXXM010000010.1 GCA_013334475.1 Candidatus Saccharimonadota bacterium | reverse complement strand
CCCTCAGGGCCCATATCGATTACGAAATCGGCAGTTTTTATAACATCCAAATTATGCTCGATAATAATCATACTGTTTCCAGCCTGGACTAGCTTTTGTAATATCGCAAGTAATCGCTTGACGTCATCACTATGTAATCCGGTCGTCGGCTCATCCAATATATATAAAGTGCGGCCAGTCGCTCGTCTCGATAATTCGGTAGCCAGTTTAATACGCTGTGCTTCACCGCCGCTAAAAGTCGTTGCCGGCTGACCGAGCTTGATATAACCCAAACCAACTTCAACTAGAGTGTCGAGTTTTCTGGCGATTGTCGGTACATTTTCAAAAAATTTAGCTGCATATTCAACCGTCATATCTAGGACGTCGCTGATTGTCGCGCCCTTGTATTTGATTTCAAGTGCTTCGTGATTATAGCGCTTGCCCTTGCAAACATCACAAGTCACATAAACATCCGGCAAGAAATGCATTTCGATTTTAATCACTCCATCGCCCTGACAATTCTCGCAACGGCCACCTTTGACGTTGAAACTAAATCGGCCGGCTTTGTAACCACGAATATTTGCTTCGGGAGTCGATGCGAATAATTCACGAATATGAGTAAAAATGCCAGTATAGGTCGCAGGATTAGATCTAGGCGTACGACCAATCGGTGATTGATCGATAACGATAACTTTATCGAGGTGCTTAATGCCATCAATCCCATCATGTTTTCCTGATACTTCATGCGAACGATGCAGCCTGGCTGACAACTCTTTGGCCAAGATATCGTTAACTAGAGTTGATTTACCGCTGCCACTGACTCCGCTGACTACCGTAATGACGCCTAATGGAAATTCCACATCAATATTTTTTAGGTTATTCTCCCTAGCGCCACGAATTGTCAATTTGCGTTCTAAATCAATCGATCGATATTTTTTTGGCACGCTAATCTTATCAATACCGCTTAAATAGCGGCCGGTTACGCTAGCGGTATTTTGGGCAACTTCGTCCGGTGTTCCCATTGCGACGATTTCACCGCCCATATCACCAGCGCCAGGTCCTATATCTAACAAATAATCGGCGCTTTTAATCGTATCCTCGTCGTGTTCAACGACAATTACCGTATTACCTAAATCACGTAGCCTTTTTAAAGTTTCGATCAAACGATTATTGTCTCGTTGATGAAGGCCAATCGAAGGTTCGTCTAATACGTAAAGAACTCCCTGAAGGCCAGATCCGATTTGGGTTGCTAGGCGAATACGTTGCGCCTCACCGCCCGATAAGGTATTAGCAGCTCGGCCTAGCTCGATATAGCCTAAACCGACATTCTTCATGAATCCTAGTCGCGCCACGATTTCCTTGATGATCCGACCGGCAATCGTTTGTTCTTTGTCGCTTAGTTTTAAGTCATGCTCAAAGAAGTCCAACGACGAATCAATATCCATACTACCAATATCATTGATATTCAGGTCATGGACGGTAACGGCCAAAACTGCCGGCTTGAGTCTGGCGCCTTTACAGACGTAACATTCACGTTCGCGCATAAAACGTTCGATATCACGGCGAATAAAATCACTGTCGGTTTCTTTATGCCGCCTCTCAAGGTTCGGTATTACGCCCTCATAAGTCGCGTCATAGAATCGTCCGCTACCAAGTTCGACCGAATATTTTTGGTTACCAGTACCGTACAAAACTTTTTCAATCGCTTCAGCAGATAAATCTTTTACCGGCACACGAATACTGAAATGATTCGTCTCGGCAACTGCCGCCAACCGCTTCATATACCAAGCATCAGAATTCACGCGGTTATAAGGTCGGATTGCACCCTCGGCAATCGTCAGATTAGGATTGAAAACCAGTTCTGGATCGACTTCTAGACGGCTACCTAATCCGGTACACACCGGACAGGCGCCTTGCGGAGCGTTAAAGCTAAACAGCCTTGGCTCAAGTTCGGGTATTTCTTCGTTAGGATGATCGACACAGGCATAACGCTGGCTATAAACGTCAGTCAAATTGTCGTCAACATTGAGTAACTCTACTATGCCATCTGCCATCTCTAGAGCCTGCTCGACTGATTGAGCGACTCGTCCGCTCATGTCTTTTGCCATGACTATTCGATCAACAACTATCTCCAGGGTATGTTTGAGATTCCTGTCTAGATCAGGGAATTCATCCAGTGAATAAATTATGCCATCTACTCTTATCCTAGCAAAACCTAGACGCATATATTTTTCGGGTATATGCGCGAATTCACCTTTTCGATCCTTGACTATCGGAGCCAAAATAATTAGCTTACTACCCTCTGGAGTTTTCATAATTTCATCGACTATATCATCGGCAGTCCTTCTCGTAACTTCTTTATGACAAATTGGACAATGCGGAACACCAATGCGTGCGAACAACAAACGTAAATAATCATAAATTTCCGTTACGGTCGCGACCGTACTTCTTGGGTTACGACTAGTCGATTTTTGATCAATGCTAATCGCCGGGCTCAAACCTTCGATGTAATCGACGTCTGGCTTTTCCATCATACCCAAAAACTGTCTGGCATAGCTAGAAAGACTCTCGACATAGCGTCTTTGACCTTCGGCATAAATAGTATCAAAAGCCAACGAGGATTTACCTGAACCCGAAAGACCGGTAATCACGACTAATTTATCACGTGGTATTTCAACGCTGATATTCTTCAGATTATGCTCACGCGCTCCGACGACTTTTATAACCTCTGACATGACCCGAGTATTATACGCTTTTTCAAGGTTTTTTTCCAGTATTAATCGGCTAAAAATATTAAAAAGCTTTTGCTTGCATAGTCAAGTTTTGCTGTAGTATATTTTCTACACTATATGAAAAGAATTACCAGCCTGGCTCTAATAATCGTTTTTGCACTCGCAGTCTTTGATATCTTTCATATTGGCTATGCCCTGCTATTATTTCTGATCGTAGGAGTAATCCCAGGTACCAACATAACACTGACACCAACCCAGATGATGATATTAATGGTGATCTCAGGTTCACTGGTGATTTATTATTGGATTGTAACTCCATTAATCGAGAACAAGACTAAAATTCAGCGGGCAAAATACTCTCGGCCCAAAGTTGCAGTTCTTGCAAAATAAAGGCTTTGTCATCGTCAAGTCCGGATCGAGCTAATTTTTGCATTGATTGTCCAAAAGATTCCAACTGGGCGTTGATATGACTAATTCGCCAATTTTCCCAAACCGTGACCTCTTCTTCGGCCAGACTCTTCGGAAAGTTACGAGCCTTGTAGTGCAGCAGCAGGCCAACCAGCCTTTCGTCGATAAAATTCGGATGGAAATCGGCCAAATCTCGTTCACTGGCATTCCTTACCGCTTCAATTCTAATCTTGTCGGTATCGGGCACAAAACTATCGTACAACTGAGCTTCTGGGTCAGAGGACTTTTTATATTCTTCACGGTTCTCAAAAATTGATCGAATATTTTCGGCGAAAGTCGGATTAGCAACTAATAAATCTCGATGTTTTGAAATAGTAGCCTCATCAAGTGCTATCTTTTGCCAACCGTCATTTTGGGTTAGAACACCGACTGGTGCCACGGCAGGAGCACGATTATATTGCAAATCTTTGACTGGAATCGGCACAAACCCATCAGCCTGACGTTCCTCCCATTTTGCAAAAATCTTTTTTGCTAAATCACCAGACGACATTTTTAAAAATGGCGTCGGGTCATAACGTAAATCATAAACGATAATATTGCCGTTTTTTCCAGATGTTAGCGGAAAAGCAACAGTCGTTTTATTATAGCTCGAATCATAGCGACCGCTAGCATAGACAAATGGCTGTTTGTTATCAAGGTTGACAAGTTTTTTTACCTCGTTCTTGTCACGCATTCTAAGTAAATAATCAAAAAGCTGTGGCTGTTTTTCGTGAATTATTTTGGCTACACCAATAAGTGCCTCGACATCACTCATCGCGTCATGGGCTTTTAGATGATCCACCCCGTTTTCCTTGGCAATCGATTCCAGAGTATTAATCGCCACGCCACTCTTTGGATCGACCGGCCAATTAATTCCTTCGGGACGTAACGCCCTGGTCATTCGAACAATATCCAAAATATCCCAACGTGAACGACCGTCTTTGTAGCTCCATTCATAAGGATCGAAAAAATTACGCCACAATAGATGCCGAATAAACTCATCGTCAAATCGAATGTTATTATAACCGACAACAATTGTATCCGGTATAAATATTTCATTTATTAACATCCGAGCAAATTCCGCTTCACTATAGCCTGATTCGATAGTCTGTTGTGGCGTGATGCCAGTTACCATTAAGGCTTCTGGGCTAGGCAAGGTATCATCCGTCATCCTGACCATCAAGTTGACCGGATTACCGATTTTATTCAATTCAAGGTCAGTCCTTTGACCGGCAAATTGCATTATCCGACTGTCGCGTGGATTTAAACCACTAGTTTCGAGATCATAAAAGAAAAAAGTTTTAGACATTAATCTAATTATAGCAGGCGTTTATTGTTCGATTAACGTAAAATCATTCGCACCGATTCGAATGATACTATCGCCCTCCGCTCCTAGACGACGTAATTCATGCGTGATACCCATTCGCTTCATGATATCGCGTAAACGATTAACGGCTTCGTAATTGCCAAAATCAGTTCTAAGTCCGAATCTTTCGATTTTCGTACCCGCAACAACAAAAATTGGCGGCACTTCATCGTCGATGACGTTAATCGTCCAAGCTTCGGATAGTTTATCTTCATCAAGCGAAATCGTCACCATTTCATCGTCGGTCTCTTCGGGTTTGACCTCAAAAACTCTGACTTCTTCGACTTTTTCACGCAAAGCTCGCATCACTTCAATAATCCCGACATGTGCCATCGATGAAATCGCGAATACCGGTTTTCCGCCAGAAACTTGTCTTAATTCATTAATCTGCATGTTGATAATGTCTTCATCCAACCCATCAATCTTTGTCAAAGCGATAATTTCTGGTCTATCGGTCAAGCCTAAATGATAGTTTTCTAGCTCTTGACGAATAATCTGGTAAGATTTGGCCACATCGTTAGAATACGCGTCAATCAAATGCAAAATAACAGCCGTTCGCTCGATATGGCGCAAGAAGGCATCACCAAGCCCCTTGCCTTCACTAGCGCCTTCGATTAGACCAGGAATGTCGGCAATCAAAATGCTGCCATCATCGACTTTGGCGACACCCAAATTCGGAGTCAAAGTCGTAAAGGCATAATCAGCGATTTCCGGTCGAGCATTACTAACGACCGACAAGAAAGTTGACTTGCCAGCATTTGGAAAGCCGACTAAACCGACATCTGCCAATAATTTTAATTCTAGTTCGGCCTCGAACGCCTCACCCGGCTCGCCCTTTTCGGCTATGCGTGGAGTTTGTCTAGTCGAACTTTTGAAATGCTCGTTGCCGGCTCCACCTCTACCGCCACTTGCAATCACGACTTGTTGATCTTTTTGAGTGATATCTGCTATTACTTCGCCATTTCGTTTTACTATCGTGCCGATTGGCACTTTGACATACAGATTTTCACCACTGGCGCCACTTTTATTACGACCTGCACCATTCTGACCGTTACCAGCTTTGAGTTCAGGCTTAAATCTAAAATCAATCAGGGTATTCAAGCCTTCGTCGGCAACAAAGATAACATCACCGCCATGACCGCCAAAACCGCCGTCTGGACCACCTTTTGGAATATATTTCTCACGTCTAAAACTAACGGCACCATCACCGCCCTTACCGGCACTAATAATAACTGAGGCTGTGTCTATAAACATATAGACATGATTATACCAAAATAACCTCTTATTTAACAGAGGAGCGCTATTTAATGGATATATAGATACTGTCCGACATTTGCAGCCGGCACTATACGACCAGAAACAATATTCCAACCGCCACCCGGAACATAAGCGTTCATTTCGCTAATACTGATATCGCCATTAGATTCAATAGCCTCAACGATCGCCACGTGACCATAGCCTCCGCCATTTTGCATAATCGCGCCAATTGTTGGAGTATTGTTAACCGTCAAGCCTTGTTGAGCCGCCATATACGCCCACGAGCTTGCATTGCCCCAATTACTACTGACTGGTAGTCCAAGTTGATTACGCCTATTATATGCGTACAGTGTACAGTTACCATATGCGTAAGGGCCGGCCGGCGTACCGGTCGAGATATACCAAGTCTTGCCACCAAAGCCCGAGCTGGCGATAGAATAATAATTAATAACAACTGGCGCCACGTATCCCGGACGCTCGTTTTCAGGCAAGACACCGCTAGGCAGAATAATACTAGTGTTAGTATTAAGACCACTAACATCGAGATCGTTATAAACGACCAGACGCGTTCGATCGACCTTATACTTATCAGCAATCGAATCGATTGTATCGCCACTTTTGACGGTGTAAAGTACGCCGTCAACTGGCAAAATCTTTAACGAATTGCCGACCGTGAGGCCGCTACCGACCAAATTATTCGCCCATTTGATTGTCTGGACAGATACAGAAAATTTAGCAGCTATTGAATCAAGTGTATCGCCATCCGCCACGGTATATCTAATCACCGAGTGATTTTCGGTGGCCGAATCGATAATTTGCGGCTTGGTCATATTAACAGCATTAGCCAAGGCGATTTGATTTTGAATTTCAGTTGAAATAGCCAAATCAGATACGTTATTGGCTATTGATAAATTAGCCGATTTTGCCACGATTGCTGCTACGTCCGTTGCAACTACATCGTCAACGCTTACACTAGCGAGCGGAGAATCGGTCTGCGAAACTGTCTGATTATTCTTTGAAGCATTGGCCAAGGTATTATCGTCACTAGACTTGTAATAACCAATGGAGGCGATGACGGCAATTAGTAAAAAGGCGCTCAAATACAGCGCTGCAGATGATAACTTAGCCTTTTTGACTTTTTTTAGACGACGACCAGACAATAAAGGTAGGCCGTTCATAGCGGTCGATATCCACGACTTGACTATTTTAAATATATTACTAATTTTTTTCTCCTCGAGTATCGCTTCAAGGTCTTTTCGACAAAAATATAGAAAACAGGGATTATTATACCCTTATTGATTATACTAATCACTGATTTATGTGTCAATTTACGGACTACTACACTTGATGGCGCAGTGTTTGATGATATTTGCTTCGTGCTCGGCCAAAGTATGGGCGAAATACGTAACATCGTCATCTCCACTCAAAAAGTACAAATAATCACCGCTCGCCGGATTAGAGACCGCTAGCAAAGCTGATAGTCCTGGACTAGAAATTGGACCCGGTGGCAAACCAGGATATCGACGAGTATTATATGGTGAATCCAAACCCGGATCACGCGCCACACCCAATCTGTCGGCAATATATTGATAAGTAACGTCCGATCCAAGAACCATACCTGAATCTAGTCGCGAATAGAATACTTGGGCTATCTTTTTTTGATCATCGGGATTACTGGCCTCACGTTGGACAATTGATGCTAATATTATCCCTTGATACAAGGATAAACCATGATCCTTGAATTTATTTACTAAATTATTATCTTCTACTATGGAGAGCATTTCGTCTAATACCCTATCGACGATTTGCTCGGCCGTCGCCCCTGTACTGAATTTGTAAGTATCACCGTAAATATAGCCCTCAAGATCAGTACCGTCTGGACGACCAGAAAACAACGAACCAGACCGTAACCTAGTTAAAGCACTAGAGATGTCCTGATCAGAGTAACCGGCGTTTTTTAGAACTGTCGTCGCATCATATTTTTTTGTCGAATTGGTTTTCGAATAGTCTCTTATTGTAGCGCCGGGATAAAAAGTAATATTGAACGTATCAACTGAACCATTCACAAGATGGCTAACTATCTCTGGTACAGATTCAGCTGGCGAAAGTCTATACGATCCAGCCTGCAAATTACCCTGTTTGCCAGTAAGTCGTATGTACAGACTAAAGACCGTCGCATTTTTGATAATAGAATCTACCTCAAGTTGTTTTGCGACCTGGTCGGGGCTAGCACCGGACTCGATTTTCTCTAAAATCAATTGGCTGGTATCTTTGCCAGGTGCCGATAGTTGATCGAAATACCATAAACAACCTGCGATAACCAACCCAATAACAATAACGATTAGAGTCAGGATAATCGGCAATTTCTTTGGCTTGAAATTGCATATTTTATATTTAAGCCCACTTGGTTGGCCGTCAATTGGTTGCGGAGTAGTTAAAACTGGGCTAGGCATGGTGCTCCAAATAGTCCTGAAGGATAATTGCCGCCGCATGAGCGTCAATATCGGCTTTGGAATATGGTTTTTTATAACTTATAAGGCGCTGTTCAGCTATAACGCTCGTCAATGATTCATCTTGAAAATCAATTCTAGGGGCGATGTCTTTTAATTTCTTGACAAAATCTTCGACGAATATCGTCTGTTTGGTCGCCTCACCTGATTGGTTTCGCGGATAACCAACTACTAATACTGATGGATTCTGTCTTACGATGATTTCAGCAATAGCCTTGATTTCTGAACCGTCAACTTCAATCGTATCGAATGGTATAGCGATTCTGACCGCCGTATCACCGATTGCTACGCCGATACGTTTTTCACCCACATCCAGACAAACGATATTTGACTTAGTCATTGTTGAGTATGAATTGGACTTCAATCTTTTTTGTATCATTCGGCACGGTTGTTACCCAGAAATACGAGAACTTGATATCAACGTTATCAACGCCATCGATTTGCTCGATTAGCGACTGAACACTGCCATAATTCAAGCCTTTTACTTGGCTCTTGATCGCGTCCATGTCTATGTTCGGACCGATTTGACCGACCGTCGCGATATTGATGGTCTTTGCAGTGTCGCTTGACTGATAGCCCGACAGAATCAGTTTGCTGACGCCATCATCATAAATTCGCTGCGATTTCGAATCTGTAATCTGTTTTGTAATAGCATTCTTTAGATATGTTTCAATCTCGGACTTAGCCATACCAATAATCGTAAAGGTTACCGAAGACGTAAGTTTTGCCTTGCCGTCAACCGATTCGCTATCAACCGCCGGTAGTGCGACTGGCGTGTCATAGCTAGCTATAAAGCTATCGCCAATTACAGTCTCGCCGTTAACAAATTCAGCCGTTAACTGCTTTTTAACATCGCTAGTCGATACATTTTTCAAAGCCTCGGTAGCTTTTTGAATATCATCAGCCGTTACAACGATAGCATCATGGCTGGAACCACCAGACATCGCGCTACCCAAAGCGGTAATACCACTAATACTTGAGTCATAGGCACCAGCTGGCAGATTATAATCAGCACCGATATTCGCGGCCGTGACTGCGACGTTGACCGATCCGGCAACAATATGACCAGATACGATTCTTGCACCAGGCACGTTAACCGCCGAGTTAGTTACGAAATCATAATTTCCGCTCGAAAGTATCGAACCTGCTGGTATATAAATAGCATCACTACTATCAGCATTCGACAAAGTCATCGTTCCCGTCGATTTATCACCAAGCTTTTTATTACCGGTTGCCGTAAAGTCAACCGATATATCTTTTTTGAGGGTTTTAGTGATAGTTTGAATCGTTCCTTTTGTTATATCGGTCGGGTTAGTGCCATTCAGCGTGACCGCCAGGCTAACCGGTGCTTTGGTCGTTTTGGCCGTTATAATGATTTTTGCCGATGGCGCAATCGTCATAGCCCAAACCAACAATGCAGTTAATAAACCGCCAAAAACAACACCAAGAATTAATTTTTTGCGAAAACGTGAGAAATCAGGAACCTTTGGCTTTGATTTTTTGCTGCTTTTATAAGAATCGTCCGTGTCAAAACGATTGACCGACTTTAAAGGTGTTAGTTCCTCTGCCTCAACATCGATAGTCTCAACCGCGTCTTCAACTGATTTTTGTTCCGGTCCAGAATCAGCCGTTCTAGCTAGCTCGCCAACTGGTAGCTGGGCGCCATCTATCACGTCATCGCCTTCATCAATTTCGAGAGCTGGAATCTCGGCGATTTCAGGCTTACTTTGGAGGTTTTTAGCGACCGGAATCTTGACATTGGTCGCCAAAGCGATTAATGACTGATTATTAGTAATGAGCACGATTTTTTTATCAATCTCTTCGGCTTTTTTCTTTAACAAGCGTAAATTTACGACACTCTGAAGAGCGCCGATTCTCTTTGGTGGGACCAAAGCGATAATCTTCTCGCGGCTAGCTTTAACTTTGCCGATAATCGCCGTAATATCGTCTTCGATATCTATATAAATTATGTCTTTTGTCATCTTATATTCTAAGTATTCGGTTTATTTTATCTTTTATTTTACCGCTGGTCGTACTGCCTAATATTGTATCATAGCCAACCCTCAGAAGTCCCATAGCCGTGATAAAAGTATGGTCATGAATCGATGCGGTCGTATCAGTAATATCGATTACTTCCTCTGGCGTAATATAATGAACCGTCGGTTTTTTTGTAAATGGTAAGTCCTTATGCCAATCTTTGGTCTTTAAGGCTTCGACAAGTTTTGCCAAGCTAGCACCACCGCCGCAAAGCAGTATCCGATTCGGTAAATGATCGGCCGAGGCAAATTCACTCAAGGCCAGCTCGACGCCCGAAAGCCAAACCTCCAGAGTCTTATCGATTGCCTGATTAACTTTTTCGGCAACATTAGATTTAATTTGCGGATGGTCAATATTGATTTTTAATTTTTCAGCTTCATCAAATGAGATATCCAAATCACTAGCAATCGTCCGAGTAAAGCTTCGTCCACCAATACCAAACATCTTGGTGCCTTCAACGCCACCGTCATTAACTACAGCAATATCAGTCGTACCACCACCGACATCGGCCAAAATAGCCGTAAAACTACTACTAGCATCCGTGCCTAAAACGCTTCGGCTCACTGCAAATGGCTCAGCCGCCACCGCTAGCAGCTCAAGCGACAATTCGTCAGCCACCTTTTCGAGCGCGCCAATATGAACCATCGGCGCAAAAGCCGTATAAATCTGCACTGCGACATCATGGCCCTGAAAGCCGATCGGATTCGATACTTTATAGCCATCGATATGAATGCTGACCAGGGCGCTATTGACTAATTTAATCTCGACATCAGCATTACCAGTCTCGAGCGCAATCTGTTTTTGAGCTTTGACCTGAGCCCTCTCTTGAACTTTTTCAATGATAAATTCCATTTCGGAGTTATCCAGTGGCCGATCGGCTTGTGGACGGCGATAGCGAATCGTGTTCGTCACGCCCTTTACTAGTTCGCCTGCTATGCCAATGACAACACGCTTGGCCTGCAAACCAGCCTGTTCTTCGGCGTCAGCCAGTGCATCCTCACAATTCCTGACTACGCCCGAAATATCCGCAATCGCTCCGGCGTACATGTCACTTAATTGCTGATGTTTGCGGCCAGCACCAATAATTTCCAATTTTTCACCACTAATCTTGGCAATTAAGGCTTTGACATATTCCGTGCCAATATCAAGCGCCACTATATAATCGTCAGGATTAAGCCTTTGGCTAGACTTTTTACTCTTCTTAAATACCATACATTTGATTATATACTAATAGTCTTTATGGTTTTAGTATTTTTAGCGATTTACAACATTTAGATTACGTACACGATGCTCATTATTCAAACCGCCAGTTCTCGCACCAAAACCGAAATGATTTCCACCAAGAGTTCTTGTCGAGTCTGTAATGTTCAATACTGTATTGCCGTCATACTTCATAATAATACTATTACCTCTTACTATAATCTGAGAATTATGCCAGCTACTATCAGAATATGGTGAGCCTCCACTTGTACTTACTATATCGCCGACCGCACTAAAGCCAATACGAAATGGCTTGCCTTGTCCCACGTATTCATCCAGAGCTGCTATATAGCCGCCCTTATAGTCAGTCTCGTCACATGGCGGCCAACTTGACCCCCAGTAAAACCAAGCTGAGTCGGCACCTGGATTGTTAGGACCCATCCAAAAGTCAAAACTCACATCAAAATTAGTCGGAATCGTTGACTGATAATCGATATAGCCGCATTGACTATTGGCGGCCTGGGTTAGAACAAGATAACCACTAGAGTTCCAGCTTGTTCCGCTACCGTATAAAGTTCCGGTCGTAGGATTTGAAGCCATAGATTCGTTAACTAAATAATTCAATGAACATGCCCCACTTAGTATCGTCGAATCGTTAGTTATGTGAAAAATATTGTCACCGTTAGAGCTAGTAATGCAATAAGTTTGCGGTACAGAATAATTGTCTGCCTGATAAGAATAGCTATTTCCATTAGTAACCCTAAGACACTGATTAGTGCTTGAGTCGGGTATTGAACAGTTCGTCGTCAACGGAAAGGTGCCATTATTGATTTGAAAAATCTTTATCTGCTGGCTGACATTAGACAAGTCGGACTGAATAGAGGCAACGACTGCCCTTTGCGATATACCACTATAAAAGACTAATGCTATACCAGACAAGATGCCGATAGTCACGATTACCAATAGCAATTCGACTATCGTAAAACCACGAAATTCAATCTTGGTTATATCACCAGCTGCCACTTTAACCATGATAATGATTATAGCTTATGCTTTTTATTGATGAAATAGTTACATCAACACCGCTTTGATTCGACGCACTCCGGCAGATGATGATTCTTCTTTGACGATTTTGAATTTTTTACCACCCTCGGCCAGCTCACCCGTATGACTGACATGCGGGCCACCGCAAATCTCAAGTGAAAATGGTTTTTCGCCGTCGATTCCCATACTATAGACTTTTACGATTTCGCCATACTTGTCACCGAATTCGCCATATGCACCAATGGCCCTAGCTTCGGCGAGTGGAATCTCCTTGAAAGAAACTTTAAAATCTTTGGCGATTTGTTCATTGACGATATCTTCGATTTGTTGCAATTTGTCAGCCGGGACTTTTTCTGGGTAAGAAAAATCGAAACGCAAGCGTTCTTCGGTAATATTACTCCCCCTTTGCGCAACACTTTCGCCTAGCACGATTCGCATCGCCTGACCCATCAAGTGAGCGGCGGTGTGATATTTGCGGTGGATAGCCGTGTCTCCTTCGAGGCCGCCCTTGAACATGCCTTTGGATGCAGTTTGACTACGGGCACGTTGTTCGGCCATCTTGGCATCGAATTCGGCTCGCCAGTTTTCTGATAATTTTACGTCTTGTTTGAAAGCCTCTTCGGTCGATAGTTCAACCGGAAAACCGTATGTATCATAAAGCATGAATAATTCCGTACCGGTCAATCCGCCATTTGCAAATTTATTTAATTCCCTTAGACCCTTGGCCAATGTTTGTCGGAAGACTTTTTCTTCGCGTGTCAGTACCTCGATGATTTCATCACGCTGTTCCTTTACTTCAGGATAGTCGGCTTCATAAATATCAGTGATAACCGGCACGATTTCTGGCAAGAAGTTTTGCTCGACGCCTAAATCGAAAGCAAAACGAATCGCTCGGCGCAAGAAACGGCGCATGACATAGCCCTGCTCTTTATTCGACGGCCTGACGCCATCCACTGCCAGAAATGCTGCCGCCCGCAAGTGATCAGCAATAACCCGCATACTCTCGGTGTGCGATTCGTAGTTCTTTCCGCTGATTTGTTGCAACTTTTCAATGATCGGCCACATAACACTAATACGAAAGACGTCGGGGCTATCAATCGCTGCGGCAGCAATGCGCTCGAGTCCACCACCAAAGTCAACGTTCTTTTTAGCTAGCGGTTCAAAACTACCGTCTTCCAAGCGTCGATATTGCATAAACACTTGGTTGCCGATTTCCATGAACTGACCGCTGTCACTGGCTGGGTGCGCCAATCCATAACCCGCGGCATGATTTTGCGGACCGAAATCATAAAATACTTCGCTGTCTGGTCCACATGGATCACCAATCGGCGTCTTGTCTAGGCCACCACCGCGACTCCACCAGTTTTCTCCGTCATCATAAAAGAAGATTCGTTCGCCTGGTTTGATGCCACGTGTATCACCATCAGCTTGACTGCCAATTTCGACAATTTTAGCATCGATACCCTTTTCGGCAAAAACTTTTTGCCAAATATTTGCCGCCTCATCATCGCGCGGAATGCCATGCTTTTCATCACCGATAAAAGCCGTGACGTAAATCTTATTCGGATCAAGTCCAACTTTGTCGGTCAGAAATTCAAAAAACCAACGAATTTGCTGTTCTTTGAAATAGTCGCCTAGACTCCAGTTGCCAAGCATCTCGAAAAACGTCGTGTGTCGATTGTCGCCGACGTCTTCGGTGTCCTGAGCCCGTAAACAAGTTTGACTATCAGCCAAACGCGCACCGCTTGGATGCATTTCGCCAAGCAAATAAGGCAAAAGAGGCTGCATGCCGCTACCTGTAAAAAGAGTTGTCGGATCGTTATACGAAATCAGCTTGGCTCGGTCGATGATCACGTGGCCACGTTCTTTAAAAAATTCAAGATATGCGTTTCGAATTTGCTGTGCGTTCATATATGTTAATTTTAACATAATTTGCAATATTAGCTAGATTAAAACCAATTATTTCCAAGGTCAGACCCTGGAAATAAAGCTTATACGACTATACCGCCACCAAGACAAATGTCACCGTCGTAAATCACAACTGATTGCCCAGATGCTACTTGGCGGTCAGAATTTTCTAGGCTAAGGTTCAAACCGTCATTTGAATAATCCAGACTGGCCATTATTAGCGGCGCTCGGTGGCGAACGCGAATTTTATATTGACTGGCTTTGGGATGAGAATTTATCCAATGTATATCGATTAGTCTTATTTGATTCGACCATAATGCCCCGTCATTAAGGTCGGTCGTGACATAGACTTCATTTAAATCCATGTTCTTTCCAATCACGTAATACGGTAAGCCGCCACCAACATTCAAACCATGACGCTGACCAATCGTGTAAAAAATCGCACCTTCATGAACACCAATAATCTTGCCGGACTTTTTATCAATAATATTGCCAGCTTTTTCCTCGACGTATTGTCGCAAAAAATCACGAATCCCGATTTGGCCGACAAAACAAATACCTTGGGAATCTTTTTTACTGGCAGTAAATAAATTACGTTCTTTGGCCATATCGCGCACTTGCGGTTTGGTGTATTCACCGATTGGAAAAAGCACTCGTTTCAAAGCTTCACCTGACACACGGTACAAGAAATATGTCTGATCTTTGTTGGCATCTAACGCCATTTGCAGGTAGGCCAAATCATCACGAGTAATTATCCTGGCGTAATGACCAGTCGCAATCATATCCGCGCCATCTTCGAGCGCTGCATCCAAAAACAACTTGAATTTTACCTCTTGGTTACACATTACATCTGGATTTGGCGTTCGACCTTTTTTGTATTCATCAATCATATAATCGACGACCTTATGGCGATATTCGTTTTCAAAATCAAAGACCTTAAAATCAATGCCCAGTTGAACCGCTACTCGTTTGGCATCAGCTAGGTCCTCAGCCCACGGACATTTCATGCCCGGCAGATCACGCGACCAATTCTTCATATAAACACCTGTCACGTCATAACCTCGCTCGACTAGCAGAGCTGCCGTAACCGACGAATCAACTCCACCGCTCATACCGACATAAACACGCTTACCCGTCATGACCAAATTCCCATAACATGAAAAATACCAATTTTTATAATCTCAGACAAAGCCAACCACCAGCCATGTGGGGCAATCCACCAATAAGTCGATGACCAATCTTTGTCATTCGCCGTCGGGTGATTTAGTATTTTTATATTTTTAAGTACTTTCGAAAACTCCAAGAATGCCCTTCTTTGATGATAGCCGGAGGTTACTAAAATTATGCTCTTGATGCTATGCTCTTCAAAAATTTTTCCTGAATTTTCCGCATTCTGTTTGGTCGTTGCCGACGTTTCGTCAAGATATATATCAGACTCGGACACTCCTCGGTTCAAGGCAATTTTTTTCATAGCTGCGGCATTACTTGGTCCAGTCTTGTCTTCGGCTGCGCCAGAAAAAATCAGTTTGTCAGCCCAACCTTGTTTATACAAATTAATCGCCTGATTAACCCGAGCATCAGTATCACCACCGCTAATCGCCTCTACAGCATCGACCCTCTGACAATTCGATGACAAGTTCGGTGATTCAGGACAACCGGCCAAATCATCGGGCTGCAAATAATAACCCAGTATAAAGGTAATAGTCGCAAACCCCGCCAGACCGATGATAAGTCCTCTTATCATCTGGCGACTCGCTCGTATTCTTGCCGGACAACTTCAATTATAATTTCAGCCGCGCGTTTAACATTATTCTCGTTTGATAAATGTCCCAATGTAATCCTAATACTACCGTCAGCCTCAAAATCCTGCAGACCAATCGCGGTAAGGACATGCGATCGAGTGTTTTTATTAGCAGCACAGGCACTACCGGTAGTAATTAACACTCCCCGATTTTCGAGCAAAAAGACTAGACGTTCGCCGTCCAATCCCGGAAACGAAACATGTAAATGTCCAGACAGACGATATTTGGGATGGCCAGAGACTATCATATCTGGAAAAGCTTGAACAAATTTAGACTGGAGATAATCGCGCAAGCCTTCAAGACGTTTCGTTTCAAAAGTTCGCTTATCGCAAACAAGCTCTAACGCTTTTGCAAATCCTATCACTCCCGACACATTTTCTGTGCCACTCCTTAGATTTCTTTCCTGACCGCCACCAACTATCAACGGACGAAGCTCAACATGGCTGGACACCCACAACAACCCAACATGTTTTGGGCCATAAATCTTGCCCGCATTTAATGTCAACATATCAATACCCAACCTTGACACGTTAACGTCAATTTGGCCAACACCTTGCGAGGCATCGCAGTGAAAATATATCGGCGTATTGACGCTATTTTGTAACCGTCTCAATCGTTCATTCTTGACTATTTCGGCAATTTCACGAATCGGTTGAATAGTACCTAACTCATTATTTGCCAGCGAAATGCTAACGAGTTGAGTGTCGGGTTTTATCGCTTGCTTGATTGCCTGAGCGCTAATGTATCCGTATTTATCAGCCGAGACTAGTGTGTGGTCATGTTGCTTGGCGCACTCCAGAACCGACGCATGCTCAATGTTTGATGTCACCGCATGCCCATGATCGACTGATGTGAATGCCAAATTAATTGACTCGGTCGCCCCGGCAGTCAGAATAATTTCCGACGGCTTAGCACCAATAGCGCTAGCCAGCCTATGGCGTGCTTCTTCATAAGATTTTCTAACCCCCACAGCCGGAGCGTATGGGCTGGACGGATTAAAAAACAAATCACAAAAATATGGCTGCATATCGGACAGAACTCGTCCATCCATCGGCGTGGCTGCAGCATGATCAAGATAAATTATTTCCTGGTTATCCATATCTATAATTATACTTTATTTATTAGACCCAGGAAAACGCGTCTATTCTTGACTATAAAGATGCTTTTTGACGCGATTGAAATATGCTTGGGCAGATAACATAAAGTTCTCGTATTCCTTACCAGAAATATATTCACATTTCATACCAGTATGGTTAGAGACTTTCATGATTCCATGAGGATTAACCTCGTAATGCAGCGTCGTCGAATGGTGGACGCCATTAGAATCAACGACCTCCTGATAAAAGAACCAGCTTTTTTGGTTGTCATTAAAAAACTCGACTCTTTCGTTAGGACGTCCAGAATAAAACAAGCTCGCACCAATTGCGCTTTCTTTGCGCTTTAATAGCGCTATCGTTACCGGTTGAGGTTTCCACTCTCTGCCGAATAGCTTTTTAGCAATGGCTTTAATAAAGTTATTCTTATCAACCGCATGAACTGTTTTTTGATTCCGTATCGCATTATGCCTCATCTCATTCAATTCTTTGGCAATGTCGTATAGTTTTTGAGAATCAGAACTGACCGAGTGGCCACTCAATAAATCAGCCGACATTGTTGTTGAACGGCTATCTTGAATATTGTCATTTCTCGCAATTATAGTGTTGTTCATAGCATTTAATTCAGACTGAACAAACGTATGGCATTGGCGGATGTTTGGCTAGCTAGTTCATCAAGCGAAACTTGACGCATATTACCCAAAAAAACCGCAATATTCCTTACGTATGCAGGCTCGTTTATTTTACCACGAAAAGGCACCGGTGTCAAGAATGGCGCATCTGTTTCGAGTAAAATTCTATCTGCTGGCAACATCTTGAATATCTGTTTTTGATCCTCGTCTTTGACGAACGTGCAAAAACCATTAACACCAACGTACAGACCCCGTTTTAGTGCCGCCTCAGCATTTTTCATGCTATCGGTAAAGCTATGTACTACCCCCGAAACACCATGAAAATTATCCAAGATTTGCCAAAAATCATCATAAGCTTCGCGAACATGAAAAATAATTGGCAATTTATATCTCAAGCTTAGGTCGATTTGCGCTTCTAACGCCACAATTTGCGTTTCGCGACTACTATTCATGTAATGATAGTCCAGACCGACTTCACCGATTGCCACCAAAGACTTACCACCATCAATAATCAGCTGCTCGATTGCCCTAAAACCGTCCTTTGAGTCGTGTGGATGTACGCCAACCGCCGAATAAACAACGCCCGTGTGCCGATTTGAGAAATCTATTGCCTGGCGCGAACTATTCTCGTTGGTTCCGACGCAAATCATCTTGGTAACCCCAGCATCAATCGCTCTTTTTATAACGTCATCCGCCGCCAAAACATAATCTGACTCATGAATATGACAATGAGTATCTATTAGCATCGCTATGCCTTTGGCGCGTTGGGATTAATCGTATGATTATAGATTTTTGGAAAGAGTACACCCGAATCAACCACCACACCTGTACCGAAAGTTTCATGAATTTTGTTCGCAGTACCTGGCAAAAAAGGCACGAGCAAATCTGCTATTTGAATCAATGCGCCAGCAGCGTAGGCCATCACTTCAGTTAAATGACCTTCAGCATCGGCGTCTTTGCCAATCTTTTTTGCAATTTCCCATGGCTTGACGTTTTCGATATATTGATTTAGGCTTTTGACCATCAACCAAACCTCGTCCATCGCTCGGTTAAACTCAAGATTTTCGATTGCTTCATGGTAAGTGCCCATATCGTGTTCACCAAGTGGCATCTCACCGATAACGCCAGATTGATATTTCTTTATCATACTAGCAACTCGCATTACTAAATTGCCCAGATCATTGGCGAGCTCGGTGTTATAAGCGTTCTCGAATTTTTCCCAGGTGAAATCACCGTCATCGAGTGTTGGGACATGACGCGAAAAATAGTATCGAAAAGCATCAACGCCATAACCATCAATCACTTCATTTGGATCAACAACGTTTCCGACGGTTTTGCTCATCTTGGCGCCACCCACAACAATATGTCCGTGCACTAATATTTTTTTCGGCAAAGGCAAACCGAGGCCTATCAACATCGCCGTCCATAGACCAGCGTGAAACCTCAAAATATCTTTGCCAACAATTTGGACATCAGCTGGCCAATATTGCTGCCAGGCTGAATTATCTGGATAACCAAGAACAGTTATATAATTCGATAACGCATCCAGCCAAACATACATAACTTGGCTTGGGTCGCCTGGCACCGGCACTCCCCATGACAAATTCTTTTTTGGACGCGAAATACTAACATCCTGAAGTCCATCCTTCATAAGTTCCAAGAACTCTTTTTTACGAAATTCTGGTACTATTTTTAGCTCATCGGATTCAATTGCCTGACGGACTTGGTCAGAAAAAGCACTAGCCTTCAGATAATAGTTTTCTTCGCTGAGACGTTGGTATGGCTGATTATGATCGGGACAAACGCCGTTATTGGCCGTCGCTTCCTTATCGGACACAAAGGCCTCACAGCCAACACAATACCAACCTTCATATTTTCCTTTGTAGATATATGGCAAGAGTTTTTGCCATATAGATTGGACGGAACTAATGTGATGAGGATCGGTCGTACGGATAAAATCAGTGTATTCGGCACCAACTTTTTTCATTAACGCCTGAAAATTCACATACATTTTGTCAGTATAAGCCTTGGGATCCAAACCCTCAGCG
>JAAXXM010000001.1:59821-84744 GCA_013334475.1 Candidatus Saccharimonadota bacterium | reverse complement strand
GCACTGGGACTGACAAAGACCGGACGATCTTTTTGACCCTTGCCTCTGACCATGAACTCACGCCTCTCGGTGTTGACGTGATCGCGATTCAAATTTACCAGTTCTGATACGCGCAGGCCGCTGGAAAAAAGTAGCTCAATGATTGCGCGGTCCCTTAGGCCAGTTTCGGTTGATAAATTAATTTGTTCAAGCAAACGCTCGACTTCGTCAAAGTGCAAGAAAGTGACTTGTTTACGAGAGATTTTTGGTAGCTCGATTTTGTTAGGTGCTAGACTTTTTATATCTCTCTTTGATAAATAGCCCAAAAAGCCGCGCAGAGCGATAAGGTGGTAACCTTGGGTGATTGTTGCTAGTTCGTCATCATTGCTATTTTTGTAACGGTTTAGCCATAGACGATACTTACGTACCATTTCTGGTGTTATCTTATCAACGCTAGTATCGTCGGTAAACTCTACGAACCTTTCTAGATATAGACGATAATTTTCGGCCGTATGGCTAGACCTGCCGCCCTCGACTTCAAGATGTTCGATATAATCTAGGATTAGTTCTGAAACATACATATTAATAGAATATCTTATTTTAAGCGTTATTGCACAAAGTTGTGTAATATAATAGATAAAACGGATAAAGATAGGAGACAACATGCCAAGCCTAGAAAGAACATTAATAGTACTAAAACCAGATACCATTCAACGTGGCTTAGTCGGTGAAATCATTACTAGATTTGAACGAGCCGGTCTCAAGATAGTTGGCATGAAAATGGTGGCGCCTGATGAAGCTCATTTCCACAAGCATTACGAGGGCATTAGCAATCTAATTAGTCGATGGGGCGAAGAGATTTATCGAGTTACTTTGTCACAAATGACCGAAGCTCCAGTCGTAGCCATCGTTCTTGAGGGTATAGAAGCTGTATCTTATGTCAGAAAAATGGTTGGCACGACCGATCCGAAAGAATCGGCACCAGGAACAATTCGCGGTGACTATACCCATATAACTAGAGGCTATACTAATCCGATTGGCGCGACATTGCCGAATATTATTCATGCGTCAGGTAATCCAGAAGAAGCCACTAAAGAAATATCCCTATGGTTCGACAAGAACGAACTGTATTTGGATTACGACACGGCTCATGGTCCAGTTGTCAGAGGCCGAGTGCCAAAGAAAAAGTGACACATCGCGCCTAACCAGTTATAATAATAGTGGTATGCCTCGGTAGCTCAATTGGATAGAGCAGATCCGTCCTAAGGATAAGGTTGTAGGTTCAATTCCTGCCCGGGGTACCATTAATTGTTATTATTATCATATGGAAAAAACCGAATTAAAACCAAAGGCACAACTTGATTTTGTTGGTCAACGCGAGGGCGAAAAGCTTTTATTTGTGTTCCGACATCATATTATCGCTATGCGCAAAGGCTTTTATATGTTAGCTATACCTTTGATCATCACGTCGATTCCACCGCTAATATGGAGCTATAACCTTGAACTTTTTTTGCTACCAATTGTTGGTCTATTGATTGGAATTATTTTGTTCGCGTACCACTTTATCATGTGGTATTTTACGGTTTATATCGTTACCGATCAACGAATCCGTCAGGTTACGCAACGTGGTTTTTTTGGCAAAGACGTCATCGAATTGCGTTTGTCGAAGGTTCAGAATATCAGCTATAACATACCGGGATTCAGTGGTGAAATGTTTCAGTTCGGTACGATAGTTATCCAGACGATTGTCGGTGATTTAGTGATTAACAAGGTCGAACATCCGGACAAAATATACAATCAATTGCAGGATGCTGTTAATAATGCGATTGAAAAACGCGCAAAGGATGAAGATGAAGAAATTAATTGAAAAAATCAAAGCAAAGAAATCCGGCACCGCAAGTGAGGCGCCTTCTCGCATTACCAGTGACACGGTGGCCGAGCATCGTGAAAAAATATTAGCTGGTGGACGTCGATTCAAATATCCTCTGCAGTATGTGCGTCATAAACTAGTTTTTAATGCGATTATTATTAGCCTGGTTGCAATCGTCAGCTTGCTTTTGCTTGGTTGGTGGCAACTTTATCCGATGCAGAATACTAGCGAGTTTATATATAAGATTACCAAGGTTCTGCCATTGCCGGTGGCTTCGGTTGATGGGCAGGCCGTTCTGTATAGTGATTATCTGATGAAGTACCTTAGCTCGGTTCATTATCTCGAGCAAAAAGAGCAGGTTAGTCTAAAAACCGCCGACGGCAAGCGCCAGGTCAGTTATATCAAGCAACAATCCATGGGCGATGCGATAGCCGATGCCTATGCCGAAAAACTAGCTAGTCAAATGAAGATTTCGGTCAACGACGAAGAAGTTGAAGCCTTCATCAAGGCGCAGCGTCAATCCAGCGATGGGGAAACCTCGGAACAAACCTATTTCACGGTTATCCAAGATTTTTACGGTTGGAGTCCGTCCGAGTATCGCCATGTAGTAATGCGAAAACTACTGCGTCAAAAAGTCGCCTTTGCGGTTGACGACGCCTCGTCAAGGGCGATTAATAATATCCATACGGACGTTGCAAACGGTTCGACTAATTTCAAGCAATATGTCGATTCGTTAACGACCAATTCTTCAAAGACAATCTCTTATGGTGTCTCGGGATGGGTACCAAGTAATAATCAGGATGGTGGTTTGGCGATGGCTGCTTCAAAGATGACCAAGAATCAAGTATCCGGAGTCATCAAGTCAACATTGGGCGACGGCTATTATGTCATTCGATTGCTCGATACCAAGGATGGCAAGGTCAGTTATGAATACATCTTGGTTTCGCTCAGCACATTCAATCAAAGACTCAGCTCGGTCAAGAACAAAACTTTCGAATATATTACGATTCCAAAAAATTAATAAATAGGGGGCAAAAAATGTTTGAATTACCAAAGTTAAAGTATGGCATGGGTGATCTAAAGCAGTGTATGAGCGAAGAGGCGATTCAGTTTCATTATGGCAAGCACCACCAGGCATATACCGACAAACTTAATCTGGCGCTTGATGCTAATCCGAAATACAAAGGCCAAACCATTGAAGATTTACTAACTAATATTGATGCAATCGATGAGTCGGCGCGAACGGCATTGCGCAATCAGGGCGGCGGATATTACAATCATTCGCTATTTTGGGAGACAATGTCGCCAAAAGGCGGTGGCGAACCTTCTGGTCGGGTATCGGAAATCATTAACAGCAATTACGGTAGTTTTCAGGGCTTTGCAGAGGAGTTTACTAACAAATCTATGTCGGTTTTTGGTAGTGGCTGGACTTGGCTGCTTCAAAACGGCAATATTATCACGACCGCCAATCAAGACACGCCCGTATCGATGGGCTACGAAGTTCCACTATTATGCCTGGATTTATGGGAGCATGCTTATTATATCGATTATCGAAATCGTCGCGACGAGTTCATAAAGGCATGGTGGAATGTGGTTGATTGGCAAGCCGTCAATGATCGAGTCGTTAATCGATAATCGTCCGTCGAATATTTTCGTTCAACTTAACCAGAACAAGATAATTGAATAATCCATGACGCTTGCAGATGTTGTCTAATGAAATCGGACTGGTTTTTTCGTTACTGATGATTTCAATTTTGTCGCCAATCCCAAGGTTTGTGTCGGTAATATCAATCATTGTATGATTCATGCACACTCGGCCAACTATTTTAATTTTTTTGTCTTTAGCGGTTACGTATGCGGTATTACTAAATTCACGAGGCACGCCTTCGTAGTAGCCGAGCGGTAAAATGCCGATACGACTGTTTTTCTTGGCTCTGAAGGTTCGGTTATAGCTAACCGAGCCGCCTTTGTCGATATTCATGGTCTTTGCTATGGTGCTCGTTAGAGTTAGGGCAGGTTTAAGGTTGGCTAGTTTCTTGTAATAGACATCATCATTATCTAAGGGCGAGATTCCATACAGGGCGATGCCAGGCCGTATAGTGTTAGCATAGCGCGAAATTGCTTTGGTACTGCCGGCCGATTGAGCAATATGGTAGTATTTGGGCTTTATTCCAGATTCTAAAAATAGTTCAACCGCTTGATCAAATTTATTAACTTGTTGAATAACATATTCATCTGTTTTTGGATTGTCGGCATCGGATAGGTGAGTCATAATGCCTTCAACATAAATCTTTGGATATTTTTTTAGCTCATTAATAAATTTAGACAATTCGTCTAGTCTTAGGCCGTGGCGACCCATGCCGGTTTCAATTTCGATATGAACCTTGAACCGTTTTTTTGTTCGACCGACTGCCATCAGAGAAGGGGTGTCGCTGATAACGAATGCCGACCTGCTGGTGCTGACTTTTGAATAATTTTCTGGACGGATTGCACCCATTATTAGTACCGGCTGTTTTGACACTTTAGCGATTTCTAGCCTTTCGAAATAACCGTCAACAGCGATATATGGGAAGCGTCTGGCTTGCAGTATTCTAGCGACCTGTTTGATGCCATGGCCGTAGGCGTTCGATTTTAAGACCGGGATAACATAGCCTTCGCTGGGGGACATATTCGACAACAAATCGAAATTATTCAATATAGCCGATTTCGAAATGAGTATGTTGTTATAAACAGCAAGTTGTCTATCGAGTTTTTTTGGTTTGAATATTTTTGATATTGATAACATATAATTATCATAGCAAACTATTAACCTAAATCAGGGGTGTGGGTGAGTCGATTTCGTTAGCGACTCTAGAATTCGACGGCTTTATTATTGACCTTTAGGACGGTTTTACCACTTTTCGTAAATTCACCACTTAGCTTGACGCCTTCTTTACTGTCGAGATAGCTTTCGTCGTATTCGCATAGTCGTATCTGCGCATCCTTACCGCTATCAAGATTATGAACGATGCTGGACAAATATTCGGTCAGGATTAAGGTATTATCGTATGCGATTTGTTCTTTTTTTCTAGGGTTTAATATAACAACTTTTTTGATTGAATAGCCGCCCTTTGAAGTTAGATAATCAAGGCTTTCAATCCATCTGTCTTTATTCACGATTGGGCTGTCGGAGTTTTGTATATATAGGCCCGACACTTCATTACCTTCTTCGTCTATTTTGGATAGCTCGACAACTTCAGCGATAGAGTCGATAGAACACTTAGTGACAAGTCGTTCTGGTTTGCCACCATACTTAATCATTTCCATAGAATTTGTTTCGATTTCTTTAACCTCAGGATTCTTATCGGTGATTTCATTACCCTCATGGTCGGTTACACGTAGGATTGCTTTGCTGCCCAGTTTGCGGTGGCGGTGGGTCTTTTCGTTAACTTCTAAAGGTAGTAAGACCTCGTTTTGTTTTGCTTGAGTTTCTGCCATCACTGGTGTAATTGATTCTTGGTTCATGTTTGTTTTTTGCCTTTTAATTATTTATAGCATAAGTTTGATAAAAAATCAATATAAAAACACCCGAAAGGGTGTTTTTGTGGTCAAGTTGGCGGGCCCGACCGGACTTGAACCGGCGATCTCCTCCGTGACAGGGAGGCGTGATAACCACTACACTACGAGCCCATGGTTTTTAACCATCGTATAATAGCAGTTTTTAATCTTATATGCAACGGTGAGGTGCTTTTATTTTGAGGGTGATAGATGGTATAATGTCTCTTGATCAACTGTGCCGCTGTAGCTCAGCTGGTAGAGCGGCGCTTTCGTAAAGCGTAGGTCTCCGGTTCAAGTCCGGACAGCGGCTCCAGGATTATATGAAGTTAAATATTATTCATTCACTCAAAGAACTCATCAAGGATCGATACCTATTTGTTTTGTTGATTGGCATGAATTTATTAATGATTGCCTTGTCGATTACTATTGGTCTATCAATCCATCCCAGCGAGCGTCAGGTGATATCGCATTATTCGGTTTTTGGTATAACCCATCTGTATTTTGATCAGTGGTACTATTTGTTTACGTTCGTAGTTTTTGGAGTGATTTTAGCAATTCTACACTCTACGATTGCAATCAAGATGCTACTAGTCAAAGGTCATTCACTGGCGGTAATGTTCGTGTGGGTGAGTATTGGATTATTGTTGTTCAACTGGTCAACCGTCTCGATGGTTCTTAACCTGCGGAACATGCTTTAGATATGATTGATTTGGAAATTCCTTTAGGCAAGCGGCCGTTAAAATATCGACTATTTGAAATGCTCCCGGCGATTATAAGTTACGGGGCGATTATTTTAATATTCGTCTTGTCGATGATCAGCCCGACCATGGCGGCAGTCTATCTGTTATTGATTATAGTGACTACCTTGGTAAAGGCGGTCGGTATTGCTGTTCAGACTGTTATCGGCAGGCACAAGCTCAATAGTGCGCAAAAGGTCAATTGGCATGATAGGCTGATTGAACTTGAGAATCCAGTTGAATCGTACAATCGACATCTGGGCCAAAAGATTGATTATGGTAGTGAATTTCAAATAGTTAATCATATTGATAATTTGCGGCTGATGTCGGCCGATCCATCGGTTTTTCCTAAGCCGTCCCAGATTTACAATGCCGCGATCATCGCTACCTATAATGAATCTTACGAAATTTTGGCTCCGACTGTCGAAGCAGTTCTAAATAACTCTTGTGGTCCAAAGAAAATCATCATGGTCATTGCCTACGAAGAAAGGGGCGGTGAGGCGATAGAAAAGACGGTTCTGCGGCTAAAGAAAGATTATGGACATAACTTTTTTGCTTTTCATATGGTCAAACATCCAAAGGATTTGCCTGATGAGGTGGTTGGCAAGGGAAGCAATCTAGTTTATGCCGGTCGTTTCTTGCAAACTTGGTTAAAAGATGAAGGCATTTCATCGAAAAATGTCATTGTAACCAGCCTTGATAGCGATAACCGTCCGTATAAGACGTATTTCGATTATGTTACCTATGAATATATTACGCACGAAGACAGAAAGCATTTATCTTATCAACCGGTATCTTTGTTCTTGGGTAATATATGGGACGCGCCAGCGCCGATGAGGGTGATCGCGACCGGTAATTCATTTTGGAATATTATCAGTTCGATGCGACCCCATACTTTACGTAACTTTGCGTCACATTCCCAGCCGATGGACGCCCTAGAAGAGATGGACTTTTGGAGCAAGCGGACCATTGTAGAGGATGGCCATCAGTATTGGCGCAGTTACTTCTATTTCGGTGGTAATTATTCGGTCTTGCCAATATACGTGCCGATTTATCAAGATGCGGTTTTGTCTGACAACTATTTAAAGACCCTTAAAGCTCAGTTCATCCAGTTAAGGCGTTGGGCATATGGCGCCTCGGATGTGCCTTATGTTGCGGTCAGGATATTTTCTAAAGATCGTAACGTACCGTTTATGGGGGGATTGGCCAGGCTATTGCGGCTGATTGACGGTCATGTGACGCTAGCTAGCGTTTCGCTACTGGTTGCTTTCGGAGGTTGGGTTCCGCTGCTTGTAAACCAGGAGGCTGCTAGAAGCGTTGCGGCTCAGCAACTACCTGAAGTCGTCAGTATTTTACAGCAATTCGCTATGGTCGGTCTGTTCGTCATGGTGTTTTTGTCCTTCAAGATGCTACCACCGAGGCCAAAACGCTATAAACGCCACCGAAACATCTATATGATTGCTCAATGGGTATTAATGCCCGTCACTGCCATAGCCTATAGCTCGGCTTCGGCGCTATACTCACAGACTCTTTTGTTAGTAGGTAAATATCTAGATAAGTTCGATGTTACGGATAAGGCTACGCACGAGTCATATAGCCCGACGGCAAAAAAGAAGTAACTTTGTATTGATAATAAAAATAAGACGTCTCAAAATGAGGCGCCTTATTTATTTTAAAGGCCGGCTATTACAGGGTACGGTTTCGGACGTCACGTTTGATTTCTTGAAGGGTTTTATTGTATTCAAAACCTAGCACAAATCGTTCTAACCTTGATTGCGAATGGTCTGTTTCATGATGCTTCTGTATCTGTTCTTTTGCTATCATGTTATTATATTAGCATAAGGATGATAAAAAGTCAATCGAACATAATATTCATGATATTCCATTTATGATATATGCCATGAACCAAATCTAATATTGTGCACGTGGAAAACTCGATTTGAATTGTGGGAAAACAAAGCACCACTCATAAGAGTGGTGCAGGTAGCTAATTAATTGGTGGTGTAACAGATATTTCCGTCGAGCCTATCTGGCTTAGTCAGACCTGTAGGATTTAGAGAAATGAGATTCTTGTTATGATGTTTTTGTCACTGTGCTAATATTTGATTATGAAAATATATAGTTTGAGGTTGAACCCGGGGCAAGATCTAAGAGTCGAATTGGTCAATTTTGCGAAGCACAATGGCATCAGGGCGGGCTCAATTTTGACTTGTGTCGGGTCATTAAAGTCAGTTATTTTACGCTTGGCTGGGGCCACAGTTGAAAATCAGAATGTTAGAACATATGAAGATGTTTATGAGATTGTTTCACTTGTCGGCACGTTAACTGGCGATGATTGCCATATTCATATATCGGTATCAGATAAAAACGGGGTCGTTATAGGGGGTCATCTAAAAGAAGGGTCCTTGGTTGACACTACTGCAGAGATTGTTATTACCGAGCACGAAGGTGTCGAATATCTGCGTGAGCTTGATAATAATACTGGATTTCCAGAACTTGTGGTGAGGAGAATCTAATTAAAAAAACTAAAAAGACTCCAAGGAGAGTCTTTTTAAGCATAATCAATCTGGTGGGTCCTAAAGGATTCGAACCTTTCACCTCAACAACGTCAATGTTGCGCTCTAGCCAAATGAGCTAAGGACCCGTATTTAATAAGGATAGCAAAATAGGGGTGGCGATGCAAGATGGACTGTGCTATTATCTTGATGAGTGCTTGAGGTAACCTCACCAATTACCGAGCTCCGTCGGAGTAGAACGTACGACAACGTTGATTCATGAGAGTTCGTCCCAAAAGGGATGGAAAGTCCGGTGGAACCGTCCGCCTCTTAGCGGATCCGAGACATGCGATAAATAAATTTAAGTTAATTAAGTTTAAACATCGCATGTTTTTATTTATTTAAAAAAGGAGCGAAGTCATGGAAAAAGAAAAATTAAATTTAATGCGACATAGTTTGGCACATATTACTGCTGCCGCAGTTCAGAAGCTTTGGCCGAAGGCAAAATTCGGTATCGGTCCGGTAGTTGATGATGGTTTTTATTATGATATTGATCTTGGCGATGTTAAGATTTCCGAGTCTGATTTTTCGAAAATAGAATCAGTTATGCAAAAAATTATTGATAGTGGCGTGGCTTTCGAACGAATCGAAATGCCGATTGACGAGGCTATCGATTGGGCAAAAAATAACGATCAACCATATAAAGCCGAGTTACTTAATGACTTAAAGCGAAGTGGTACAACCGTCGCCAGCGAAATTAACCCAGAAGATTTAGGCGTATCAGCAATAGATAATCAAGCCGTAATAGACAAAGTTACTTTTTATAAGACTGGCGATTTCATGGATTTATGTCGTGGGCCGCATATTGATAGCGCCAAAGATGTCGGAGCATTTAAATTAATGCGCGTTGCCGGCGCATATTGGCGTGGCAAGGAAGACAATCCGCAAATGCAGCGCTTGTATGGCATCGCTTTTGCGACCAAAGTCGAGCTTGACTCACGTCTCGAGATGATTGAGCAGGCTAAAGCTAGGGATCACAGGAAATTAGGCAAAGAGTTGGACATATATACTATTTCGCCACTAGTCGGTGCCGGTTTGCCTTTGTTCACGCCTCGGGGAACTATTCTGCGTGATCTTTTGAGCGCTTATTCTAATCAATTACGCCAAGACCATGGTTTTGAAAAAGTTTGGACTCCTCATATTACCAAAAAGGATCTGTATGAGAAGTCGGGCCATTGGGCAAAATTTGGCGGGGAATTATTCTTGATTACCAGCCAAGAAACCAGTGATGATTTCGTATTAAAGCCGATGAATTGTCCGCACCATGGACAGATTTATGCGTCAAAGCCGCGTAGCTATAAGGATATGCCAGTCAGGTATCTAGAGACAACGACTGATTATCGTGATGAGAAAACCGGCGAACTCGGCGGTTTGAACCGTGTCCGATCACTGACCCAAGACGACAGTCATATCTTCTGTACCGAAGAGCAAATTCAGCCAGAAATTGCTAATTTACTGGCTAGCGCCCGAGAGCTATACGGTTCTTTTGCGATGCCGCTAAGAGTCAGGTTGTCATATCGAGATGATAGTGATGCTTATTTGGGTGATGTTGACTTATGGAAGTCGGCTCAAGAGCAATTAAAGTCGGCGGTCATTTCGAACAATCTTGAATATTTCGAACAAGAAGGCGAGGCGGCTTTCTATGGTCCAAAGATTGACTTCATGGCAACTGACGCCATTGGGCGCGAGCATCAAGTCGCGACGGTGCAACTTGATTTCGTACAACCTGGTAGATTCGGTTTGGAATACACTGATAAAGATGGCAATGCGCGAACTCCGGTCATGATTCACTGTGCTCTTCTTGGTTCGATTGAGCGATTCCTAAGTGTCTTTATTGAACATACCGGTGGTTGGTTCCCGTTCTGGTCAGCGCCTGAGCAAGTACGAATCTTGACGATTAACGATACGGTCAATGATTATGTAGATAAGGTCAAGGCGATTCTTGATAGTATAATCCTGTCTAAACCGGTTCGATTCAATAGATTACGCTATACCGTCGATGACCGTAACGAGTCGTTAGGCAAAAAGATTCGTGAAGCAACCAGTATGAAGATACCGGTCCAGTTAATCATTGGACAAAAGGACAAAGATGCTGGCGAGGTCAGCGTTCGTACTCAGACTGGCGAACAAAAGATAGTTCTAGACAAGCTAGCCGATTTTTTGACTAATCTATAACAAATTAGACTGATTAAGCCAAATATGAGTGATAGCAAACAGCCATTAATCGTCATAGTCGGACCGACAGCTAGTGGCAAGACCGGCTTGGCGATCCGGCTTGCCCAAAAATACGACGGTGAAGTTGTCTGTGCGGATTCTCGAACTATCTATAAAGGCATGGATATAGGCACAGCAAAGCCGAACCTAGCCGAGCAACGGGGGGTTCCACATTGGGGGTTGGATTTGATTAATCCAGGCGATTATTATTCGGTGGCCGATTTCAAGCAGTATGCACTGCAGAAAATTGATGAGATTAGATCTCGTGGTCATATTCCGTTTCTAGTCGGCGGAACCGGTCTTTATATTGATTCGATCATTTTTGATTATCAATTTGGTGATTCGGCTGATGCCGTGCGTCGTGAAGAGTTGAACAATATGTCTATTCAGCAACTTTATGAATATTGTCATTCTAACAATATTATTTTGCCGGAAAATTTCAAGAACAAACGTTACGTTATTAGAAAAATTGAGCAAAATGGACAAAGCGTATCTAATAGAGACTCGATGATAGATAATGTAATCGTTGTAGGAATTATTACAAATAAAGACGAGTTGATGAGTAGAATACGACAGAGAATTCGACAGATTATTGATAGTGGCGTGGTTGACGAAGCTAGCCGTATTGCAAAACAATATGGCTGGGACAGTGAGGCGATGAAAGGTAATGTCTATCGACTAGTGGGTGAGTATCAAAAAAGTCAACTTAGTATTGAAGACATCGAGCGGAAATTGGCTATTTTAGACTGGCGTCTGACCAAGCGCCAAATGACCTGGTTCAGGCGTAACAAGAATATTATTTGGCTGAATTTGATTGAAGCCGAAAAATATCTTGATAAAAAACTCGCCAACAACAGATAGCCGTGCTATTATAGAACACGTAAGTTATACGGGATAAAAACATGATTGACGCATTATTTGGATCAAAAACACGGGTAAAGCTGCTTTATCTTTTTTTGAATAACCCTGGTCAGAGTTTTTATGTCCGCGAAATTACTCGAAAAATCGGTGAACAGATTAATTCAGTCAGGCGCGAACTAGCTAATATGATTAGTGTCGGTATTATTGTCAGCGATAGCTCTGATAACAAACTGTATTACCAAGTCAACCAGCAATATGAACATTATCTAGCCCTAAGCTCAATATTCGGTGACGCCTCAATCAAGATAGCGGACCAAGTAATCGAAAAATCCAAAGAACCTATCGGTGTTGAGACTAATTACATTAGCTTGTTAAAACAAGTTCCTAATATAAGATTAGCCGTACTATCAGGCAGCTTGGTTCGAGGATCGGTGGCTCCGATAGATTTGTTGATAGTCGGCGGTGTCACGGCGCCAAAGCTCAAGACTTTGATAGACGGTATTGAGTCTAGTGAGGGTCGCGAGATCAACTATAGTGTGTTACCTTACGATGAGTTTTATTATCGTTTGAGCGTCAAGGATAAATTCTTGACTGAAGTTTTGAAGTCAAAGCACGTCGTTGCAGTTGATGAAGATAATATTTTAGAAAAGCAGTAGAGGAGACAAATTGCATGTTCGATATTGAATATAAAGGCGCTAACGCTGTAATCATAAGCACCAAGAACTCTAGGTTAATGATTGATCCAAAACTTTCGCTAGTAGGCCTCAAGGACTTGAACGTAAAAGACGCCGTTGAGTTGACAACCGAAGAGAGGTTCGTCATCGATGATGATGACGCAAAACTGATTATTAATGGACCTGGTGAATATGGTATTGATGGTTTTGACATCACTGGCGTACCAGCTCGTCGTCATATAGATACCGAAAACGAGGGGATGTTATCGACTATTTATCGTATTATGATTGGTGAATCAAGAATCGGTGTTGTTGGTAATATCGACAAAAAACTATCCGATGAGCAACTTGAGGCGCTAGGCGTGGTTGACATTCTTATTCTACCAGTCGGCGGCGGCGGATATACCTTGGACTCAGTCGATGCTGCCAAAGTAATCAGTGCAATTGATCCTAAAGTCGTCATTCCGGTTCATTATGCTGATTCATCACTTAAATACGAAGTGCCTCAAGATGACCTAGAAAGATTCGTCACTCAACTCGGTGCGCCGGTTGAGACTGTTTCGAAGTATAAATATAAACCGCTTGTCGGCGGCGGCAATACCGGCCTTTCGGTCGTGGTAATAACCAAATCCTAGCTACAGTTTTAGGATAAAATTAAATACCCCCTCTGCAAGGAGGGGGTATTATTTAGGCGATAATACCTTTTTTCTTGAGTGTTCGTATGGCCTGTGTAGATAGAACCATCGTTACTTTCTTGCCATCTACTTCGAAGGTTTTCTTCTGTAGATTTGGCTTGAAGACTCTCTTGGTACGCCTAAGAGAAAAGCTAACATTGTGTCCAAATTGTTTACCTTTTCCGGTTAGTTCGCAGCGTGATGCCATAATATTAATCCTGAATTAATTATTTTTACAATGTTAGACAGTATAGCGTTTTTTATTCGATACGTCAAGATAGGCTAAGGTGTAACATTCCTGATATAATATTTTCATGGTTAATTTCGATTTATTAAGTATAGTTTTAGTGCTAGTAATAATAGTAGTATCTATGACGACTCATGAAGCTACGCATGCTTTCGTGGGTTATTGGTTAGGTGATGATACTGCCAAAAAGATGGGCAGATTGACCTTGAACCCTCTGAAACATATTGATCCAATCCTATCTCTGTTATTACCTTTGTCGCTGGCGCTCATCGGTGCTCCGGTTTTTGGTGCGGCTAGGCCTGTGCCATATAATCCAAACAATGTCAGGGGTGGTGATTGGGGTGCGGCTTTGATCGCAATTGCTGGTCCATTCGCGAACTTTGTTTTGGCGTTTTTATCTTTTGGAGTATTAGCGCTGGTTGGTGATTCATCCGGGCAGACTATTGTTGGTAATTTTTTTGCGACGATGACGGTGATTAATCTAGGCTTTTTTATCTTTAATTTGATACCAATTCCGCCGCTGGATGGGTCTAGGCTTCTATACGCTTTGGCGCCGGATTTTTTTAGAGACTGGCTCTTAAAGGCAGAGCGTTACGGTATAATTATTGTTTTTGCAATTATCCTTATTGCCGGTAATCAGTTTGACTATTTCCTATCGAACGCGATTAGCTTTTTTATCCAATTATTCAGTCATATATTCGCATTTTAGTGCTATAATATAGTTATCCTGGGCCTTAACCTAGGCGTAATGATTTTCCTGAATAGTTACTTCATCGGGAGCTCTAATGATTCGACCCTGTGGGGAAGTTTTGCGAGCACCCACCTATTCATAAGATAGGGAAGTATCATGCGTCGAAAGTTGGGCCCGGGACCTTGATAATTTAGTATATTGGTAGTCCATTAGATGATCGCCCCGTCTCGATTATGAATCGATTACGGAGAGGAAAGTCCGGGCAACTTAGGACACGACAGTCGCTAACGGCGACCGGAGGTGACTCCAGGGAAAGTGCCACAGAAACAAGAAACTACCATGGGGAAAATATTCTCCCATTGGAAAAGGTGAAACGAGTGGGGTAAAAGCCCACAGCAAATCATGGTGACATGATTTGGAGGTAAACCCTGTCGGTTGCAAGGAGGCTCACAAAAAGAATGGTCCGTTCTGAGCCGATAACCCGCTTGACTTGATGGGCAACCGTCGAGCTAGATAGATGATCATCCACGACAGAACCCGGCTTATCGATGGACTACCAATAAAAATAACCGCCCTATATAAGTGGCGGTTATTTTTTGGTGTCAGGTTTTGACTATTTTGATTCTTTGACGATTTCGGCGAAAGCTTTTGGCTCTTTGACAGCTAATTCAGCTAGCATCTTGCGGTCAATCTCGATATTGGACTTTTTTAGACCGGCAATCAGTTTGGCATAAGTCGTACCAAGTTCGCGAGCGGCGGCGTTGATACGAGTGATCCATAGGCCACGAATATCGCGTTTTTTATTGCGCCTATCCCTGTAGGCATGTTGCAATGATTTTATGACCGATTGTTTTGCTAATCGGAAAGATCTAGTTTGGGCGTGTTGCATGCCCTTGGCTAGTTTTAATGTCTTTTTGTGCTTGGCCGAAGCTGGCACACCTCTTTTTACTCGCATATTTTTGTACTCCTTTAGTGATGATTAGGCGCCGAGCGCTCTTTTAACGTTTTGTGCCATACCGCCTTTGACTTCAGCGCTAGTAGCGATGGCTCGCTTGCGACCTTTGCTCTTCTTTGATAGCATGTGGTTGCCGTAGGCCCTTTCGCGAATCAGCTTACCTGATCCAGTCGTTTTTATTCGCTTGGCCGTACCTTTGTGAGTTTTTAGTTTTGGCATATTATTTTCTCCTTATTACTATGCTCAAATTGCGTCCAGCCATTTGAGGTTTTTGTTCTAATACCGCTTCGTTTTCTAACTGGGCGACTATTTTGTCCATCATTTCGTAGCCTAACTCTTGATGGGCAATCTCTCGACCGCGAAAGAAGATAAAAATCTTAACTTTGTGGCCTTCTTGCAAGAATTCCCGGATCTTGCGAAGCTTGATTTCCAAATCGTTAGAGCCAATCTTTAGGCCTAAGCGCATTTGTTTTAGATCAACTGTCTTTGATTTGCGTTTGTTTTTTTGTTGCTCTTTCATCTTCTGATACTGGTATTTGCCCCAGTCAACGACTTTTGCAACAGGAGGTGTGGCGTTAGGGGAGATTTCAATCAGATCCACCCCGGCTTCTTCGGCTACTTTTAGCGCCTCAGATAGGCTCATTACACCAAGTTGGTCACCATTTGGTCCGATAACACGCAACTCTTTTGCGCGTATTTCTTGATTAATGCGAATTGAATTACTGATTGTATATCTCCTTTAGCAACCTAAAATTGACAGTTGATTTTGCCTGTTGAGATTTTATCAGATATGGCCTTGAAATACAATAGTAGTAGTGATAGCAATAACACGGTAAATCAATTAGTCTTGTCAGCCTCTATAATGCAGTGCTTCACTAATATGCTCTGGCGTTATGTCGATACTGCTTGAAATATCCGCAATAGTCCTGGCGACTTTTATTATTTTGAAGTAACTTCTGGCGCTTAGATTTAGTTTATTGGCCGCAACAGACAGCAATGATTTCACTTGAGGTGATAAAACAACGTATTTCTTTATCTCTGAATTACTTAATGATGAGTTGTATTTATGACTACTTCCGTATCTTAATTGTTGAAAAGTGAGTCCATTTTTTATTAATTCTAGGCCATTATTATGTTGTTCAAAAGACGACACGTTGTCATTGAACAACTCATCGCTAGGCACTCTGGATACGTTTATAGTCATATCGATACGATCACGAAGCGGTCCTGATAGACGTTTGCTGTATGAATCAATCTGAGTAGTTGTGCAGACACATTCTTTTAGCGGATCGCCAAGGTGACCGCATGGACATGGGTTCATAGTGCCAATAAGCATAAAATCGGATGGATAGACTACGTGAGCATTGGCGCGGCTGATATTAATTTTTCTGTCCTCGAGCGGTTGTCTGAGTGATTCAAGGACGGACCTTGGATATTCTGGCATCTCATCAAGGAATAGAACACCGGTGTGAGCTAGGCTGATTTCGCCGGGTCTTGCTTGGCTGCCTCCGCCGATGATGGATATTGGGCTGGATGTGTGGTGAGGCGATCGAAATGGTCTTTGTTCGATGATTTCTCCATCAATTAATCCAGCAATGCTATATATCTTGGTAGCCGCGATAACTTCGTCCGTGGTGAGTTTTGGCATAAGGCCAGAGAGGGCTTTGGCTAGCATGGTCTTGCCGGACCCTGGCGGGCCAGTCAAAAGGATATTGTGATGGCCAGCGGCAGCGATAATCAGGGCTCTCTTTGCCGCCGATTGACCTCTTATGTCATCCAGACAGGGATGATATGGTATCTGATTATCGGGATTAGCGATGATCGACGGTTGACCGGTTGGGTTGATTTTAGCCTCATTCTTAAGATGAAGGAATAACTCCTTAAGGGATTTCACTCCGATTATATCGATGCTATCAACTAGGCTAGCCTGGTATGCGTTCTTGATCGGGACGAAAACCTTGCTTATACCGAGACGCTTTGCCATCTCGGCGATATTGATTGAGCCTTTTATGGGCCTCAGAGAGCCATCAAGGGCTAGTTCGCCAGCAAATATCGAGTCGTTAACCTCGGATTGCTTTAGCTGGCCGCTAACACAGAGAATCGCTATGGCAATCGGTAGGTCGTATGCTGAACCATCTTTTGGTAATTCGGCTGGTGCTAGATTGATGGTAATTTTTGCCTTTGGAAACTCAAGCATGGAATTGCTAATAGCGCTTCTGACTCTTTCTTTGGCTTCTTCGATGGCCTTACTACCGAGCCCTACTATCTGTAGAGAGGGTAGAGATTTTGAGGTATCGCATTCGACTTCAACTAGATGCCCCTCAAAGCCGATTGCTGCAATGGTTAATACTCTGGAAACCATAAGCTATATTTAAGCATAGGTGGAATAATCAATCAATCCATGCTACAATATGACTAATGTTGGGGCTGATTTAGCTTTCGACGAGGGAACCTTAACATCATAATTTGCAGGTCGATGGTAATCGAAAAATACATTTTTAATTGCAACATTCATTGCAAAAGCTAAGAGTTATGTAGCTAGACTCGTTGAGTCAAGCTCTATGGCCTTAGCACCAGCTCTAGTTTAATTTAGGGCCATCGCTCCGTGTCGCGACTAATACGGTCAGTGGTGTTATATTCTGTCGCTCATCGCATCAATAGGTAAGCAGTGTTGATGCGAGACAAGTTATCTGCTCGACAAAGAATGATTTTTGCTAATTTTAGATTATTTCTAAGTCGTTAATTTTTAAATTAGATATGCCTGTAGATAATTATGAAGTTATCCTTCGGACCGGGGTGCGATTCCCCGCAGCTCCACCAAATGATCGAATATAAAAACAACCGCCTGCGAGGAACGGTTGTTTTTTTGTGGAGTTTTTTCTAGTATTGTTTGTTTTTGGCTCCTGTACAATTTTTTTATTCAGAAGCTACCCCTATAATAATGCTCGATAATGCTTGTGTCAATAATAACTTGTATAAAAATTCTAGTAAAAAATACCACGTGTGGATAAGTCTATTTACTAAGTCAAACTATATGGGGCGGTTGATCAAGCGCCTACTAAATTCTTAGATCGCATAGCTTTTAATTTAATCGAAATTTTTAGCTATGTTATTGAAGCCGTCAGGATTTCTTATAATTCGATTTAGAATATTTCGATTATGATTTTTGTAAACGATAGCTTTCGGTTGCGCCGCCACTCGGACATTAGTGTTTGCTAGTCAATTCCTGTGCTGAGCGGACCGAGCGGACCGATGCTGCGCCTAAAGTTAACTGCCGCATTGTTGGAAAAAGTTAAAAATTAGGCAACTACGCTCAATATTTGGCAGAAAATTTAAATAGTCGATTTCATTGTCATTATGCAATTACGGCAAAATTTTTAGATAAAATCATCATGGCTAAATTTGCATTAAAAAACAATCAAATAAAAATAGCGAAACAATTATTTAGGCTATTGTTGAAGTTTACAACAAGTAGAGAAGCGATATTTAAATATATATAACAACGTTGTAAAAAATATAATAATAATCATTTTACACCTATGAATATTAAAAAATATACCAAGTAGATAAAAACACAACAATAAATATAGCCAAAATTATTGACCTATAATAACACTTATGGTATTGTCATTTCAGGCTTTATCAAAAACAAAAAAGCAGAAAAATTAACAAAAAATCTCAATAGTCGCTCGTCATTTTTTTTGACGGAAACTCGGCAACGCCATTCTTTGGTGGGGCCGATGCTCCGCCAAATCGGCGAGATGCGCGCGTTATACAGTACCGGGTTTTTCGACCCGTGGAATTTAACGCAAGACTGTTTGTCCCGATTATCTCGGGGCGGTCAGTATTAGCCCGGTGACATTCGTCGCTGGTTCACACGCCCATTTATTTATTATTAGCGGCGTATGCTGCAACCAGAATGGGGATTGTCACTCGGGCTTACTCTTACAAAATTTGAGTGATATACTAACTTAGTAATGCTAAAGGTAATACTAGTTACGACGTCGATAGCGAGCCTCTGCTTGCTGGCGGTTTTACTAAATATCACCACACCTACTTCGATAGGACCTTTCGGTATTTTGTTGATTTTTGTGCTTTTTTATCTGTTATCACTTAGCGTGATAACTTTTTTTATTTTCTATTCCAGTAAGTTAATCAGAAGGCTGTCACTGTTATTTATTGCTCGAAAGCCAATTGCGGCTATTGAATTCAAGAAATCATATTACTATGCGACCGTGACGGCTTTAGTGCCAGCTCTTTATATAGGTATGAAGTCAGTAGGCGCAGTGAGTTTTTATAGCAATCTTTTGATAGCTTTTTTCGCTATTTTGGGCTGTTTGTATGTATATAAAAACACCTAAATATAGCTTTAACAGTTTGGTTTTATCGTGCTATAATTACAGATATGAATCCAGAAAACATCCAGCCTAATCTTGAACAACACCTGCCGTCAGTCGAGAGGCCGATCAGCAAAGAAACGCTAGAACGCGAAATTGCTACTGAATCAGGAGTGGAGGCTGGTGCGATTGCCGTAGAGATGCAGCCACAATCTAATCCTAGCGACAGTCCTATCGTTCTTCCGTCTTCGCTGCCGACTCCTATTGCTGACGATACTAACAGCAATACGAGATTCACTTCTCTAGGTATCAGTGACGATGACAAGATAGAAGAAACTTGGATTATGGCTGCCAAACAAATCGTTGAACAGACCAAGGATGATCCCCATAAACAGAATCAAGAGGTGGATAATTTGAAATCTGATTACAAAAAGAAGAAATACGGAGAAGGGAGCGGAGTCCAGGGTCAAGCAGTAAAATGATTAATCCGAGTGGGAATTTATGGCTAGTTTTATAATCGCGGTTATCCTGGTGTTGATAATAGGTGGTGGAGCCTCGGCTTTGATATTACTGCAATATAGAAGGACCTTGAGAGAGGCCAAGAACTATGAGAGAGGTCTAAAGATGGTCTCTATGCAAATTCATATTCCTCCTTCGAGTGACGATATAGAATCCAACGGTCGTGACGAGAGAGATGTTACGGAAGAAGTTTTGTCCCAGGCTCAGGTGATGTACAACATCATATCAAGCACTGCTCAAAAAGGCTTTAAGAGTAGGGTTTTGGGCCAAAGGCATCTGTCATTCGAGATGATATCCCATGATGGACTGGTTTATTATTACGCAGTAGTTCCAATGGCCCTAGTGGATACCGTCAAGCAAGCGGTCGCCGCCGCTTATCCGACAGCTAGGCTCGAAGAGGTCGAGGACAAGAATATATTCAGTGAGGCGGGCAAGATCAGTGGGACGATTGGTGGCGAATTTAACCTAAAGAAAAGCTACGCCTATCCGATTGCGACTTACGAAGAGTCAAAGAGGGATGCCGCTAGAGCGCTTTTGAATGCTTTATCATCTGCTACCAGAGATGATGGCGCAGCCATACAAATATTGTTTAGGCCTGCTCCGGAGGGATGGGTAAAGAATTCGGTTTTTACGGCAAATAAGATCAGAAAAGACAAGACATCGAAATCAGGTAACGCTGATATGGTTATCAGTCCAAAAAGTCTGATGGAGGCATTGTGGAAGCCGCTCGAACCGAAAGATACCAAGCCGGAGGATCGTCAGCTAAGTTCTCTGGATCAAGATCTGATAAGCGCTATCGAAGAAAAGACCCGACACCCAGGATATGAGGTTCTAGTCAGGGTCGTAGTATCATCGAATATCGCGGCACGTTCGCAGGCACTACTAAGTAATATCGTTGCGGCTTTTTCTTTATTCGATTCGCCGACAAATAATGGCTTTAAATTCAATATGTCACGCAATATAGAAGAGTTGGTGACTTCATATATATTTCGCTTCTTTCCTCAATCGATTAATCAGAATATATTGAACAGTGTTGAGTTGGCGACAATTTTTCATTTACCAGACCAAAGCAATATTCCGACTTCTCAAGTCCAACGTCAAATGGCCAAACAAGTTGACGGTCCGGTCCAAGTCATGGACGAAGGGTTCTTGCTAGGCTATAACGAATTCCGCGGCGTCAAAAAACAAATAAGACTTAGCACTAACGATCGTAGGCGCCACGTTTATATGATTGGCCAGACCGGTACTGGTAAGTCTGGTCTTTTAGAAAATTTGGCTTTTCAGGACATGATGGACGGCAAGGGATTTGCATTTATCGATCCGCACGGTGACTCGGTCGAAAAGTTACTCGGCATGGTACCGAAAGAGCGAGTCGATGACATTATTTATTTCAGTCCAGGTGACATGGAATATCCGGTCGGCTTGAACTTATTTGAATTCGAGAATCAAGACCAGCGCGACTTTCTTATCCAAGAGGCCATTGCGATGCTATATCGACTATATGATCCTGGACATACGGGAATAATTGGTCCGAGATATGAACATTGGTTCAGGAACGCTTCTTTGACGATTATGAGCGACCCAGCCGGCGCGACGTTCATCGACATTCCTCAGGTCTTTAATGACCAAGCCTTTACTGATGAAAAACTGAAATATGTCACCGACCGAACAGTGCTAGACTTCTGGTATAAAGAAATGGCACAGACAAGCGATGCCAATAAGTCCGAGGTCTTGGGCTGGTTTGTCAGTAAATTCGGCGCCTTTTTGTCAAATGAGATGATGCGTAACATCCTCGGGCAGACCAAGAGTGGCTTTAATTTGCGTGAAATTATGGATAATAAGAAAATTTTGCTGGTTAATTTGTCCAAAGGCAAGACAGGTGAGCTTAATTCACAACTTCTCGGTATGATATTCGTGATGAAATTTCAGGCCGCTGCCATGGGTAGGGCGAATATGCCAGAAGATCAGCGAGTCGATTTTTCACTTTACGTGGATGAGTTCCAGAATTTCGCAACTGAGAGTTTTCAGACTATATTGTCCGAAGCGCGTAAATATCGACTCAATTTGATTTTAGCCAACCAATTTATGACACAGCTAACTGACAACATCAGAGAAGCGATTATTGGTAATATCGGAACAGTTATTAGCGGTAGAATTGGCGTAACTGACGCTGAGTTGTTACAAAAGAAATTTTCACCGACTTTTGATGCAGAGGATTTGACCAAGTTGCCGAATTTTCAAACGGTTGCCTCGGTCATGATAAACGGTGTTCCATCATCTGCTTTTAGCATGTCATTAGTTCCGCCAATGGGCAAACCGAATCCGCAGCTCAGCGATGCGATTAAAAAGCTGTCAGCTAGTCGATATGGCAAACCTCGCGCTCAGGTTGAGAAAGAAATATTCGCCAGGTTAGGTGCCGGTGACGCCGCCAGAAAGGCTAAAGCAGAGGCAGTTAGAGTGTCTCAGCAGGGCCAAGCGGCGGGGCAACGAGGTGCCATATCGGGTTCTAATCAACCGGCAAGTTCGGATTCTGGATCGTCATTCCTGGATCAATGGTTGGTCAAGCGGCAGCAGATAATTGATACTAAGCCGACAGATGTTAAAGCTCCTTTGGTTGTTGAAGCAGGGCCTAGCGATGGCTCAAAACCGACTACTTCTCTAGACATTCATGTCGCAGATTCAAATAATGGCAGCGATGAAGGAGTGTCCTTCAAAATTAGGTAAGGGGGATTATTTGCCCTTAATCAGGAATGATGCGTAATCGATAACAATACCTAGTGACCAACCGATAAGGAAGGATAAAGATATCTCACTGCCGGTGGGTCGGTAGTCGGTTGAGCTCACCAGAACCATACAAACAATCGCTGCCAAAAACGCCATAATCGATCCGATTAGTAATGGACGGGGACGAGCGATTGTCTTTGAAACAACTCCGGAAATATTATCGATGATTGGCTGGTGTAGTATTTGGCTCATAAGCTTGTCGGTTGGATTCATCTGCTTGCGAATTAAACTTAGAGTTTTTATGTAACTTTCGTTCAGTCTGGATTTGTCAATCGAACTAGCCTTTAGCTGTAAGCTGTTCTTGAGCGTCTTTTGAGTCTGAGACTCAGCATCTCTCGGTGATAGCTTTGGATCAGGGTTTGTCATATTATATTGACCCCGCATCGGCATCGCGACGAATTAAATCAAGTTCTTTGACTTGACTTCTTGTCCTTATATATATAAAAAGCGATGCAATTAATATTATGGTAGAAAATATCAAATCAAATTTACTACCAAGGTGAGGCAAGCTAACTAGAATATCCTCCAAGTAATTCATAGGAGTTTGGCTGACTTCAATATCAATATCATTACCAAAACTAGCATGAATATCTTTGTAAGGTGATACATTGGCGCTGTCAGAGAAAGCCGCATCCTTTACTTGTACGCTAAAAGTTTTTGTTTCTAATGAATTAGGCTTTATGACCGATTCGCCCCATTCTAATGTTTGGCTATTCTGATTGAGTATCCCGCCATCACTGTCTATTAATCTCGAATAAACTAATGTTGAGGCGATCGGAATTGACATGCTCTTCGTAACCGTTTTATCGCTTATATTTTGCAATGATATAGTGTAGCTGATGATGTCGTCAATTTGGGCCGGCGAAGAAGATGCATCATTGAATCCCTGTGATAAATTCGAGGCACTGATACTCATCTTGGTGTCGCTACTGACTTGTTGTGTATCTGTGTATATATAAGATTTGTGATTGGCGATAGGCCGCTGAGCAATTAGTTGCATAGCGACCTGTAGGGTGATTGCCATTACTATAAAAACTAATCCAAATCTGATCATTTTTAGGTCATTTTTGAGACTTTTTGAATAGCTAATCAAGACGCCAATCAAGGTAGGGCTGAAGTGCAGATTAGATACTATTCTTTTAAACATGCTTTTTATTTATTGCCCCCTCTTATATCAACACTCTAGCATAAGAAATATGTTCAATCAATGCTTGAGCGAAGCTCTTTTATCTGTTATAATGACTCCAGTGTAAACATCTAGAAAGTCTGGAATAGATAAGGGAGTTTCGTAGTGGTCAAAGAAAAAACTGATAATACTTACGACAGTTCGCAGATTCAAGTTCTTGAGGGGCTGGATCCTGTAAGAAAACGTCCGGGAATGTATATTGGCAGCACTGGTTATGAAGGGCTGCATCACTTAATCAAGGAAATCGCTGATAACTCGATTGACGAGGCGATTGCTGGATTCGCATCCAAAATATTAGTTACGATTCAAAGCGATGGTGGCGTAACGATTGATGATAACGGTCGAGGAATTCCGGTAGATGTCCATCCAAAGACTGGACTAAGCACGCTTGAAACCGCGCTGACGGTTCTGCATGCTGGTGGAAAATTCGGTGGTGGTGGCTACAAGGTATCATCTGGGCTTCACGGTGTCGGTTCAAGCGTCGTCAACGCTTTATCGACCAAATTAATAGCTGAAGTCGTGCGCGACGAGAGACTTTATCGAATAGAATTCAATACTGGCGTAACCCAAGGTAAACTCCAGGATCTTGGACCAACCAAAAGACACCGTGGCACAACGATTACTTTTTATCCGGATCCGACTATTTTCAAAGAGACGGTCACGTTTGATTTCAAATGGGTCGTTAATTATCTAAGACACCAGGCATATTTAACAAAGGGTATTTATGTATCTGTTCGCGACGAGAGAACCGGTGAAAGAGAAGCTTTCTACTTTGAGGGCGGTATTCAAAGTTATGTCAGACATTTGAATGTTGGCAAAGACGTTGCCGGCGACAGTATCTTTTATGTTGAAAAACAAGTCGAAGACTCAGTCGTTGAGATCGCAGTTCAATATAATGATACCTATCTCGAAATAGTAAAGCCGTTTGCGAATAATGTTTTAACCATAGACGGTGGTACGCATCTGGTTGGTTTTAAGTCGGCTCTGACGCGCGTTATCAATGACTATGCCCGTAAGAGTGGTTTGCTGAGAGAGAAAGAAGATAATTTAACCGGTGATGACATCAGGGAGGGCTTGACGGCTGTTATCTTGGTCAAGATTCC
>JAAXXM010000001.1:0-59721 GCA_013334475.1 Candidatus Saccharimonadota bacterium | reverse complement strand
GAAGGCGGTCACATTTATCTAGCAAAACCGCCGCTGTTTTTGATTCGGGTTGGCACGAAGAAATTTTATGCCTATAGCGATGAAGAGCGTGACTCTATCATCGATCAGCTAATTAGCGACAAGAAAGCCAAAGGCCAAAAAGTTGAAGAATCTGATGATAAGAATAAGCAAGCCGGCGTTACACTTTTGCAGCGATATAAAGGTTTGGGAGAAATGGATGCTGAACAATTATGGGATACGACCATGAATCCCGAGAATCGTGTGCTTATCAAGCTGAACGTTGAAGATGCCGAAAGAGCCGATGCTATTTTTACGAAGCTAATGGGAGACCAGGTCGAGCTTAGGAAGAATTTTATTCAGGGAAGGGCAAAGTCGCTTAATCTTGAGGAATTGGATATATAGTTATGGAAGATGACAAAAACACAACATTAGAAGGCGAAATACTAAGTAATCAAACCCATTCTCGCGTTGTAGAAAATCAAACAGTCGAGAATGTCATGGAAGATAGCTTTTTGCGTTATTCAATGAGCGTCATTATCGATCGCGCCTTGCCTGACGTCAGGGACGGATTGAAGCCTGTCCATCGTCGAATATTGTTTTCGATGGGCGAACAGGGACTAAGGCCAGGTGGTAAATTCTCGAAATCGGCTCGTATCGTCGGTGACGTTATGGGTAAATATCACCCACACGGCGATATGGCTATTTATGACTCTATGGTTCGCTTGGCCCAAGATTGGACAATGCGCTATACCTTGGTTAATGGACAGGGAAACTTTGGTTCGATGGACGGCGACCCAGCCGCAGCGTCTCGTTATACCGAGGCTCGACTGGATAAGGCTGGTAATGAACTATTGGTCGATCTTGATAAAGATACGGTTGACTTTAGGGATAACTACGATGGATCAGAAAAAGAGCCAGTAGTCTTACCGGCCAAACTGCCTAACTTGCTATTGAACGGTCAAATTGGTATTGCCGTCGGTATGGCAACCAGCATTCCGCCGCATAATCTAAGTGAACTAGTTGATGCTGTTATTTATATGATTGATAGCAAAGACGAGGTTACCTTAGATGGTCTATTAAAGCACGTTAAAGGTCCGGATTTTCCGACCGGTGCGGTCGTATTCGGCGGCGCACCAATGCGCCAGGCTTATCAAACGGGCCGAGGAAGTGTTGTAATTCGTGCAGTAGCTAACATCGAGGAGACTAAAAAAGGCCGTAGCCAAATCATAATTTCAGAGATGCCATTCGCTGTAAATAAGGCAACACTAATCGAAAGAATTGCCGAGTTAGTTAAGGACAAAAAGATTGTTGCTATCAGCGACATTCGCGACGAAAGCGCCAGGGGATCGGTCAGGATTGTTATCGAGCTCAAAAAAGACTCTTATCCAAAGAAAGTCCTAAACCAGCTATATAAATTAACTGCATTGCAATCAAGCTTCCACTTTAATATGTTGGCGCTTATTGATGGTATCCAGCCACGAATCCTAGGTTTGCAGGAAATTTTGGCCGAATTTATCAAGCATCGCCAAGTCGTTGTCAGGCGTCGCACGGAATTTGAGTTAAGAAAAGCTAAAGAGCGTGCTCATATACTAGAGGGCTATAAAATTGCCCTTGATCACATCGACGAAGTCATCAAGACGATTCGTGCTAGTCGAACCAGTGAAGATGCCGAAAAGGCATTAATCGAAAAATTCGGTTTGTCCGAGATTCAAGCCAAAGCCATCTTGGCAATGCAACTACGCCGTCTAACTGGCCTTGAGCGAGAAGCTATCGAAAACGAGTTAAAAGAATTACTAGAATTGATAGCTAAACTCGAGGCGATTTTGGCTGATGAAAATGAAATTCTGCGCGTCATCAAAGAAGAACTCGTGGAAATGAAAGATAAATATGGCGACAAACGTCGTAGCCAGATGATTAATCATGAACCAGGCAAATTCAGCGATGAAGAATTGATTCCAGAAGAAAGTAGTGTGATTCTGCTAACGAGCGAGAATTACATCAAGCGAACACTGGCTAACGAATATCATCGTCAGAATCGAGGTGGTAAGGGTAAAAAGGGCATGACGACTAAGGAAGAGGATATTATATCGCAACTTATTCCGGCCAGCTCGCACGATTACCTATTGTTCTTTACTAATAAGGGTCGTATCTTCCGATTGAAGGCTTACGAAGTTCCAGCTGCCAGCCTAGCCTCAAAAGGCATCGCGGCCGTTAACTTACTGCAGCTTCAGCCAGAAGAAAAAATTACTTCGATTATCAAGCATGAAAATAATGCCAGCGATGAAGGCTACTTGTTTATGGCCACCACTAAAGGTACGGTCAAAAAGACACCTTTTAAGGAGTACTCGAATATTCGAACTAACGGCTTGATTGCGATTAAATTGGATAATGGCGACGAGTTAAGGTGGATACAAAAGACGACTGGTGATAATGACGTTATTATTTCGACTTCGGCCGGCCAGGCTATTAGGTTTAGCGAAAAAGATGCTCGACCAATGGGCCGATCGGCTATGGGCGTCAGAGGCGTTAGATTGCGCCCTAATGACCAAGTAGTTGGCATGGATATCATCGATGACAATGCTGGTAAATTGCTAGTTATGAGTGAGAATGGCTATGGCAAATTAACCAAGGTCGCGCAATTCCCATCGCACAAACGTGGTGGAGTCGGCATCAAGGCGGCGGTTGTCACTTCAAAGACCGGCAAGATCGTAGCGGTTCATACAATAGATCCAGAAGCGAATGAAATATTGCTAATATCTACTGGTGGTCAATCAATTCGTGTCGCGTTGAAGGATATCTCGATGCTGGGTAGGACGACTCAGGGCGTCAGAATAATGCGTATAGCCGATGGTGACAAGGTTGCCTCTTTGGGGGTTGTGCCTGATCAAGAAAAGGAAGAGAATATAGCAGACAAGGAGGAATAAAAGGTGGTAATGTCTTCATATTTAGTTGCGATATTAGCAGCTTGGTGCATGGCTCATATAATTAAATATATAGTCAGTAAAGTTAAGAAAGAAAAGCACGGCATCAGATCGCATTTGTTTCGATCGGGTGGAATGCCAAGTTCTCATAGCGCATCAGTGGTGGCACTAGCGTCGGTCATCGGCTTGAAGGACGGTTTTGGCTCTGGGCTTTTTGGTTTAAGTGTCCTCTTTGCCATGATAGTAATGTATGACGCGGTCAAGGTCAGACGTTCGTCGGGTGAACAAGGCGATGCTATTCATCTTATGATCAAAGAGCTAAAGAGTAATATTAAGTTACCTCGTTCGGCCAAGGGCCATACTCCGCTAGAAGTATTCGCTGGTGCCATATTGGGCCTTCTAGTGGGTATAGTTGTATTTTTTGCTACTACATAATTGATAATTACTCTTGACGTATAGATATATCTTAGGTTATGATTGGATACATTCTGGCCGTACTCAATTAAGTGCGCGCGACAAAGTGGAGTCGTAACAGATTAGAGAACTTTGACAATTTAGTTGTGCAAATCATCGTCAGTTTATTATTGAGTTAAATATAGCTAACTAATATTTAGTTAGTTTTTTATGGAGAGTTTGATCCTGGCTCAGGATGAATGCTGGCGGCGTGCCTAACACATGCAAGTCGAGCGGTAACATGCTTCTCACTGTTTTTTCAACCCGGTATCATCGATGCCGAAATTAGTTGAGAAAAGAGTGAGAAGTGATGACGAGCGGCGGACGGCTGAGTAACGCGTGGGAACATACCCCAGAGTGAGGGATAACTGCCCGAAAGGGTGGCTAATACCGCATACGGTCCACGGATTAAAGAATTTATTCGCTTTGGGAATGGCCTGCGTACGATTAGATAGTTGGTGAGGTAAAGGCTTACCAAGTCCACGATCGTTAGCTGGTCTGAGAGGATGATCAGCCAGACTGGAACTGAGACACGGTCCAGACTCCTACGGGAGGCAGCAGTGAGGAATCTTCCGCAATGGGCGAAAGCCTGACGGAGCAACGCCGCGTGCAGGATGAAGGCCTTCGGGTCGTAAACTGCTTTTATAAGTGAAGAATATGACGGTAGCTTATGAATAAGCACCGGCTAACTACGTGCCAGCAGCCGCGGTCATACGTAGGGTGCAAGCATTATCCGGAGTGACTGGGCGTAAAGAGTTGCGTAGGTGGTCAAGTAAGCGAATAGTGAAATCTGGTGGCTCAACCATTCAGACTACTAGTCGAACTGCTTGACTCGAGAACAGCAGAGGTAACTGGAATTTCTAGTGTAGGAGTGAAATCCGTAGATATTAGAAGGAACACCAATGGCGTAGGCAGGTTACTGGGCTGTTTCTGACACTAAGGCACGAAAGCGTGGGGAGCGAACCGGATTAGATACCCGGGTAGTCCACGCCGTAAACGATGGATACTAGCTGTTGGAGGTATCGACCCCTTCAGTAGCGAAGCTAACGCGTTAAGTATCCCGCCTGTGGAGTACGGTCGCAAGACTAAAACATAAAGGAATTGACGGGGACCCGCACAAGCGGTGGAGCGTGTTCTTTAATTCGACGCTAAACGTCAAACCTTACCAGGGTTTGAAATCCTTGGAATTTCTACGAAAGTAGAGAGTGCCTTTATTGGAACCAAGTGACAGGTGATGCATGGCCGTCGTCAGCTCGTGTCGTGAGATGTTTGGTTAAGTCCATCAACGAGCGCAACCCTTGCAACTAGTTGTATTTTTCTAGTTGGACTGCCCCGGTAACGGGGAGGAAGGAGGGGATGATGTCAGGTCAGTATTTCCCTTACATCCTGGGCTAGAAACGCGCTACAATGGCTGGTACAATGCGCAGCGAAGTCGCGAGATGAAGCTAATCGCATCAAAACCAGTCCCAGTTCGGATTGTAGGCTGAAACTCGCCTGCATGAAGTCGGAATCGCTAGTAATCGCGGATCAGCATGCCGCGGTGAATACGTTCCCGGGTCTTGTACACACCGCCCGTCAAACCATGAAAGTCACCAACACCCGAAGTCCGATTCGTCGGCCTAAGGTGGGGGGGATGATTGGGGTTAAGTCGTAACAAGGTATCCGTACCGGAAGGTGCGGATGGATTACCTCCTTTCTAGGGAGTAATACTATGCATGTACGGCTGGCCAAAGCGAATTTATCGTTCGTTTTGGCCAGTCGTACAGAGCTAGGTCGGTCTTGTTGTTATATTGAGCTTAAATAACAACGCAGCCTCTGATTTATCAGAGACAAGACTAAGTTCAAAAAACAAATCTTGACTTAAACTTTACGATGATTGCACAACTAAATTGTTAAAACTAAAATCCTCGGTTATACCGAGGATTTTTTGTGTTCTTGGGCTATACTTTTATATATGAAGACAATTTTGTATATCATGTGCGGTTTACCGTATTCCGGAAAGACAACTTATGCCAAAGAATTAGCAAGTATAAATCATCTCGAACTTGTTAGTATAGATGACATTCGCGAAAAATACGGATTTCACTGGGGCGACAAAGAGGCGAATGCCGATGAATGGAAGGCAATATTTAAGGAGGTCGATGATACAATCATTACTTCATTAAGAAAAGGCAAGTCGTTGATATATGATAGTACTAACCACGACAGGGCGAGTCGTGATCGTCTGAGGAAATTAGCAACTTCAGTCGGTTGCGAATCAAAGACTATATTTATGAATACGCCGATGGAAATAATAATGAGAAGGCGAACGGATAATCAAAAAAATCCGACCAGAAGTCACATACCGGAGCATTTATTTAACGTCACGCTTGAATCTTATGAGGCGCCTAGTAGTGAAGAAGGTGAGATAATCGTTATAGACAAGAGTGAATAATCTCCTATGAGTCTTGCGATATGAAGCGATATACGATAAAATAGTCCAAGTTCGAATAGATGCGGGGCGTTAGCTCAGTTGGCTAGAGCACCTGCTTTGCAAGCAGGGGGTCCGGGGTTCGAGTCCCCGACGCTCCACCACATTACGAAGAAGTAGAGTAGGTTAATAATTTATTATTTTTTCATCTGTGGGCGGTTAGCTCAGGTGGTTAGAGCGCGTCACTGATAATGACGAGGTCGGAGGTTCAAGTCCCTCATCGCCCACCAGATGAAAAAATAATATTTCATATAGTTTTTCGACACCTTGAAGGGTGTTTTTTGTTATAAAAACAAGACTGACACAAGATAACACCTATAGAAGACAGTCTTATAGGTTTTTAAGTTTGTGGTAATTCAGTCATTCAGTCAACGATTTATATTATTATCAATGTTATTATATAAGTCGGAGGATTTTTTATGTCACAGCCATTCGCACATGATGAATTGGTCATAAAGCAGCATCTTATTGGTCAGGCGCGCACTTTTTACCAGGAAATGAAAAAAAATGAAAGTGGGTCGCTCGATAAAGAATTGGCGGCAGCTTTGTTATTCATGAATGTAGCCGACTATCTGGCTGAATATGTAGTCACTGGCTTAACAGAGATGACAAAAATAGCAGTAAACAAGTATTATCTTGGCATAGTAACTGTCACCCCGAAACAGAGGGACAGTTTTAATATTGGAAATTCAATCCATGTTTTAGATGGATATGATTTTCCACAAAAAACGGAGTTAATGAAAGAGTTAAAAGAGATAAATACCGCAAGAAAGAAAATTGCTCACGAGATGCTAAAAACAAGAAGCGACAAACTCCAGGAGATAGATTATTCTGTCCATTCACTTGTTGATCATACTGAAAAACTAATAATTATAGTGGATGATATTACGCCAGGGATGCCACCAGCAAATTTGATAGATAAGTTTTCTGAGAATAGTAAGGAAATAGAGGCTGATAAACCATAATATGAAGAAAAGACTATATTTATATATAGGAATCACGAACCGCAGCAATAGTTAGTGACGAAATGTGAAAGAAAATATTTTAAAACCTCTTGCAAAACTTCACTCCATATAGTACAATCAATCCCAGTTAGCGAATGTTCTTGTTATGAACCTCTGGCGATCCGCAAATAAAAGTGCATCGTGAGAGGTGTTTTTTATCGCAAAATTTACAACAAATATCACTTTACAGCCTATGAGGCTAGGTGATACGATATATGAACCTGGAGTTCAGACAATATGCATCTAATCGATATGGGTGTATGTGAATGTGGACTCGAGGATTGCCAAGTGGCCGTAAGGCTGTGTGGTGAGGAGACACAAGTTTTTTAACAATTTGAATGTAAGAAAAATTTTTTTAAAGATTGACGGCTAGAAAATAGTAATAAATGGTTATTGCCAATTACTAGTTAAGTCGATGCATAAAAAGGTACTCAAGAGCGCACAATGGATGCCTTGACGTATATTACCGACGAAGGACGTGGAAGACTGCGATAAGTCTCGGGGAGCTGTCAACAAGCTTTGATCCGGGAATCTCCGAATGGGGAAACCCAATTAGATTCATATCTAATTACCCTTTTCTGAATACATAGGAAATGAGGCGGGAACCAACTGAACTGAAACATCTAAGTAGGTTGAGGAAGTGAAAATAAATAATGATTCCGGGAGTAGTGGCGAGCGAAACTGGATCAGTCCAAACCTTTTACATTTTTGCCTGTAAATTACGGGTAAATAAGTTTTCGGACGAATATGTATAAGGGGTTGTGAGATTACACAAGACAAGGTCAGAGGACTAAATTTATTTTAGTCAATCTGACCTAGGATCGCGAACCGAAAATAGCGAGTAAGGTAAGAAATCGACGTTGTTAGCGGAATAGTTTGAATGACTAACCACAGAGCGTGAAAGTCGCGTATGCGAAAACGACGTTGACCTTATATGTGTTTTCTCGAGTAGGACGGGGCACGAGAAACCCTGTTTGAATCCGGCAGGACCACCTGCCAAGACTAAATATAATATACGATCGATAGTGAACCAGTACCGCGAGGGAAAGGTGAAAAGAACCCCGGGAGGGGAGTGAAATAGATCCTGAAATTGTGTGCTTACAAGGAGTCGGAGCCGGTTTATCCGGTGACGGCGTGCTTTTTGTAGAACGATCCAGCGAGTTAATTTTATACGCAAGGTTAAGTCAAGTGACGGAGCCGCAGTGAAAGCGAGCCTTAATTAGGGCGAATAAGTGTATAGGATTAGACCCGAAACCGGGTGACCTAACCATGAACAGGCTGAAGCGTCGGTAATACGACGTGGAGGGCCGAACCAGAGTGTGCAGCAAAACGCTTGGATGATTTGTGGTTAGCGGTGAAATACCAATCGAACTCGGAGATAGCTGGTTCTCCTCGAAATAGCTTTAGGGCTAGCGTTATGTGTATAGCTGATGGGGGTAGAGCTCTGTAAAGGAATGAGGTCCGCAAGGATACTCATCCTTAACAAACTACGAATACCGTCAGTGTGACCATAGCAGTCAGAACGTCGGGGCTAAGCTCGGCGCTCAAAAGGGAAACAGCCCAGACCATCATCTAAGGTCCCTAAATATATACTCAGTGGGAAACAAAGTGAAATTTCTTAAACAGCTAGGATGTTGGCTTAGAAGCAGCCATTCATTTAAAGAGTGCGTAACAGCTCACTAGTCAAGAGATTTTGCGTGGAAAATGTAACGGGGCTAAGTATATTACCGAAGATATGGATATGATACGATTTATCGTACATGTGGTAGAGGAGCGTTCCTATCAGCAGTGAAGTTCAACTGGAAAGTTGGGTGGAGCGGTAGGAAGTGAGAATGCTGGAATGAGTAACCATAAGAGAGGTGAGAATCCTCTCGGCCGTAAGAGCAAGGTTTCCTGAGCCATGGTAATCATCTCAGGGTTAGTCGGGCCTAAGCCGAGGCGCATAGCGTAGGCGATGGACATCAGGTTAATATTCCTGAACCGGTTATAATTTTGTTAACAGTTCACATTTAATAATCAGAAGCGGATTCATGGTATGTATCCGTCCAACCGTCTGTCCCCTTAAAAGGCAGTGGGAGTGAAACGATCTCTTCGGAGATTGAATTTTTGAAGAGAGGATGGCGAGAAAAGCTAGTTAACGTGTGATTATAGCCGCCCGTACCGCAAACCAACACAGGTGCTCGAGTCGAGTAGACTCAGGCTTACGAGCGAACCTTCGCTAAGGAACTCGGCAATATAGCGACCGTAACTTCGGGATAAGGTCTGCCCCCACATCATTCGATGTGAGCCGTGTTCAACTAACTTAGTGAAAGGTGGTTGAATAGAGAATAATTGAGTGCAGGGCATTATGAATAATAATGTCGTGTCAAAAACCTTTTTAAATCACATTTTTTTACTGAGATAGACAAAACTAATTGATTCATCAATAAGTTCTTGAGCACGCGCACTCTCGCATCAAACGATGTGGGGGCCGCAGCAAAAGAGCCCACGGAACTGTTTACCAAAAACACAGGTCTCTGCAAATTCGAAAGAATATGTATAGGGGCTGACTCCTGCCCAGTGCTGGTAGGTTAAGGAGAGCGCTTTACGGTGCGAACTGAAGCCCCAGTGAACGGCGGCGGTAACTATAACCGTCCTAAGGTAGCGAAATTCCTTGTCAGGTAAGTTCTGACCCGCACGAATGGAGTAATCATTGTGGGCACTGTCTCAGCGAGGGACTCGGTGAAAGTGCATTGACGGTAAAGATGCCGTCTGTCCGTACAAGGACGAAAAGACCCCATGGAGCTTTACTACAGCTTTACATTGATCCGGGTTACAACATGTGTAGCATAGGTGGGAGCCTTTGAAGCAGATACGCAAGTATTTGTGGAGGCGCCAAGTGAAATACCACCCTTGTTGTGATCTTGATCTCACCATTGCCATTATCTGGCAATGGGACCGTGTATGGTAGGTAGTTTAACTGGGGCGGTTGCCTCCTAAAGAGTAGCGGAGGCGTTCAAAGGTTGGCTAGTTTCGAATGGAAACCGAAGCGATAGTGCATGCGCATAAGCCAGCTTGACTGTGAGGGGTACCTCCCAAACAGATACGAAAGTAGGAGCAAGTGACCCGCTATACAGTACAATTTATTGTACATGAATGTGGGATCGATAGCGCACACGGATAAAAGTTACCCTGGGGATAACAGGCTTATCGCGCCCAATAGTTCACATAGACGGCGCGGTTTGGCACCTCGATGTCGGCCCATCACATCCTGGAGGGGGAGCACCTTCCAAGGGTTCGGCTGTTCGCCGATTAAAGTGGTACGCGAGCTGGGTTCAGAACGTCGTGAGACAGTTCGGTTTATATCCGGTACGGACGTTAGGAAATTTGAGAAGATCCACCCTTAGTACGAGAGGACCGGGGCGGACGAACCTCTGGTGTATCGATTGTGGCCACCTGCTGCAGTGTCGAGTAGCTATGTTCGGAATAGATAAGCGCTGAAAGCATATTAAGCACGAAACTAACTTCAAGATAAGATTTCCCTATGAGGACACTGAAAGAATATCAGTTTGATAGGCGCAAGGTGTAAGCATGGTAACATGTGTGCCGAAGCGTACTAATAGTCCCATCGCCTTTTTATGTCCTTATCACTGACGTTAATACTTGTATTAACAGGGGTGATAGGGTAGACTTAACTAGTAATTGGTGCTAATCACACCAAAGTCGATTTTTAAAAAATTACATTTGAATTTTACCGTGTCCAATTAGTTTGGACATCGAAGTAAGGTTTAGGCCCACTGATGACCTTTTGCGTATCGTGCGTTGACTTAAACCTTACTTCGGTGCCCATGGCGCGAGGGAAACACCTGTATCCATTCCGAACACAGAAGTTAAGCCTCGAAGCGGCGATTATACTACGCAAGTGGGAAACTAGCACGGTGCCGATTTATAAAAGAGGAGTCCGAACAGGACTCCTCTTTTCTTTTGTGATAATTATATTAATGTCTGAAAATAAAAACGACCAATCTCGCAGATATGGTCGTTTTTGAGTTTGCAATGTTTTTGGTTGCAAACAGATGCTTCTTTATAATATAGCATCCCGCGAATATATGCAACTGTATTTAAAAAATAACAAGGTGCTTATGTCGATATTGACATAAAGCATAAGCTATGATACAATAATAACAGTACACATATCATGTGTGAGGTAATAAGACAAAGGAGAATATTTCTATGGCAGGTACTATAGAAGGTGGCCGCAAAGCGGCTGCAAAAAATATGGCTCGTAATCCAAACTTTTACGCCGAAATCGGTCGAAAAGGTGGACAAAAGGGCACAACTGGCGGTTTTGCCGCTAACCCAGAGCTAGCAAGAATTGCTGGCGCCAAAGGTGGCCGAATCAGCCGCCGACGCAAGGCTGCTTAATAGCCTGTAGGTAATCAAATATACCTGGATTTAGGTCCAGGTATATTTATTTTTGACGATATCGCCTGAGGGCGCAAAGTCGAGCTTCGTTAACCCGCCATTGATTGTTGCATGCTGGACAAAGGTAGATATTCTTACTAGTTTCAACGCCTATAGTAGAACAGTCAGGGCAGATACTACGGGTGTGCATCCAATCACGATAGCTATCAAGATTAGATTCGACGGTTTCTTGATCAATCTCGAGATTATATTGCTTTGCGATTGAAACAGCTAGGTCCCAAGCCTGTCGTTCGATGGTGATTAGTTCGATATCTTTGTCATAGTTGGAATGTCCAAGGAGGGCATGTGATAATTCATGAAACAAAAACGAATAGCCTGTCGGACTATCAGCGTAAAAAATCGTGTTATCCGATGGCGACCAATGAAAATCATCGCCTTTGGCAAAACGGAATTGCGGGAAATCAACCGTTAGTTTTTTTAGAATTGATTTCGTCGATGGCATAATAATAGCATCCATAAATTACTGCTAGTTCGGGATATTTGGCTTGAACGATTTTTGGGCAGGGAATATGATCGGGCAAATGTTCTTTGAGAATATTCTGAAGCTGTGGTCCATAATTATTAAAGTATGTACCGATGCTGCCGCCGATGATGATTATATCTGGTTGCAGTATCGGGATGATTGCCAAAAAGCCACGACTAATGCGATCGGCAATATGATTCCATGTTCGCTTGCTAGTGATATCACGGGCGTACTTGCCGTATGTTTTATAAATAGCTTGTCCGGATGCGAAGCTTTCCCACTCTCGGACGGATCCGTCGTATTCAACCAAAGCGTGACCGCCCTCGCTATTATCAAGCGCGCGATTGATATGTCCGTCAGTGATAATACCGGTGCCAATGCCGGTACTAATTGTGACATAGAGCGATTGTCTGGGGATGGTTTTTAGAAAACGAGTTTCTGACAGGCCGGCAAGCTTGGCATCGTTCTCGATTAGAATCGGTACGTTACCGAGAACGCCCTTTAGGGCGGAGAGAATATTGAAATTTTTCCATGGTAGATTACCACACCATACGACAACGCCATTTTTGATAACGCCCGGTATGGCAACTACTATATAGTCAACTACTTTGCCGGCGTATTTTTCGTTTAGGACTGATTTAAGGGCATTAATATATTGTTTTGGATCGGTCGGAGTCGGGAACTTGACCTGTGAGTCAATCGAGCCTTTTTTATTAAAACTGGCAATTAATGTTTTTGTTCCACCGGTATCAATCGCAATTATCATGTTTTTAGTTTAGCACAGAATATTTTGATTAGCCTGATTGATTTTTTGATGAAATTTATTCATAATATAAACAATAAATAGAGGTAATATTATGAATAAGTTTCGTCTGGGTGGACAAAACGGCTCAACCTTTAGCTACGTAACGACGGCCATATTTCTGGTTATGTGTTTGTCGGGGGCGATATATTTGGTTAGTAAATATAGCGAACAGTTCCGCCATGATCAGGCGGTTGCTAGTCTGGATGAACAAACATCTAGTAATACTAATTCTAGTGACCAATCGACGCCTGAACCTGAGTCATCCGGTGTGCCACAAGAGTCTAACAACCAATCCGCTGACCTGCCAAAGACCGGTCCGACCGCGAACTGGTACCAATATTTAGTCGTTTTCGTCCTGACGACATCGATTGTCGGATATTGGAACTCGCGCCGAACACTCAAGTGGTCCTTATCTTTGACTTGTAGTCGTATCTGATGTACAATAGTAATAATCTTGAGGCAATTTAGACGTGCCTCGGAAATATTAAATTTAAGGAAGGAGTCTTTAAAAAGACTTATGACAAAATCCGTAACAATGGATGACCTGCTCGCTAGTCAAGGCGACAGCGTAAAGCAGTTAACGCAAGGCGAATCAATCGTCGGCAAAATTTTATCAATTCGTAAACACGAGCTATTAGTCGATCTAGGCGCTCAGGGCGTTGGTGTAGTACCAAGGCGTGAGGTCGGTTTTTATCGTAATCTAAATATTGGTGACGAAGTAACCGCTAGCGTGGTTGAGACCGAGCTAGATAACGGTTATTCACTCTTGTCGCTCCGCAAAGCTGTCAAAGATCGCGGTTGGGACGAAGTTATGGCCGTCAAAGAATCTGGCCAAGTTATCGAAATTTCTCCATACGATGCCAATCGTGGCGGTTTGTTGGTTGAATATGATGGCGTTAGGGGCTTTTTGCCAGTATCGCAGTTGTCAGCCGAACATTATCCACGTGTTGGCAGTAGCGACAAGGACGAAATCTTGCAGCGCTTGAATGGCCTAGTCGGCAAAAAGATGACTGTTCGCGTGCTTGATTGCGACCGTAAAGCTAATAAATTAATCTTTAGCGAAAAAGAAGCTATCAAAGACGGCCTAGCCGCTCGCTTTGAAAAACTAGCCGTTGGCGACACCGTCAAGGGAGTAGTAACCGGCGTAGTTGACTATGGCGTATTCGTTAACGTCGATGGTATCGAAGGTTTGGTCCACATCAGCGAAATCAGCTGGGAACGTGTCAATAATCCTAATGATTACGTCAAAGTTGGTGAAACAATCGAGGCAAAAATCATTGCTATCGACAAAGATCGTTTGAGCCTCAGTATCAAACAACTAAGCGAAGATCCTTGGATGACTGAAGTCGATCAATTCAAAAAAGGCGAAAAAGTCGAGGGTACAATTACTCGAATTACACCTTTTGGCGCTTTCGTCCAAATCAGCCCAGCCGTTGAGGCGCTAGTCCACGTTAGTGAATTAGGTGGTGGCGATGAAGCAGATCCTGAAAAGGTATTTACGCTTAATGAACGCAAAGAATTTGTTGTTCTGGATATTGAAAAGGAAAGCCGCAAGATATCTCTTAGCCTAGTGAACAAGAATACCAAAAAGAAATAAGTAAGCATTTGCCTATAAGGGCAGGAAGGAGCTTTAATACTATGGCGGAGAAAGTTATAGTCATTGCTGACTCAATAACCGTTGGTGAATTAGCCGAAAAGCTCAGCTTGCCCGTTTCTAAATTGATTGGCGAATTGTTTAAAAACGGTATCGCAGCTACGATTAATCAAAGAATTGACTTTGAGACAGCTACGATTATCGTCGAAGAGCTCAAAATAACTGATATCGAACTAAAGCGCAAAGAGGCGGTTAGCCTGAATGCGCGTCACGCGCATGAGTTATCTGATAAAGCGATTACCCGACCGCCAATCGTAGCGGTCATGGGCCATGTCGATCATGGCAAGACCAGCTTACTCGATGCGATTTTGAAAACTCGCGTGGTTGATCGTGAAGCGGGTGGCATCACCCAGCATATTAGTGCCTATCAAACGATACGAAATGGTCGTTCGATTACCCTATTGGACACGCCAGGCCACGAGGCTTTTGGAGCATTGCGCCAACACGGTGCTGCTTTGACTGACGTGGTCATTATTGTCGTGGCGGCTGATGATGGCGTCAAACCACAAACCGTTGAGGCGATTAAATTTGCTAGGTCGGCTAACGCAAAAATCGTCGTAGCTATTAATAAGATTGACAAAGATACGGCTGATGCGATGCGTGTCAAAGCTCAACTAGCCAGCGAACAAGGCTTGAATCCTGAAGAGTGGGGCGGTGACACGGTGATGGTCGAGGTTAGCGCCAAGACCGGTCAAAATATCGATAAATTACTCGACATGGTGCTACTAGTTGCCGATTTAGAAGATCTGAAAGCTGATATCGATGTGCCAGCCGAAGGTTTGATTATTGAATCGCACATGGAAGTCGGTCGGGGCCCAGTCGTAGGATTGTTGGTTGAGCATGGTAAATTGAAACCGGGACATTTTTTGGTAGCCGGAACGACTTACGGCAAGGTTCGAACTTTGCTTGATTTTGCTAGCAAAGCTATTAAAGAGGCTGGTCCTTCGACGCCAGCAAACGTGACTGGTTTTAAAGAATTGCCGGAATTTGGTAATAATTTCTTTGTCGTCAAGAATGAAAAAGACGCGCGTAATCTTTCGGCAGCCGCCAAGATCGAGCGTGAAAAAAATGCCGCCAGCACTAATATCACCAGCAGCGATTTGCTTAAAATGATGAATCAACAACAGGAGACGCAGGACTTTAACGTTATTGTTAAGGCTGATGTTCAGGGTTCTTTGACATCAGTCGTCAATAGCCTGAAGCTAATCGACACTCGTGGTGAAATTACGTTACATATCTTAAGTAGTGGCGTAGGCAATGTCACCGAAAACGATATTCGGATGGCGGCTGGTCAAAATACGATTATTTATGGCTTTAATATCGAGATGTCAACGGCAATCAAGCAATTGGCTGGTCGTGAAAAAGTCGAAGTCCGTCTATTCAACGTTATCTATAAATTATTGGACGATGTCCGTAGTTCGATGGAAGAGCTATTGGCTCCAGAAATCGTCGAAACTGAAATCGGCAAACTGACCATCAAAGGCGTATTTAGAACCCTACCAGACATGGTAATAGCCGGAGGTGAAGTGACTAGCGGCAAAATAACCGGTGGCTTATTGGCTCGAGTGATGCGAAATAAAGAAAAAATCGCCGAAGTGACGGTATCGAGCGTACAACGCCAACAACAAGAAGCCAAAGAGGTCTTTGAAGGTGAGATGTGTGGGCTAAGGCTAAAGACCAACAAGAAATTGCAAATAGAAGAAGGTGATAAGCTAGAATTTTTCAATCGCGAAAAGATAAAACGCATGTTAAAATAATGACGAAATAATATGGAGGGTACCAAATGTTTCAGCTTGACGAAAAATTTTTAGATGATATCGGACTTGGCGAAATGCCAGAGGACCAAAAACGACCTTTTTTGCAACACATCTATGATGAGTTAGAACTACGTGTCGGTACGAAATTGTCGGAAGGCATGTCCGATAAGCAACTGGAGGAATTCGAGGCTATTATTGATCGTAAGGAAGATGTCGTGAATCGTTGGCTGGACCAAAATAATCCTGAATTCAAAAATGATCCAATGTTCCAAAAAATAATCGAAGCAACTGGCCTTGCGCCAGATGATGTTAGTCTAAAGGCTGAATATACAGCCACCAGATGGCTCGAGTTGAATCGTCCTGACTATCGTGAAGTCGTCTCAAGTGTATTAGAGGCCATTAAACAAGAAATTATTGCCGGTAAAGACTCTATTCTGGGCGCAAATCAAGCGGCATAACCATTCAGAAAATCTTTACCCGATATTCTTCGGCCACTTGGCGCGATGAGTTCGTCGATTGAAAGGTACTTTCCGTCGGCGCATTTTATATCCAGAATCGAAGCCATCGAGTCTGATACATGAGCTTTCGTAATAATAAATTGCATTTTGGTGTTATTAATTAGTAATTCGTATTTTGTCTTTGGGAAGATTAGGTGCGCCCTGACTTGCTGTTCGGACTTCTTGGCACTATTTTTGGTCGGTTCCAGCCACTGATTATCTTTTGATAATAAATTGCAATAGACGGCTTGCGTGTCGTTCTGGGGCTTGGATAGTAGGCTACTATCTAGGATGTTCGGCAGTATAGAAATTAGCCTCTGGGCGCCAAGTTGGCCTAGACTGTCATATAGTTGCGGCTGAGTCTCTGTGCCACTTAAATCATACTCAGTTTGATCATAAATCGATCCGCTATCCATGCCGATATCAAGTAGCATGATTGATACACCGGTTTTTGCGTCGCCGTTCTCGATAGCCGATTCAATTGGTGTCGGGCCGCGATAGACTGGGAGTAGGGATGGATGGATATTGATGATACCTGGTTGAAATAATTTGATGATTGACGCCGGTATTATTTTGCCATAGCTAGCTAGGATTCCGACTGGCTGTTCCTTGAGCGATATGATTGCTTCGGCGATATCGACGGTTTTTTGCGGTTGTAATACGGCGATGCCTCTTTCTAGGGCATATGTCTTGACGGCGGGGAAAGTTAGTTTTTGGCCACGGCCACTACGACTATCCGGCTTTGTTACGACATAAACAATATTATAGCCGGCTTCTACGAGTGCCTTTAGGGCTATCAGACTGAAATTATCAGTCCCAAAGAATATGATTTTGTGCGATGTTTTTTTCATAGTCGAGTGGTATTAATTCGCCTTTGTCGTTTAGTTCATAAAAAGCGTCTTTGTCATCACGAATGTGATCAATAAAGACGATACCGTTGGTGTGGTCAACTTCATGTTGAATCACTCTGGCCAAGAAGCCATCAACCTTGAATCTGACCTCATGACCGTCAATGTCGGTGGCTTTGACTCGGATTTTTTCGTATCGTGGTACTTTGCCGTATATTCCAGCAACACTTAGACAGCCTTCGTAGTCAGTTGAAATTTTGCCTTCATATTTAACGATTTCTGGATTAATCAGGGCGGTAAAATCTTTGGCTTCTTTGTCTTCGAGATCACTACGTACGATAATAACTCGTTTAAGGTTGCCGATTTGAACAGCCGACAAGGCGGCGCTAATCTCGTGTGGTCGAGAATTTTCCCAATCCAAAGCCACAGCTGTCATATCCTGAATGAGCTGTTTGATTTCGGGGGTGATTTCATACACCTTTTCTGATCTCTGCCTGAGGCGCGAATCTGGTAAGGTGATTATTTCGCTGACTGTCATCATTTCTGTAACATTATATCAGGGGCGGTTAAAGCAGGCTAGAGGGGTCTATATCATATTGCCAATGAGGGTCATTAATTTGACTGATGATTTTAATCAGATTGGCACGACTAGAGCTTTTAATGACGACTTGCCACCTATAAGAACCGGCTAGGTGTTCGTAGAAGGCCGGAGTCGGTCCAAGAACTTTGACGTTTTTGAATTTATCACGAATCATTTTAGCCATGTCTGTTGATTTCTTGATGGCTATAGTTTCGGTTTTATAGCTACAATTCAGCTTCAGTAGATATGAAAATGGCGGAAAGTTACTTTTTTGTCGTTTCTCAATTTCATATCGGTAAAAAGCTTCGTAATCTTGGGCGGCACCTCGAGCGATACACACGTTTGATGGCTGATAGGTTTGAATAATAACCTCTGTTTGCCGTTTGTCGCGTCCGACTCGGCCGACAACTTGGGCGATTAATTGAAAAGTTCTTTCTTCGCTCGTAAAGTCTGGCAACGACAGTCCGGCATCGGCCTGGATTACGCCGACCAAGCCAAGTTTTGGCAAATCTAACCCCTTAGCAATGGTCTGAGTGCCGATGATGATATCAATTTTGCCGTCATAAATATCCTGATAGCGTTCACTAATCGTTTCGGTTTTTGTATTGTCAGTGTCGAATCGGGCGACATGCAGTTTTGGAAAAAGTTTGGATATTTCGTGTTCGATTAGTTTTGTGCCGATGCCTTTATGAATAATATCGGCACTGCCACATTTTGGACAAAAAGTTGGTGGTTGGATTTTGTGACCACAGATATGACATATTTCTAGATGTTTGTCGGCGTGCAGGGTCATTGGTAAAAGACAATTTGGGCAAGATGCAATCCAGCCACAATCTTCACAAAGACTAATGTTGGTACTGCCGCGCCGATTATGAAACAGTAAAACTTGTTCATTTTGTCGAGTTACCTGATCGATTTTTTCGATTAATTGATCGGACAAAAAGCGATGTTTCTTAAAATTAGTTCGATCAGTCAGACTTATTAATGATACTTTTGGCGACAGGGTATCGTGGCGCGCTGGTTTTGGTAATTTTTGAATTGGTCGATCGGTTTTTTCGGCTAAGTAATAATCAACTACATCTGGTGTTGCGCTACCCAGGATGACCTTAGCCTTATGTAATCTGCCAAGCATCGAAGCGGTTCTAATGGCCGAATACTTTGGCGACTGGTCTTGTTTGTAGCTTGGCTCATGTTCTTCGTCGATTACGATTAGACCGACGTTATCGATTGGCAAGAATAGTGCCGATCGCGGTCCGATGGCAACCCTCGGTCCGGTACTATTCAAAGCTTCTTGCCAAACCAGGTGCCTATTAGCGGCTGTCATTTTGGAATGGGTGACGAGTAAGTTATCGAAGTGATTCGCTAGCTCAGCAATGAGTTGCGAGGTCAGTGAAATTTCGGGCACTAATATGATAACCGATCGGTTATCTTTGATAACTCGTTTAGCCATTTCTATATAAATTTCGGTTTTGCCTGATCCAGTTACGCCATGCAAAAGATAGGTACCGCTCGGTGATTTTGCCAAACTATCCAATACCTGGGTCTGATCACTATTGAATAAAATATTTGTTCGGTTGCGTTTTTGGATTTTTGGTTGATAGCTTTGAGAGCGATGCTTGACGCCAAGCCCGCTTGGTAAAATTGTTTGCCAAACCGTCGCCAGAGGCGTTACGTAGTAGCCTGATAGCCATAAAGCGAGATTAACCAATTGCTTTGGAATGGGCAGTGGTTCGACTACGCCTATGATTGGTTTGGTTTTGTATGCTGGCTGTTTGACCCTTTCGATAATTATGCCTTTGACGATTTTACTAGCGACACTGATTTCAACAATCTGACCGACTGATAAGTCTGATTCTGACTCATAGGTAAAAGACGGCGTGTCTTTACGGAAAATCTTATTCGGCGAGACCTCGTAGTAGTGCATATATATGATTATACTGCTAAAATAAGCATATGTATTTTGAGAATCGCGAACAGGCCGGCCAAGTTCTGGCTGCCGAGTTATTAGCCAAGTATCGATACGATGATTGCGTCGTCGTGGCTTTAAGTGACGGCGGGGTAATCGTAGGCGAACAAATCGCCAGATCGTTACATTGTTTGATCACGATGTTATTAGTGGAAGAAATTGAAGTGCCAGGTGAAAGCGTCAGCTATGGCGGTGTTTCGCAAAGTGGCAATTTCACATATAACGGTATGTTTTCGGCTGGCGAAGTCGAAGAGTACAACAGCGAATATCACAATTATTTTGAGCAACAAAAACAATATGCTTTTGAAAAAATTAATCGATTGCTAGGCGATGGCGGTATTATCAATAATGATATGTTAAGGGATCATGTAGTTATTCTGGTGGCCGATGGATTTGACACTGGTTCGTCGCTAGATGTAGCGGTTGAGTTCTTGAAACCGATTAGAATCAAGCGTTTGGTCGTGGCGACACCGATTTCGACGGTTCAGGCGGTTGATAAGATGCACATATTGGCCGATGAAATACACATCCTTGATGTTAAAGAAAATTTTATGGGTATAGATCATTACTATAACCAAAATACCATTCCGTCGCACGAAGAAACGATTGCCAAAATCAATCAGATTGTCCTAAATTGGCATTAAACCGTTGCTTAACGTTGTAATATTGTGTTACGATATTTTGCAGTACAGAGCATGAAGAATAAAGGGAGATTATGTTAGACGTTTTCATTACATCACGAGTTAGGCGCAAAATTGTCGTCGTCTATGCCAAATATCCTGATTTTCGTACCCACGTAAGAGGTCTGGCGAAGCTAATCAAGGAAGACCCAGGTAATATTCAGCGCGAGTTGAAGCGACTGGAAAAAGTCGGCTTTCTAGCGAGCGAAAAACAAGGCAACACGAAAATTTATTCTACTAACAAGCAATTCCCAATTTTTAAAGAGTTACAGAGCATAGTCATCAAGTCTCAACAGCAAGCTGGTCGTCCAAAGCGATCGTCATCTGACTTCTAGCATGTCGTTATTCGATAAAATCCTTGAATCTCGAGGAGTCAAGCCTGATGATAGGTCTGATTTTTTGTCACCAAATTATGACAAGCTGCATGATCCAAATCTAATGCCCGATATGAATGTTGCAATAGATAGGCTGGTAAAGGCTCGTGAACGTCAAGACAATATAGTCATATACGGAGATTATGATATCGATGGGCTAACGGCTTCGACACTATTGATGGATGCATTTGATAGTTTTGGATATGACAATGTCGAAGTATTCATACCTAATCGTTTCATTGAAGGCTACGGTTTGGCATCGAGTGCTATCGAAAAAATTGTCGCTTCGGGTGCCGATTTAATCATAACCGTTGATTGCGGTAGCCTGAGCGAGAAGGAAATTAAGCTTGCGAATAAATTAGGCGTCGATGTGATTGTTACCGATCATCATAATGTAGCCGATAAACAACCGCCGGCCGTAGCGGTCATAAATCCCAAACGAGTTGATAGTAAATATCCTTTTAAGGATCTGGCTAGCGTAGGCGTGGCTTTCAAGTTGGTCGAAGCGATGCGGCAAAGATTGCCTGGATTACAGGGCGGACAAGAAAAATGGTTATTGGATTTGGTAGCACTTGGTACGGTCTGTGATGTTGTTTCGCTTCAGGACGAAAACCGCGCGCTGGTTCATTGGGGACTCAAGGTTATGAGTCAGACCAGACGGCCAGGCCTGAAGGCTCTTATGGCAGTTGCCGGTGTCGATAGCACAAAACTGAATGCTAAGGATTTAGGTTTTCGATTGGGGCCACGTCTGAACGCGGCCGGTCGATTAGAGACAGCAAAATATGCCTTGGATTTATTGATGACGAGTGACAAACAGTCGGCGATGGTACTGGCTAGGCAACTCGATGAACTGAATTCCAAACGGCGCGACGATCAGAACGAGATTTTTAAGGCCGCCGTTGCTAAGGCCGAATTACATCAAGAGGATCCGGTATTGGTGGTAAGCGACAAGGATTGGAATCATGGCATTATCGGCATCGTAGCGGCAAAACTATTGGAAAAATATAAGAAGCCAACTTTTGTTTTGCAGGAATTAAGCGACGGCGTGGCTAAGGGTTCGGCCAGAAGCTACGGGGACTTCAGCGCGGCCGAAGCTATCAAATATTGCAACGATTTGATAACGAAGGGCGGCGGGCACCATTATGCCGCTGGACTGACGTTATCGACTATCCAGATTGATAATTTCCGAAAACAGGTCAATATTTTTTATCATAGCCAATACAATCTAGACCACCAACAAAAGCTTCTATTGCCGAGCGAAGATTTGATAATAAATTTAAATGAACTGACCGATAACGAGATAGAAAAACTCAGCCAGTTAGAGCCATACGGTAACGGTAATCCCGAGCCAGTACTTCGTTCGGATGATTTAAAGATTATTAATCTAAGAACTATGGGTTCGGATGGTCAGCATTTCAAACTTGAAGCTATCGACGCAGGTGGTCAAGTCATGACTTTTGTCGCTTTTAGTGCGCCCAGAGAATATTTTGTTGCGGTAGGCAGTGTCGTTAGTATTTGGTACACGCCAGGATTCAACGACTGGAATGGTAGTCGTAAAATCGAGGGCCGTCTGATACATATAAAAGTTCTTAACTAAATATTGCATATCAGATATATATCTGTTAGAATACTGTTTATATGGTACAAGTAACAAGAAAAGATGAACGCGAAGCAAACGAGAATATTATTCGACGTTTTAATCGCAAAGTTTTGCAAAGCGGTGTTTTAGTAGAGGCTAAGGCTGCAATGAGGTTCGAAAAACCAATTTCAAAGTCAGAGCGTCGTGCTGGTGCGATTGTTCGCCGAGCACGCAAAGCCGACAAGCTTGAAAAAACCCGTATGGGGCTACGTTAAAGTGGCTCTAAGAGAGCAAATAAATAACGATATCAAGGCCGCCTTATTAGGCGGCAATCGTTTTAAAGGTGATGTTTTACGTAACTTCAAAGCAGTGATACTAAACGAAGAGGTCGCTCAAAATAAACGCGAGACCGGCCTAGATGATGAGACAATTGAGCGTTTGTTAGCGCGCGAAGTCAAAAAACGCCACGAGAGTGCCGAATTATACGAAACTGCTGGTCGGACCGAGCTAGCCGAAGGCGAACGAGCCGAGGCGGCAGTCCTGGTTGATTACTTGCCTAGTCAGCTCACTGAAGATGAGTTAAAGGCAGAGATTATTCGTATCAAAGACCAATTGGGGCTAGACGGTATGAGCGCTATGGGTCAGCTGATTGGTGCCGTCAAAAAAGAGCTAGGTAGTAGCGCTGATGGTGCAACCGTTGCGAGATTAGTAAAAGATTTACTAAATTAAAATAGGGGATTAGTCGCTATGATTATATTTTTCGGTCCAGCCGGAGCAGGCAAGAGTGTGCAAGGTCAAGTCTTGGCCGCTCGACAGAATTGGCGCTGGCTATCGGCCGGTCAATTGTTGCGAGATACTCGTGATGACGAGGTTCTTAAACTACAAAAAGAGGGCAAATTAGTACCTTCGGATAAGATCGATAAGATTGTCGGCGATGCGTTAAAACGTTCAAAAGACATTGATCGAGTAATTCTGGACGGTTTTCCAAGACAGTTGGATCAAGCTAAATGGTTAATCGAAAACCAGCCTGAGCACGGTCGCTCAATCGGCTTGGTCGTGGTGTTAGAAGTTCCTCGATCAGAAATAATTCGTCGTCTTAGGATACGGGGCCGAGTTGATGATACGGTTGAAATCATCGATGCTAGAATCAAGCAATACCGTCAAGAAATGTATCCGATACTCAGCTATTTGGCCGATCAGGGTGTGAATATCGTTCATATCGACGGCGTTGGTACGGTTGGCCAGATTCATGATCGAATCATGGAAGAGATAGTCGCATTTAAATTGGTTCAGGAAATATGATTCAGCCACCAAAGACGCCAGCTCAAATTGAAGCGATGCGCGAAGGCGGAAAAATCTTGGCCTCTATTTTAGACGGTATTAAAAAGCGCGTAGTCGTAGGTATGACTGAACTTGAAGTCGATAAATGGGTCGAACAAGAAATAATTGCTCGTGGAGCAGAGGTCACTTATAAAACGCCTGAAGTCAACTTTCCGAATGCTATCTGTATTTCGACCAACGATCAATTAGTCCACAGTATTCCGACTAACTATGCCTTTGAAAAAGGTGATGTAGTTTGTTTTGATCTGGTAATTACTTATAAAGGTATGAAGACCGACAGTGCCTTTACGATGGTTGTCGGTGAAGAACCTAAGGGAGCTAAAAAGCATTTGTTAAATTATACCGAACGTAGTCTTTACGCCGGTATCGATGCCATAAAAGGCGCAGTTCATGTCGGAGATATTGGTGCTGCTGTCGAAAAAGTTCTTAAGGAAGGTAAACTTGGTATCATTCGTGATTTAGTCGGCCATGGTATTGGTCAAAGAATGCAAATGCCACCCGAAGTGCCGAATTATGGATTGAAAGGCTCTGGTCCTTTGTTGGTTCCGGGTGATACGATTGCAATCGAACCGATGGCGACCCTTGGTGGCGAACAAATAAAAAATGATGATGATGGATGGACGATTAGCACGCGGGACGGTAGTTTGGCGGCTCACTTTGAACATACTGTCCTGATAACCAAAGACGGTGCCGAAATCCTAACCCGTATTTAATCTAGTCAAAAATCAGCATAAGCGCTATACTTTTTGTATATGCAAGAAGCTTCTTCGAAATATGCAGTCGGTATAGATATAGGTACTAGTACGGTACGTTGTGTTATAGGACATATTGACGCGACGACAGGCGTTCCAACGATCGTTGGTGTTGGCTCGGCCACTAATACGGGTATGCGTAAGGGTAATGTGGCTAACTTAGCTGGACCCGCTCAGGCGATTGATGATGCCTTAGGCGAAGCCGAGAGGATGAGCGGCTATCAAGTTGATATGGCGACGATTAATATCAACGGTTCGCATATCTTGAGCACTAGAACTGATGGCATGATTGCCGTTGGCAGCGCAACCCACGAAATATCTCATGATGATATGATGCGCATCGAAGAGGTGGCCACGTTAGGCAAGGTGCCGGCTAACCGGACAGTCCTGGACGTCATACCTCATTCTTATCGACTTGATGGTCAAGACAATATCAAGAATCCAATTGGTATGATTGGAACACGCCTCGAAATCGATGCCAATGTGATTTCGGTTCTGACGCCACACTTGTCTAATTTGCAAAAAGCCTCTGAATCGGCCAAAGTTACGCCAAAGAATATTATTGTGTCGGCCATAGCCGCCGCTCGATCGGTCCTGGGCGAACAGCAGATGGAAAACGGTGTCGTCCTGTTGGACATCGGCGCAGCTACGACTAATATCGCGATTTATGAAGAAGGTGATTTGCAATTCGTGTCAGTTGTACCGTTAGGCGGAGTCAATATTACGAATGATTTAGCAATCGGGCTAAAGACCGATCCGGAAATTGCCGAAAAGTTAAAGATCGAGCACGCCTCAGCCGTGGTACGTGGTGATGCGTCTGGCGTCAGTATTAAACACGACGGTGAGATTTATAGCTTTAACACTGATGAAATCGATGAAATCGTCGAGGCCCGTCTTGAGGAGATTTTTGAAGCTATTAATCATGAGTTGAAGCGGGCTGGGCGGGCTGGTAAATTGCCGAGCGGCGCAGTTATTACCGGTGGAACTGCTAAACTAAAGCACTTGGCCGATTATGCCAAGGAATCGCTAGGCCTAGCCGCAAGAATCGGCAAACCGACCGGATATGCCGGCGTAGCTGATGGAATCGATCAACCGCAATTCGCGACTGCCCTCGGTCTAATGCTGATTGATAGCGATAACAGCAATCTAAGTCATTCAAATGTGCATGGTGGAAAAAAAGCTCTGACTAGTGGTCTGGGTTTTCTATCGGGCTTAATTAAACGCTTTAAATCATAGCGTTTTTTGACTTCGATGTTATACTAGATATTAATAAGAGTACTTAGGAGATTAAAGAGACAATGCCTGAAGTAAAACCAAGCGATATACAAACATTTGCCAGCATCAAAGTTGTTGGCGTCGGCGGAGCTGGCGGAGCAGCTATTAATCGTATGAAAGATGCCGGTCTGGTTGGAATTGAATTCATTGCGATGAATACTGATGCTCAGGCCCTGCACCATTCAAAAGCTGATGTAAAAATACATTTAGGCAAAAATACGACCAGTGGGCTTGGTGCTGGCGCCGATCCTTCGGTCGGTGAAGCTGCCGCTAATGAATCGCGCGATGACATTCGTCAGGCGCTTCAGGGCGCAGACATGGTTTTCGTAACTATTGGCGCCGGCGGCGGAACTGGTAGTGGCGCTGGCTACGTAGTGGCTGAAGTAGCCAGGGAAATGGGAATCTTGGTGGTGGGCGTCGCGACGAAGCCGTTTAGTTTTGAGGGAGAAAAACGTCGTAAAAACGCCGAATGGGCAATTTCTCAACTTGGCCGACAGGTTGATACCTTGATTACTATTCCAAACGACAGGTTACTACAGACTATCGATAGGCGCACACCGCTACTCGAGACTTTCAAGATTGCCGATGACGTCTTGCGTCAGGGTGTCCAAGGTATTTCTGAACTCATCACCGAACACGGTTTAATCAACTTGGACTTTGCTGACGTCAAGGCGATCATGAGCAACGCCGGATCGGCTCTGATGGGTATCGGACGGGCTAGCGGCGACAATCGTGCCGCACAAGCTGCTCAACAGGCAATCGAATCTCCGTTAATCGAAGTATCGATTGATGGCGCGAAGGGCGTCCTGTTCAATGTTACCGGCGGTTACGATATGAGTATGAGCGAGATCCAGGAAGCGGCCGAGATTATTACAAGTGCTGTTTCGCCAGACGCCAATATTATCTTTGGCGCCACACTGAAAGCTGAAATTGAAGATGAATTGATAATTACGGTTATTGCGACCGGTTTTGATTCTGCCTATTTCCATAAACAAGCCGATGAAGTGGCCGAGGTCAAACCTACTAGTCATTCTGATAACTTGTCAGATGCAGCAGTGGGCGAGATTGATATGGATTTAGACCATGATCACACTGAGGCTTCGGCAATATTTTCTGATGAGGAAAGTAGTAACATTTGGCATCAGCCAACCGAAGAGCAAGAAGAGAAGTCGGATATTCCAGCATTTCTACGCCGACGTCACAAGAAAAAACACGAAGATAAGGATAAATAATCTTTATGGCCAAGTTTGATATTGGCAATAGTCGAGTGATTGAATCACGTGAAGTCGGCGATGGATTGACTATCAGGCGTCGTCGCGAGGCGCCTGACGGAACTCGGTTTACGACTTACGAAAGAGTCGAAAAACCAAATTTGGCCGTAATCAAAAAAAACGGTGTACGCGAGCTTTACGAACGCGAGAAATTAGCTAGTGCAATCAAACGATCAGTCGGTAAATTCTTTTCTTCGGAAGTGGAAGTCGAAGAAATCATCAGTGATATCGAAGACGAACTCTACGCACTCGGTGAAACCGAAATCACATCCAAGCAAATCGGCGAAAAAGTTCTGGATGAACTTGCTAAACGCAATGAAGTGGCTTATGTCAGGTTCGCGAGTGTGTTTTATAAATTTAAAACGCTCGATGATTTCGTCAAGATACTCGAGCAGCGACGTAAACAAAGGGCATGACGATGAGAGTGGTGGTGCTTTTCAGAGATAAAGAAGACTCAACCAGGACAGTCACGGATTTTTTGCGCGATTTCGAGCGACAAACCGGTCATTTGCTGGAAACGATCGATCCGGACACCGAGGGCGGTTCGGCTTTTTGCAATACTTACGGCATTGTCGAATATCCGACAATTATCGCGATGACGAACGATGGCATTATGCAGAATTTGTGGCGCGGCTTGCCGCTGCCAACCATTAGTGAGCTAAGCTACTATGTTCAGAATAATAACTGATTTTATCAATCATCACGATAAAACTACGCGCCAAAATCGTCGCTTGTTCTTGATATTGCTAATTGCGTCGATTGTTGCGTTGCTGTCGGCCTTCGTTCTATCAGTCGAAGCGATCGAACTAATCAAAAATCCAAGTGCGCAACTCAGTTGTAACATCAATTCGGTCATTAGTTGCGGTGAAGTTGGTAAATCGGCTTATTCATCGCTTTTCGGTTTTCCGAACAGTTTCATTGGTATGATGGTCGAGCCGATATTCGTAACGGTTGCCATAGCCGGTCTATTCGGTACCAAATTTTCGCGTCGGTTCATGCTGGGTATGCAGTTTGCCATGATCCTAGCTATTTTGTTTGCGCTATATCTATTCATTACAAGCGTAGCCTTGGTCGGCGCTTTGTGCCCATGGTGTTTGACGGTTGATATTACGACCGCATTCATGGCTTATGCCCTGACTCGTTACAATATTATCGAGGGTAATTTATTTTTATCACGTAGGTTGGATAAAAAAATTCGTGGATTGATTAGCAAGGATTACGATAAATTATTAATAGCCTCGGTGCTAATTATCGGAGCGATGGCGATAATCTTGCGTTTTGGTCGTAATTTATTCTAGTCAAAAAGTTGCAACAATAGTGATATCAGATTATAATGTCGATTAAGAGCGACCTTGTCGGTATAGCGGCTATCAACCGTAAATGGCTCTTTCGGAAGAAATTTACATCAAAGCAAAGATTAGAACCGAACGTTTATCAGCGCGTCAGACTGAACGAAATAAGTGCTAAGAAGAATCTCTTTTTAGAAACTGGATGGTACCGTTCGCCCTAGAGGTGAATTCCAGTGTCTAGATAGAGATTTTTATTTTTTTAAAAAAAGAAAGGGCAACGATATGAAATTCAAATCAGGTACGCGTCGTCGGGCGATTGAATACGAAAAGGACCTGGTCAAAAAGTGGAAAGACAATCGCATTTTCGAGAAATCGGTCGCGCAGCGATCAGTTGACGATTCGTATGTATTTTATGACGGGCCTCCGTTTATTACCGGAGTGCCGCACCACGGCACCTTGCTTTCCAGTGTCGTAAAGGATGCGATTCCGCGCTACCAGACGATGAAAGGCAAGCATGTCGAGCGCAAATGGGGTTGGGACTGTCACGGTTTACCGGCTGAGAACTTCGTCGAAAAGAAATTAGGTATTACCGATCGGCACGACATTGGCACGAAGATAAGTTTGGCTGAATATATCACGACTGCTCGCGAAAGCATGGTGCAGACGAGTGGTCTTTGGGAAGATACGATTGATCGTATTGGGCGCTGGGTTGACTTCAAGGGCGCTTATAAAACCATGGATCGCGACTATATGGAATCAGTCTGGTGGGCCTTTAAGACACTATACGAAAAAGGCAAAATCTATGAAGGTGAGCGGGTGTTGATGTATGACACTAAATGGGCAACGCCATTATCCAAGGCCGAAGTCACGATGGACGCTGGTGCATATATCGAAGTCACTGACCCGAGCGTTTATACTAAATTCAAATTGACCGGCGAGGATACGACATTACTGGTATGGACCACTACACCATGGACTCTGCCGGCTAATACCGGCCTGGCTATCGGAAAGGATATTACCTATATCGAAGTTGAAGTTGGTGGCGAAAAATTCGTTATGGCCGAAAATGTCGCCAGTAAAGTCTTGACCGACGAAAAACATAAAGTCTTGGACTATAAAGTTATTCGAAAAATCAAGAGTAAAGATTTGGTTGGCAAAACTTATGAACCATTGTTTGGTAATCGTGGTGATAATGCGCACAAAATTTGGTCAGCCGATTTTGTCACGACGGAGGACGGCACTGGTATCGTTCATATCGCGCCAGCTTATGGTGAAGACGACTTCAATTTAGCGATGACTAATAAGCTTCCGGTCGTTCACGTCTTGGACGAATACGGCAAATATATCGAGACCGAATGGAAGGGTGCTGACGTCTGGGAGATCAATAAGACTATCGCTAAAACCCTGCATGAACGCGGTGTGGTCTGGAAGATAGATTACATTCGTCACGAATACCCACACAATCCACGCACCGGCAATCGGTTGATGTATCGGGCTCATCCGAGTTGGTTTATGGATATTGATGGTCAAAGAACGCAAATGTTAGTCGAAAATTCCGAGCATATCAACTGGTTTCCGCCGCACATCAAGCATGGTCGATTCGAAAAAAATATCGAACAGGCGCCGGATTGGAATCTGTCACGCGATCGTTTTTGGGCAACGGCTATGCCTGTCTGGAAAGGGCTAGATTATGACGGCAAAGAACACGTCAAGGTGATTGGTAGCTACGGCGAGCTAAAGGATTTAAGTGGTATCGAACTTGAGGATTATCATCGCCCTTGGGTTGATGATATTACATTTTCGATTGACGGCGTCGAATATAAACGAATCGATAAAGTTATGGATTGTTGGTTCGAGTCCGGCAGCATGCCGTTTGCTCAGTTTCACTATCCATTTGAAAATGTCGAAAAATTTGAAAAGAATTTCCCGGGTGATTTCATCGTCGAATATGTCGGGCAGGTCAGGGCGTGGTTCTATTATGTTCATGCTGTTAATGTAGGCTTGTTCGGCCATAATGCTTTCAAGAATGTCATCGTGACCGGCAATGTCGCTGGTAATGACGGTCGCAAGATGAGCAAGAGCTACGGCAACTTTACGGATCCAAATGAACTGATGGATAAGTTCAGTGCTGATAGCTTGAGGTTCTTGTTACTTTCTAGTCCGCTCTTGTCCGGTGAGGATTTTGCCCTGCAGGACAAAGAAGTTGGTGACGTGGCACGCAAGCTATCAATGATTTGGAATATGTACGATTTCTTTACGATGTATGCCGAAGTTGACGACTGGGAATTTAACGGTGATTTGAGCGATCCATCGGACGATCTGACTAATCCGCTCGATCAATGGGTGGTTAGTAGGTTGCATCAGTTAATTAGTGAAGTCGAAAAAAATATGGATAGCTATGATATTCCAAATGCGATGAAGCCAATCCTGCCATTCGTCGAGGATGCTAGTAACTGGTATGTGCGTCGTAGCCGTCGCCGTTTTTGGAAAGCCGGAGATACGACTGACAAAAATAACGCCTATCGGACTTTGCATTATGTGTTAGTGAAATTGAGCCAGACTATCGCGCCGTTCACGCCATTTTTGGCAGACGAGCTTTTCCAAAAAATGACTGGCGAAGAAAGTGTGCATCTGACTGACTGGCCAAAGGCCGGCAAGGTCAACGAAATCAATCTAAAGTTGATGGAAGAGATGCGCCTAGGTATCGAACAAGGTTTGTCTCAGCGTGCTGCTGCTGGGATAAAAGTCCGCCAGCCACTGCCAAGCGTAGTTGTTTATTCGACTTTTGCGGATACCGAATTTGACGCCAACTTTTATCAGGACATGATCGAAGAAGAATTGAATGTCAAAAATGTTGTTATTAAACAAACCGATGACGTCAAGCGTGACCTTGCGACAATTGATACCACAATAACCCCAGAGCTCAAGCGCGAAGGTCTGATGCGCGAAGTCATTCGCCACGTCCAAATCGCCCGCAAGGACGCCGGATTGAACATTGATGATCGAATCAAGCTATTTTTGACGGCAGCCGATAGCGAACTAAAACAAGCCATCGATGATAATAAATTGATTATTACGGATGAGACCTTGGCGACTAGCCTGGACTATCAGGGTGAGGGAAGCTTTAAAACTACAGCCAAGATTGAAGGTTCAGATATTCATATATCACTCGACCGTGCAAAGTAGTTGACTTTGCATAGCTTTTATGCTTAAATAAGAGAGTAAAAATAACAAAAACAAATATGTCACTTCTAGATTATCTACAACTTCAAGAAATCGATTCGCTACCAGAAGAGATCGAAAGTTCTCGTACCGATGACGATGAAATAGAGCTGAACGACCAGGTAGATGAGCTGTCGCTTGAAGCGTTCTGGGATAAAGTAGTCAAAGATATCCATGAAGATCCTGATTGGTTTAACTTCTCTAACGATTAGTCATCTTTAAAATGCTCTCGCTTTTTTGCTAAAAGTGTTTTATATTAGTTCTGTCGTGACTGTAAAAACAAACAAAAGTAAAAAAAACGTCGCATCCATAATAAAACGTACGCATCACAATATCAGGATGGCTGTTGTTCCTCATGGCAAAAACCAATATCGTCCACATTTGATTAGAAGTTATGGCATTATCGCGATTATCTTTGTGGTTATCGGACTGCAATTTGGATATCGATTCGCGACTACGGGCAGTGTTCTAGGGAGTGAAACATCTATTACGATCAATTCACTGCTTGATGCGACTAACGCCGAGCGTATCAAGGCTGGCGAGGAGCCGTTAGCTCTGAACGCCAAGCTAGACCAAGCGGCCTATTTGAAAGTCCAGAATATGTTCGAGGCTCAATATTGGTCTCATATCGCGCCGGACGGCACGCCACCATGGAAATGGCTAGGTGATGTCGGCTATAACTATGATGAAGCGGGCGAGAATCTGGCTAGAAATTTCACTACGACAGATTCAGTTATGACTGCCTGGATGAATTCCGTCGAACACCGCAGGAATATTTTGAATGCAGATTACCAGGATATAGGCTTTGCGATTATGAGTGGTAGTCTGGACAATAAGCCGGTTTCGATTATTGTCGTGATGTTTGGCAGATCGGCTGACAATGTCATTGCCAATGCTAATAAATCGTTTTCTGAAGCATCGGTCAATGGCGTTAATATCTTTACGCAGTTTGCCGTGTCCCTGCAATCAATCAATCCGGCGACATCTGCCGGTCTGCTACTTATAGCGTTTGCTATAGTCGTAGCGGCGTATGCGCATAGATATCGCGACAAATTGCCAAAGGCAATCAAGCGTTCGTGGCGACGACATCACGGGCTGTATAAATCGATTGGCATGTTGGTCTTTGGCCTGATTGTCATCGTGATGTTCGGCGGCGGGCAAATATAGCTTTAACGTGCTTGACGGGTCCTGCCGCTCGGTCCGCCCCTAAATTTTTTGTCGATTACGACAAAACAATTCCGGGAGCTGCCCCACCTCGCGTCACCCGTACCCCCCTACACAGACCCGGAGCGAAGCTGAATTGCTAGTTGATGGGTTATTGTATAAACTACTCATATCTGTTATAATGGGCGCTGATTAAACAAAATTAAAGGAATAATTTAATGTCAAAAGCAGTCGTTAAGATCGGCGGTAAACAATATATCGTCGCCGAAAAAGAGACCCTACTGGTGGACCTCCTCCAGGAAGGTACAAAAGAGCTCACTCTAGACGCACTGTTGGTGATTGACGGCGATAAAATCGAAGTCGGCAAACCAACCGTAAAGGGTGTAAAAGTATCAGCTAAGGTTGTCGATGAGCTAGTAAAAGGTGACAAAATTCGTGTCATCCGCTACAAAGCTAAGAAGCGTGTCCACAAAGAAAACGGGCATCGCCAAAAATATAGCCGCATCGAGATTACCTCAATCAAGTAATCCATAAAATCCCCGCAAAAAACTAGCGGGGATTTTTTTATTGATGTTTATGCTATAATGGGCGTAAAAGGAATAGGGAATATAAACACGTGACTAAGGTTATATCTGTGACCAATCAGAAGGGTGGTGTCGGCAAGACGACGACTGCCGTTAATCTGGCTTATTATATGGCAAAGATGGGCAAAAAAACTTTGCTGATTGATTTTGATCCTCAGGGAAATGCGACCAGTGGTCTTGGCATTGACAAGCAAGAACTGAAGTTGACGATGTCTGATGTTGCCCAGGGTGAAGCAAAATTAGATGAAGTAATCGTTCCGACTAAATACGATAAATTTTTTCTAGCACCGGCAACGCCATTTTTGGCTAACACCGAAGTCCAATTAGCTCAAGCTGATAAGCGATTCTCAAAATTGAAAACGGCGATTGAAAATAGCGAACTGTATTTTGACGCTATTATCATCGATAGTCCGCCCAGTTTGAGCCTGCTAACCGTAAATGGTTTAGTGGCGACCAATTATGTTCTTTTGCCGGTTCAGGCCGAATTTTATGCACTGGAGGGGCTTGGTCAATTACTCGAAACCATGAAGCTGGTTCGCAAGGCTATGAATCCGACGCTGGAACTACTCGGGGTTTTGCCGACCATGATGGATTCACGCACGACTCTTAGCGGTCAGGTTCATGAAGAAATCAAAAAGCATTTTCCTGGCAAGGTATTTAATTCGGTTATCCCGCGTAATATCCGTTTAGCCGAAGCACCAAGTCATGGCTTGCCGGTTGGAGCGTATGATCGATTTTCGAAGGGCGCCAGAGCATATAAAGCATTAGCTAAGGAGGTGATTAATCGTGCCGGTATCTAGTAACTCAAAACGTGGTTTGGGTCGAGGCTTTGAATCACTAATACCAGTTGAACTGCTGGATGAGTCATTCGACCCGACAGCCTCACAGGATCAGCAAGTCAGTGATTTGCGTCACATAAAGATCGACGAGATCGTGGCCGATCCCGATCAGCCACGTCGGGTTTTTGATGAAGATAGTCTGGCGGACTTGGCCACTTCGGTCAAGGAACATGGCGTATTACAACCGATAATTGTTGCGCCATATAAGGGCGGTTATAAAATTGTTGCCGGTGAACGTCGATACCGCGCTTCCAAAATAGCTGGAGTCGATAAGATTCCGGCGCTAGTGCGCACTCTGTCCGATCAGCATAAATTAGAAATATCACTGATTGAGAACTTGCAGCGTGAAGATTTGAATGTCATGGAAACAGCGACTGCCTACGCCAAATTGCGCGACCAGTTTAATTTGACGCTAGAAGACATTGGCAAAAGAGTCGGCGGACGATCTGTTAGTGCCGTCAGTAACAAATTGCGACTGCTCAAGCTGCCGGATTTTGTCCAACAAGCTTTGGCGACGGGTCTAGTCACTGAAGGTCAAGTCAGGCCACTGATTGGGCTAGACGAAGGTATTTTGAAAAAAGTCTTGGCGAGGGTCATCGAAGAAGGCTGGACTTCAAAAAAATCCGAGCAATTCGTAGTCGATCTCAAGAAGAAGCAGGCCGAAGGCAATACGGCGGCCAAGGAAATGACTGAAAGTCCGTATCAAAATCAAATCGACAGGATGCAACAAAAGCTCAATATGTCTGTCAAAATTCGTACTAATTCCAAAGGTGCCGGTCAGATTACGATTGCTTTCAAGAATGAATCCGAATTAAAGCAGCTCCAGGATATCTTGGGATAATTAAAAAGTTCTAATTTTGTTGAACGGATAAATTCTTAGCCAGACTGGTCCAACTACGTCATACAGAGGAATAGTGCCAAGTCCGTTGCGTGAATCATACGAAAAGTTTCCTTGACGATGGTCGCCTGAAACAAATAATTCGCCATCTGGAACGATCTCATCGACTGATCCAGTTGTAGGCGAACCTGGCTCGCCGTGATTATCGTCGTCTGGGTTAAAGCCTTTAGGATGACTGTCATTATAGACGGTTATTTTACCGTTTTTGACGACTACTCTTTCGCCACCGAATCCAATCACTCTTTTTACTATATATTCGTCACCGATACCACTGGCGTATTGCGGATTGCGAAATACTATCACTTGACCACGGTCTGGTTGATAAGTCTTACCTTCGATCTGAGCAACGGTTACCGGAATCCGATTGACAATCAGCCTATCGCCGGTATAAAGGGTCTTTTCCATGCTTGGTCCAAGTACGCTGAAGCTTCTGAAAACGAAAGAATTTATTAGCACGGTTCCGACAAGCACGCACAAAACGAAAGCGATAATATTAAGTGCATCTTTCAAAAACGGATGGCGTCGGAAATATGTGTTCTCCATTAAATAAACTATACACTTTCTAGACCTCAATTGACAGTATTAAATAGGATAAACTCAAGCTTTTTGGGGTTTTAATATATCTCTAAGTTCGGTATTATAGAATATAAGTATTTATGAAAAAACGACATTCATCATTAGATGGTTTTATTCCTCGACGTGCTGGCGAGAAGTTAGGTGATTTGCACAGCCAAAATGACCAAGACGGTATCGCGCGTGGTTTGGAATCCCGGGTTCTACATAACGAAGAGTCGCAAGCCGTTAGGCAGTTGGGCGACGTTAATTCTGATCGTGTGATCGGTAGCGGTAATTCGGATATTGACGAATCATTACGATTGATTGACGAAACTAAGGAACCGACTAAAAAGTTATCGCGTCGTCAGCGTCGAAAACTTGAAGGTAGGGTCAAGCGACCAAAGAGTCTAGCTAGGCGAATCATCAAATGGTTATTTATACTACTGTTATTGGTTGGAATCGGCGTCGGCGGGTATCTTGGCTATAAAGTCCTAAATGCTAGTGGCAGTATTTTGCAGGGGAATATACTCAATATTCTAGCCAACAATCCGCTCAAGCAGGACGCTAATGGTCGTAGTAATTTTTTGGTAGTCGGTACCTCAGAAGATGACCCAGGTCATGCCGGTGCAGCCCTGACTGATTCAATATTAATTATCAGCGTTGACCAAACTAATAAGAATGCCTATGTCTTTAATGTGCCGCGAGATTTATATGTGCAGTATGGCATGGCGTGTTTTTCTGGTTATGCCGGCAAAATCAATGAATATTTTAGTTGTTCTAACGATGGCACGACGGCTCAGGACGAACAGGATAGACTAACAAAAACCCAGAAGTTTATCGGCGACATCTTGGGTATCGACATTCAATACGGTATTCATGCTGACCATACGGTTATCAAACAAGCGGTTGATGCAGTTGGTGGGGTTGACGTTAATATTGAGGGCAGCAACGGTGCGCCGGGCATCTTGGATCGAAATTTTGACTGGCGTTGCAACTATAAATGTTATTACGTCAAATATGACAACGGTATTCAGCACCTTGACGGTACACATGCTTTGTTCTTATCGATGGCACGAGGTGACGTGGCGCCGACCTACGGTTTGGCAAATTCAAACTTTGATAGGGAAAAGAACCAACAAAAAATCTTGATTGCTTTCAAAGAAAAAGCTATGACGACAGGCGTGTTGACTGATCTTGGGGCGGTCACCAAACTAATCGATGCGCTCGGTGATAATCTGAGGACTAATATACAAACCGATGAAATCAAGACCCTAATGGATGTGGCTAATACTATCAAGGCCGAGGATGTTCATACCCTGACATTCGTTGATAGCGACAATCAATTAATGACTACCGGCATGATAAATGGTTCGAGCGTCGTTATGCCAAAGGCCGGTACTTATGAATATGGCGATATCAGGGATTATCTTGGTAAAAGTATGTCGAGCAACCCACTAATTCGGGAATCAGCGCCAATCGCTGTCTTTAATGGTACGGATACGGCCGGATTAGGCCAAACGGAAGCCGATAAGTTGACTAGTGACGGTTATAATGTGACTTATGTCGGCAATGCTCCGGCGGGTGATTACGGCGCGATTGAAATCTATCATATCGGTAGTGACAATTCGGCGACCGCCAGCGCACTAGCGAAGAAATATGGTGTCACCCTCAAGACGACGACTCCTCCGATATCGGTCACGGGTGATACGAAATTCGTGATAATTATCGGTTCATCGGTTGCAAATAATTAATTTCGGCATGATATACTTGTAGGAGATATGGAGTTTCTAAGAATAGTAAAACGTCGCTCGTTTTTGAACGAACTGATCTATGTAATTTTGAACGTCGCATTGGCGCTGGCTTTTGTAATTATCATCAGGGTGACCGGATCGCTACTAATGGCTTTTGGTCTGGTAGTTTTGAGCATGTGGCGGGTTTTTGCCGTTCGGCCACGATTCTGGTTTGCTAATATTCAGACTAACCTTGTCAGTGCGATAGTCAATGTTAGCTACGTAACTTTTTTGTATATGGCCGGAATGGGCGGTGCGTCTGATTCGACGACGATATTAATTCAACTTATCTTGGCGACTTTATATATATTATGGCTGCTATTACTAAAACCGCAGTCCAAGCGAGTCTATGTTGCCTTGCAGGCGGCAGTGGCATTGTTCGTGGGCATGACGGCGGTTTACATGATGCTATATGGCTGGTGGTCATCAGCGGTCGTTGTGATTGTGTGGTTGATTGGTTATGCGACGGCGCGACATGTCCTCGGCAGCTATGACGAAGAAAGTCATAGCATGTTTTTGAGTTTGGTTTGGGGACTAATACTGGCCGAGATTGGCTGGCTGACCTATCATTGGACGATTGCCTATAAATTGCCATTTATAGTCGATGTGCCTTTGCCTCAGGTATCGATAATTAGCCTCAGTTTGGGCTTTTTGGTCTATAAATCTTATGATTCTTATTACCATAATGGCAAGATTAGACTGACGGATGTGGCTTTTCCGATGATATTTACGATCAGTATCATAGCCTTGTTGGTACTAGCCTTTAATGGCTATCAGGCTGTTGTCTAAAACACACCACGTAATCAATTTGTTGTATAAACTGTAAATTCAGATTTTTAGCGTATTCAATGATAGCCGGATGTTGGCATGGATCAGCCTCGAGGACAATAAAACCGGATGCCTTTAGAGCTTTTTGGCTTTGATTCAATAAAATATTAATTAACTCTAGGCCATCATTATTAGCAAATAAAGCTAAATCCGGTTCGTGTTTGATTGATGGACTGGATGGCCAATTTTTACTAACGTATGGCAGATTGGCGACAATTAAATCGAATGAATTTGAAAATCCGAACAGTAAATCATTGACCACAAAATCAACGTCAGCGCCTAGGTTGTTGGCGTTATCTTTGGCGACTGATAATGCCGATTCGCTAATGTCACTTAATGTGACGTTGGTTTGAGGCGCCTCAAGCTTGATAGTAATTCCCAAACAGCCGCTGCCAGTGCCGACATCTATGATATTAATCGGCGTTCGGTAGTTGTTGTTTATGATGTCTAATACGCTCGAAATTATTTCTTCTGATTCGGGTCGGGGAATTAGAACGTTTGGATTGACTATAAATTCGCGCCCATAAAAATCTTTCGTTCCAATGAGATAGGCAATTGGTACGTAGTCGAGTCTTTTATTTATCATCGAGTCAGCCTGTTGTCTATCGCTGTTTGATAGTAATGTGTCTGGATGCGCATGAAAAAATGTTCGATCGCGTTTTAATATCTTGGATAATATCAATTCGCTATCGAGCCTACTAGTCGTAATACCGCCGTTTTTGAGGGCGGAGTCAGCCGATGCGAGCCAATCTTTAATTCGAGGCGTTTTTGATGGCGAGTTCTCGCTCATATTTCTGAAGTTGCTCGATTAGATCGTCGATATCGCCATCCATGGCGCCATAAATATTACTTCTGGAATAACCGATTCGGTGATCGGTAATTCGGTCCTGAGGGAAGTTATAGGTACGGATTTTTTCGCTTCTATCACCAGAACCAATTAGGCTACGTCTCTCGGCGGTTAGTTTGGCTTGTTCTTCATCAATTTTGATTTGAAGTAGGCGACTTCTAAGGACGCTCATGGCCTTGAGCTTGTTTTTAGTCTGTGATTTCTCGTCCTGATTAATGACAATCATGCCAGTCGGGATGTGGGTAATCCGGACGGCGCTATCAGTCGTATTGACACTTTGACCGCCGTGTCCGCCGGAACGAAAGATATCTATCCGAAGGTCATTCGGGTCGATTTCAAGGTCGGTTTCTTCGGCCTCTGGCAGTACGGCAACAGTCACGGTGCTGGTATGAATTCGTCCTTGGGATTCGGTGGCTGGCACGCGCTGGACGCGGTGTACACCGGATTCAAATTTCAATTTTGAATATGGCGCGTCGCCATTGACGCCAAAAATAACTTCCTTATAACCACCGCTATCATTCATACTCTCGCTGATCAGCTCGGTTTTTAGGGAATGGGTTTCACAGTAACGTAGGTACATGCGGTAAAGTTCGGCGGCAAACAAACTGGCTTCGTCACCACCGGCGCCAGCCCTGATTTCAACGATGATATTCTTTTCGTCGTTGACGTCCTTTGGCGCGAGCATGATAAATAGCTCGTCTTCGATTGTGGCGAGACGTTCGCGGATCGTAGCAGCTTCTTCTTTCGCGATTTCGGCCAGCTCATCGCTACCTAGCGCTAGTTCGTCGGCTTCAATGAGTTGTTTTTCGAGGTTGTGACGCAAGGAGGCTTTGTCAATTAAGCGGTCGAGCTCGAGCATGCGTCGATTCTTGGTTGAAAAACTAGGATCTTGATAAGCCGATGGACTAGACAAAAAATCCACGATTTCGGCTTTTTCGCGTTGTAGGTCTTCGAGATTTAGAGATATTTTAGTCATAAATTTGATTTGGCTATATTCATTGTAACAAAAAAGACTGCTAAAGTTGAATAAAGCAGTCTGTTTCGTAATTTAGGTTAATTGTCGGTCTTTTTGTCTTTTTGTGCGCGAGCTTTTTTGGCTTTGCTGACAAGAGCAGCTTTGCGAGCTTCAGCGGCGGCAAATTTAGCCTTGAACCTATCGACACGGCCTTCGGTGTCGATAATCTTCTCTTCGCCGGTGAACGACGGGTGAGAAGCAGAAGAGACATGGATTTTGACGAGTGGATACTCGTTGCCATCTTCCCATTTAATTGTTTCAGAGCTTTGCGCGGTTGATTGCGTCAAGAACTGAAAACCAGCAGCCTCGTCGCTAAATACGACAGGGCGATAATCGGTTGGGTGAATATTACTTTTCATACCGAAGTATTGTATCTGTTTTTGTCGAAAAAGTCAAAGGTAAAATCGCTATTTTTGTTCGCCGCCGCCTCGACACCGAGCAATCCGAGGTCCGGCTAACGTTATACTGGGAAAAATTACAGGACCCGGCGGCCGAGGTGTTACGTGGGCGGTACTTGAATTATCTCTCGTAACAGGGTATAATTGCCAAGTAAATAAATTTAATGAAGCAACCTGGGCGATAACTCCTGATAATTCGGGCGCCTAGGTGAAGGAAAAGGAGTTATATCGATGGCAGTAGATGTCGATATGAAGGCTTTGTTTGAGGCCGGTGTTCATTTTGGACACAAAACAAGCAGCTGGCACCCTAAAATGGCGCCATATATTCACAGTAAACGAGAGGAAAGCCATATCGTCGATTTGGCCAAGACTGTCGAAGGTCTGGAAAAGGCCCTGCCATTTCTGACCAAAGTAGTATCAAGCGGCAAAAAAGTTTTGTTCGTCGGTACGAAAAAGCATACCAAAGAGCTAGTTAAAGCCGCGGCCGAAGCAACCAACCAACCTTATGTTACCGAAAGGTGGCTAGGCGGTACTTTGACTAACGTTACGACCGTCAATCAGCAAATTAAGAAATTAAAAGACCTCGAGCGCCGTATGGCTTCGGGTGATTTGGAAAAACGCTATTCCAAGCTTGAAGTTCAACGCTATCAGGAAGAAATTGACCTACTTAATACCCGTTACGGTGGTATCAAGGACCTAAATGGCAAACCAGGCGCCGTCTTTGTGGTTGATGTTATCGGTGATACTAATGCCGTCAAAGAGGCTAACGTGCTTGATATTCCAGTAGTGGCGATTGTCGATACCAATGCTGATCCAACACCAATTTCTTACGTTATTCCTGGCAATGATGATGCTATCAAGGGTGTTCAACTTATCCTTGATTATGCCAAAGCCGCCATTTTAGAAGGTGACTCATCGAGCAAGCCAGTCATTAATGATAAAAAGGAGAAATAGGGATGGGCGTTTCGGTTGAAGATATCAAAAAGTTAAAAGAACTATCCGGTATTGGCCTAACCGATGCCAAGGTCGCCTTGGTTGAAGCTGGTGGAGATTTTGACAAGGCTCTCGAGGCACTTCGCAAAAAAGGTGTCACTAAAGCCGAGAAAAAAGGCGATCGTGAAGCTCGCGAAGGCTTGATCGAGGTTTACTCGCACGGTGGTCGAATCGGCGTAGTCGTTGAGGTCAACTGTGAAACCGATTTCGTCGCCAGGACTGATAATTTCAAGTCATTTGCGCACGAAATTGCTTTGCAAATCGCTTCGATGGCGCCAACTTATGTCAGCGAAGCTGATATTCCAAAAGCTGAAATCGAAAGAGTCAAGGCTGAATCCAGGGAACGAGTTGTTGCCGAAGGCAAGCCAGCTAATATGGTTGATAAGATCGTAGATGGCCAGGTCAAGAAGTACTTCGACGAACAAGTATTGCTTAATCAAGCTTATTTCAATAATGACAAACAGACCGTAGCGGATTTTGTCAAAGAAAATATCGCTAAAACCGGTGAAAACTTAATTATCAGACAATTCAAGCGTCTTGAATTGGGTGTCAACGAATAGGCAAAGCTTATTAAATATTATGACCGCGCTATGGTATATGCGCGGTCATTTTATTTGAGCCTGTCTGGATAATATCCCATGAATCGTTTACAATAGACACACTATGTTTGATATGAAACCTTATGAACAAAGATTCAATGAAGTCATTAACCATTTTGCCGAAGAGCTGAAAAAGATTCGCACCGGTAGAGCGCATCCAGGTCAGCTAGATAGCGTCAAGGTCGAAGTCTATGGCACGATCATGCCACTTAATCAGGTGTCGAATATTACGGCGCCAGAGGCACAGATGCTACTCATCACGCCATTTGATCCAAGTAATATCACTGCCATTAGCGGGGCTATACGAGCTGATCAGAGTCTGGGTTTTAACCCAAGCGATGACGGCCGAGTGATTCGCGTGCCGGTACCGCCGCTAACCGAAGAACGTCGCAAACAAATCGTCAAACAGGCTAGCGAAAAAGTCGAAGAGACAAAGATTGCTATGCGCAACATTCGCCAAGACATTCAAAAAGACGCTAGGCGTAAAAAAGAGGTCAATGAATTATCCGAGGACGATTTAAAGCGAGTCGAAAAACTGATTGATAGTACAATGGCTGATCACAACGCTAAAGTTGATGATTTATTTAAGGCTAAAGAGAAAGAAATCTTAACTATCTAATGACCGAGGTTTTGACAATTCCGAATCATATTGGGTTCATTCTCGATGGTAATCGTCGTTGGGCGAAGAAATATGGATTACCGGTGTATGAGGGCCACATGGCGGGCTACAACGCGGTCCAAGAAGTCATACGGGCCGCTTTCGAGCAAGGCGTTCATTTTGTATCGGTCTATGCTTTTAGCACTGAAAACTGGAAGCGCAGCCAAGACGAAGTGAACAAAATTATGAGTCTGATGCTCAAATTATTGATGTCGGATTTACATATTTTCATCGAAAACAATATTAAATTGGTGATTATAGGTTCGCGTGACGGCGTTGATAAAAAAATTCTCGAATCGATTGATAGCGCCGAGTCGGCAACAGCCCATAACACGGCTGGGACGTTAGCGGTCTGCTTTAATTATGGCGGTCAGCTTGAGATAGCTGACGCGGTCAAAAATATTATTAAAACCGGCGCCAAAGCCGATGATATTACGCCTGAACTTATCAGCCAAAATATTTATGCGCCAGAAATACCTCCGATTGATATAGTCGTCAGGACCAGCGGCGAACAAAGGTTATCTAATTTTATGTTGTGGCGAGTGGCCTATAGTGAGATGATGTTTATCGATAAATTATGGCCAGATATGAAGGTGGCCGATGTTACAGACATAATTAAGGAGTTTAGTAAGCGTTCACGTCGCTTTGGAGGCTAGTGGTGGAAGTATTTTTGGGAATAATTATCGGTCTGATCGTTTTAACCATCTTGGTTATTATTCATGAATTAGGGCATGCGATCGTAGCTTTGCGTAGTGGCGTGGTAGTCGAAGAATTCGGTATCGGCTTTCCACCAAGAGCCTGGGCTAAAAAATTAAAAAACAAAATCCTGTTGTCGATTAATTGGCTGCCACTCGGTGGCTTTGTACGATTCAAAGGCGAATACGACTCAGCCGACAAAGCGGGTGATTATGGCTCGGTCAGCTACTGGCAGAAAACAAAAATTTTGTTCGCTGGCGTAGCGATGAATTGGCTGGCGGCTTTCGTGATTATTTCCGGCCTTACGCTTTTTGGCTTGCCAAAGATGATACCGAATCAGTTTTATATCAAAAGCGATGCTGTGGTTATTAATGATCCAGTTCAATTATCGAGTATTAGTGATAAACTGCCGGCTCAAAAAGCCGGCCTTAAGGTTGGCGATGAGGTAATTGACTTTAATGGCAAGGTAGTTGGTTCGACCGACGAGTTAATCACGCTCATTAAACAAAACGAGAGCAAGACGATTGAATTGACTTATCGACGGAACGGGCAGAACAAGACGATAGAAATTGATCTAGGCACCAAGACCGATAACGGTATTCTGGGGGCAGGCTTGGCGCAGCGTCAATTTATCAAATCGACTTGGTCGGCACCGATCGTCGGTTTTGTCGATACGGTCCAACTGACCTGGGCGACTGTCCAGGGTCTAGGCGATATCTTATATAATTTGACGACCGGCTTTTTCGGACAATTCAGTCCGGATACTGGCACCAGCACGCAGGCAAAACAGAACCTAGCCAACGTGTCGCAAACGACGACTGGTCCAATCGGCATATTCACGTATTTGTTCCCGGCTGCGACTCAATCTGGATCGGTTCAGGTATTTTTGCTGGCCGCTATAATATCACTTAATTTGGCTATTATGAACATTCTGCCTATTCCTGCGTTAGATGGTGGAAGATGGTTCACGATGACTGTTTATCGTTTATCAAAAAAAGAACTGACCAAAGAAACAGAGGAATCAATTCAGGCGATTGGCTTTTACGTTCTGATGGTATTAACTTTATTAGTTACGATTGCTGATGTTTCGAAATTATTCTAAAAAACTATTATTACGCTCGGCAATAGTTCTGCCGGCATGGATGATTGTTGGCATGTACGTGGCTAGTATGATTATTGCGCTCGGCTATTATTTGTTCGGTCGGCTAGGCTTATCGTTCGAATCAATTAATGAAAACGTGCTAAGTACGGTACTTGCTGTGTTACTTTACGTTATCTCAGCTATGATTATTATTGGCGTGCCCTACATCTTAACCAGAAAAAAGCCAAGTCTGAATGATCTCGGTTTTTCGAGATTACCGACTTGGACGGATATTCTTATCGCACCCGCCGGTTTCGTAATATATATTATCTTGTCTTCAATTTTGCTCATGACGGCAACTCATCTATTGCCATGGTTCAACCCCGAACAGGTGCAAAATACTGGATTCGGCAATTTTGGCCATAGTCTTGATTTAGTTCTGGCATTTATCATGTTGGTTGTAGTAGCACCGCTTGCCGAAGAGACTTTATTCAGAGGCTATCTGTTCAGTCGATTGAGGCGAGATATGCCACTATGGTTAGCGACAATATTGACCAGTGTCGTATTTGGATTTGTGCATGGTGCCTGGAATCTGGCTTTCGACACGTTCGCGCTGAGCTTGGTCTTGTGTACCTTGAGGGAATACACCAGCAGTATTTGGGCTTCGGTTTTACTGCACATGATCAAGAACGCCTTAGCGTTTTATATATTATTTATTGTTCACTAGATTTAGATTTTTTCGTAAAAAATAAAAATATTGACACGATGTTGGTCGCTTGATACACTAAACTGACTGTAAAATAACTTACAGTAATTGCGCTAAATATAGCGTGCTTGGTGCTCATAGAAGCACCATTTGTGCCTAAAAAGAGGTATTATTTATGAAAAAGACTTATCAGATTACAATCGATGGCAAGAATGAATTAGAAAAAGAGCTAGAAGGTCTAAAGGGCCGCCGATTAGAAGTTGCTGCCAAAATCGCAGAGGCAAGAGACTTCGGCGATTTAAGCGAAAATGCCGAATATGATGTCGCGCGCGAAGAACAAGGCGTCGTTGAAACTCGTATCGCGGAAATCGAAGATATTTTACTGAATGCTAACATTATTAAGGCTGGCAGTAAAACCAAGGTTGATCTAGGTAGTACAGTTGATCTAAAGACTGGTAAAAAACAAGTTTCATACACTATCGTCGGACCGGTTGAGGCTGATCCGTTAGAAGGTAGGATTAGCAACGAGTCGCCAATCGGCGTAGCTCTGTTTGGCAAAAAAGTCGGTGACAAGGCAGTCATTAGGACAGTCAAGGGCGAAATCGAATACGAGATCACCAAGATTTATTAATCTTTGCTATAATGTTGTAAGTTATGGCAACACTAAAAGATTATCGAGATGAACGTTTACGTAAACTAGACGAACTAAAAAGTTTAGGAATTAATCCATATCCCGCGGAGTCTAGTCGGACTCACAAAGCGAGCGAAATAACTAATCAATTCGAAGACCTACAAGGCCAAACGGTCAAAGTTGTTGGTCGGATTATTAGTATCCGTAAGTTTGGCAAGATAGCTTTTATCGTTATCAAGGATTTTAGCGGTCAGATCCAGTTATTTTTAAAATCGGATATTACGGCTGGGCTTGACGCTTCAAATAATCAATTGGGAATGAATGAGTTGTCGCTACTTGATAGCGGTGACTTTGTCGAAGGAACCGGAAAAGTCATAAAAACCCAAACTGGCGAAACATCAATTGAGTTAACTAGACTGAGACTGCTGACCAAAGCACTTCGCCCGATGCCAAGTGCCATCGAGGGCTTTACGAACAAAGAAGAGCGCATGCGTCGTCGTTATGTTGATATGAATGTTAATCAGGACGTTCGTGATCGGTTCGTTAGACGATCTAAATTTTGGCAAGCCGCAAGGGACTATCTGAACCAGAATGATTTTATCGAAATAAACATTCCAGTACTAGAACATACGACCGGTGGAGCTGACGCGAACCCATTCGTGACTCATATGGATTCACTTGATCAGGATTTCTATTTGCGTATTAGCCACGAACTGCCGTTGAAGCGCCTGATTGGTGCAGGTTTTGAGAAAGTTTATGATATTGGTCCGCGTTTTCGAAACGAAAACTATAGTGACGAGCATCTACCTGAACATGTCGCGATGGAATGGTACTGGGCCTATGCGAACTGGCAGGACGGCATGAAATTCATGGAAGATATGTATAAATTCGTGCTAGAAAAAGCCTTTGGCAAGTTACAGTTTAACCTAAACGGCAAAGATGTCGATATGAGTAAAACTTGGGAAATTTGGGATTATGAAACGGTTATTCGTGAACGATATAACATTGATGTTTATAAAAGCAGTCTTGATGAAGTCAAACAAGCTTTGGCCGATAACAAATTAGAGGTCGAGAAGACCGAGAATCGGGCGCGCGGTATTGATAAGCTTTGGAAAAATATTCGTCGTGATGTTGTTGGTCCGGTCTGGTTGATCAATACGCCGAAGTTCATTAGCCCTCTAGCAAAAAGTAATCCTGGTAACGAACAGACTGTCCAGCGCTTCCAGCCGATTATTGCCGGATCCGAACTGGGCAACGGCTTCTCTGAGTTGAATGATCCAATTGATCAATTAAACCGATTCGTCGAACAACAGGCGATGCGTGAGGCTGGCGATGATGAAGCGATGATGCTAGATATCGATTTTGTTGAGATGCTAGAATACGGCATGCCGCCAGCTTGCGGTTATGGATTTAGCGAACGCGTATTTTGGATATTCGAAGGCGTGACGGCTCGCGAAGGTGTGCCATTTCCACAGCTAAGGGCCGAAATCGACAATACAACACGCGAAATTTACTCTGATATAAAAATCAAATAGACATTTTTTGCTACAATAGCATTATGAAACGATTTATTTTGGGTCTGATCACGGTAGCTTTGATCGCGGTACTAAATATAAATCCAACACATGCTGATGTTAATGATTTCACGATTACGGATTTTCAGGCTGATTATTATTTAGATAAAGATAATAACGGGCATTCAACTCTGCGAACGATTGAAAAAATCACAGCCCAGTTCCCGGAATATGATCAAAATCATGGCATAGAGAGGGTGCTTATCGCTAATTACGACAATCACACTACTAAATTGAATGTCGAATCGGTTACTGATCAAAATGATAGTAGCTTAAATTACTCGACTTATTGGAGCAATTCTAATCTAATTTTGCGGATTGGTGATAGCGAGACTTATGTTCACGGTGCTAGAACTTATGTTATTAAATATTCACAAACTGATGTGACGCGTTATTTTGCTAATACTAATGACGATGAGTTCTACTGGGACGTTAATGGCACCGGTTGGAGTCAGAAATTTGATAATATAACAGCTCGATTACATCTTGGGTCAGGAATAATTAGTCAAGTTAATAATAAAAACGCTTGCTACTATGGTCAATTTGAGTCTAATAGCCAATGTGCAATTACTAAGTTCGGTGACGTAATTACGGCCAGTGTCACAAATCTGGGCATGGGCGATAATATGACAATTGTGGCGGGTTTTAATCCCCATACATTTACTGAATACAAGATGACGGTGGCAGACTTTTTGGCGAAATACTCTTTTGTAATATCAGCCATTATTGGATCAATTTTGCTGATTATTTTAACTAGCTTAAAAATAACTCGTGGTCGTGGTGCTAAGGGTCGTGGCACGATTGTTCCAGAATACTTGCCGCCTAAAGGCATTAACGTGGCGTTATCGTCGGTGATTAATGGTAAAGAGGCAACCTGGGCCGCCGCAACATATATTGATTTGGCGGTCCGTCATAATTTGCGGATTATTGAGGTTGAAAAGAAATTATTTAGTAGAGCGAAGTATAGCCTGGAATTTGTCAATGATAAGGGTTTGGACGAGACCGAAAAGTTGATAATTACGACTTTATTTGGTGATGACCCAATTCAGGGCGCAAAATATGAAATTAATCCAAGCGGGTTTGACTACAAAGTTTCGCGGCTACTCAAAAAAGCTTACAAAAACGTAAAAGCTGACGCTCAACAAAGTGGCTATTATATTATCGATAAACAACTACAAAACATTATGATTGGCTTGGTCGTAGTGATGGCTATCCAGGCATTCGTAATGTGGATGTTATCGGCGTCTTCTGAATTTGGTGTTTTTAATATCATAATTGGAGTTTTGATGACGACGGCCGGTAGTTGGATTATTATTTCAACCAAACCTTTATCTGTTAAAGGCCGTGAATTATTTGATTACTTAAAGGGCCTACAGATGTATATAAAATACGCCGAAGCAGATCGAATTAAAGTCCTGCAAAGCCCCCAAGGTGCCGAAAAAACGCCGGTTGATACAAGTGATGTTGAGATGCTGGTGCATCTATATGAAAGAGTTTTGCCGTATGCAGTGTTGTTCGGCATCGAGAAAGAATGGACCAAGGTTTTGGGCAGATATTACGAACAGCAGAACACTGCGCCTAGCTGGTACATCGGACATAGTGTCTTTAACGCGGCAGCTTTTAGCTCGTCAATGTCAAACTTTTCAGGTAGCGCGACAACCAGTAGCTACAGCGCGTCTAGTGGCGGCTCGGGTGGTGGTGGCTTTTCGGGCGGTGGCGGCGGCGGTGGTGGCGGCGGCGGTTGGTAGATTCTCGCCTTAGCACCAAAAAAAGCGTATAATAGACATATGATAGAGGTGAAAAATATATCAAAGACATACGGCAAGAACGAAAATAGTTTTACTGCGCTTCATGATGTCAGTTTTAAGATTTCTGATGGTTCCAGCTTGGCGATATTAGGCAAATCTGGCAGTGGTAAATCGACCCTCATGCATATCTTGGCACTACTAGATAAGCCGACCAAGGGTAGTGTATTAATTGACGATAGCGATACTTCAGAAATGACGTCGCACGAACTCGACAAGCTTCGAAATGAAAAGTTTGGTTTTGTATTCCAGCAATTTTTCATGAATTCAAATGACACGGTGCTAGATAACGTGATTTTGCCCTTGAAAGTCGCCGGCGTTACAAAGAGGGAAAGAAAGCGCCGTGCTCTTGAGGCTCTAAAGGCGGTTGAAATGCTTGATAAAGCGAAAAACAAAGCCTCGGATTTATCGGGTGGCCAAAAACAACGCGTCTGTATCGCCAGGGCACTGGTCAACAATCCGTCGATAATTTTTGCCGATGAGCCGACTGGCAATCTGGACACTGCAACCGGCGATGTCATTGAGAATTTATTATTTGGTCTGCACAAAGACAAGGGTATAACTTTGATTATCGTAACCCATGATGCTGATTTGGCCGCTAAATGCGAAGAAAACATATATATGCGCGATGGCAAAATTGTGACGAAGAGGGAGGCAAAACTATGAGATACATAGATATTATCGCAACCGCCAACCACAATCTAAAACGCAATAAATTACGAACTATCTTGACGATCGTCGCGGTTTTTATCGGTTCATTTACGATTACACTTACGGTCGGGCTTAATGCTGGTGTCAACGACTATATTAGTAAACAGCTTGGCACACTTGGTGGTGATAACGTACTGATTGTAACAGCTAAGGGAATGAATTCCGCGCCGACTAGTGAGCCAAAAGAATATAACCCGAACCAATCGACTAACTCGACATTTGGATTAACGATTAATACGATGAACGACGTTGACGTAGCAAAAATCAAATCTGTTGATAAAGTGACTAAAGTGACGCCACAGCTAATTCCGACAGTCAGCTATATTCAGGGTTCGAGTGATAAGAAATACCAGCTAGCTTCGGTTAATCAGATGGTCGATGGCATAAAAGTCGATGTCGTGGCTGGTAGTGCGCCTGATAATAATAGTACCGATAACCAAATAGATATTTTGCCTAGTTATGTCAGTGTGTTAGGTTTCAAGGATAACACTGATGCAGTCGGCAAGACTTTAACTATTGCTGCCAAGACGCCGCTCGGTTTGATCCAGACCGTCGAGGCAAAGATCGTCGGCGTCCAGAACGACTCGTTGCTGGCTTCGGGTGGTTTTATGATTAACGACCATTTGACTAGGCAGTTATATGATATTACGACCGAGGGTATGCCGGATTCAATCAGGAATAATTATTATGCTGTGGTCGCGACGATTTCGTCAGGCATGACCGAAAAAGAAATAACCGACGTCAAAAATATGGTAAAAGATCTTGGTTATAACGCCATGACGGTCAGAGATAGGATCGGCACGGTGTCAACTATAATTAATGCCATATCGTACGCTTTGATTGGGTTCGGCGCTGTCGCCCTGCTCGCAGCGTCATTCGGCGTTATTAATACCTTGTTCATGGCCGTACAGGAAAGAACCAAAGAAATTGGTCTAATGAAGGCGGTCGGTATGAGTGGGGGAAGAGTATTTATTTTGTTCAGTATCGAGGCTATATTGCTTGGCTTTTGGGGTTCGCTTATCGGCATGTCGTTAGCCTACGTGGTTGGTAGCGGTTTGAGTAATTATGCTTCGCAGACTTTTTTAAAGGATTTGAAGGGTTTTACGCTAATTGAATTTCCTATCACGTACCTACTAATAGTAATGGGCGTAGTCATGTTAATCGCGTATCTGGCCGGAACCTTGCCGGCTCGCCGAGCGGCCAAGCTGAATCCAATCGATGCTCTCCGTTACGAATAGCTAAAAATCTGCTACAATAGTCACTATGTTAGATATCCGATATATTAGAGAAAACCCAGAAGCAGTCCAAGATAATGCTAAAAACAAAGGTTATAAAGTTGATATTGGTCAACTACTGCAACTTGATTCTGATCGTCGATTATTGCAGCAGAAAGTCGATGAATTACGCGAAAAACGCAATGAGAACGTAGCGAAAATCAAAGGCGGCAAGCCGTCGGAGGATTTAGTCAGTGAAGGCAAGCGCATCAAGGCCGAGCTAGCTGATATTGAGCCGAAATTAAAAGACGTTGAAGAACAGTACACGGCTATTTTGAAACAAGTACCGAACATGGCCCTAAAAGACGTGCCAATCGGTCAGAGTGAGGATGAAAATGTCGTTTCGAAAGTTGTCGGCGAGCCGACGCAATTCAGCTTTACGCCACGTAATCACGCCGAAATTGCCGAACTCCGAGGTTGGATAGACAAAGAGCGAGCCGCCAAGGTCGCCGGAAGCCGATTCGCTTATATCGAGGGCGACTTAGTCAAATTACAACTGGCAATCGTCCAGTTCGTCATCAATACGCTTAGTGATGAGACTAGAATATCAGAAATTGCGACTGGGGCTAGCCTAAACATCAATACCCGACCGATGACGCCAATTTTGCCGCCACTGCTTATTAGGACTGATATTTATGATGCCATGGATAGGCTAGAGCCACGTGATGAACGTTATCAATTAGTTGACGATGATTTGTGGCTACAAGGCAGCGCCGAGCACGTGCTAGGCAGTATGCATTCGAATGAAATATTCGAAGAAGCAGATTTACCAAGGCGTTATATCGGTTACGCGACCAGTTTTCGCCGTGAGGCCGGTGCCTACGGTAAAGACATGGAAGGCATTTTCCGCATGCATCAATTCGATAAACTGGAGATGGAAAGTTTTACGGTAGCCGAAGATGGAACTAGCGAACACATGCTATTCGTGGCGATTCAGGAATATTTGATTAGCCAACTCGGACTACCCTACCGAGTACTCAAGAAATGCACCTATGACATCGGTAAGCCCAACGCCAGTGGCTATGATATGGAAGTTTGGCTGCCAGGCCAGGACAAGTACCGTGAGACGCACACCGCTGATTATATGACCGACTATCAGGCTAGGCGCCTGAACACGCGGGTTAGGCGATTGGATGGTAATCTCGAGCTGATTCATACGAACGACGCGACGGCTTTTGCGCTAGGTCGAATCATGATCGCGATTATTGAGAATAATCAAACCGAAGATGGTCATATCGTCGTACCTGGTGTTCTCCGACCGTATCTCGGTGGTCGCGAAGTGTTATAATAGTATTGTAAGCGCACATAATCCGCCCCTATGGCGAAGGAGGATAGTATGATTGAATCAATCCAGATTACAGGTATGGCGTTCAAACTAGACGAAGTCACGCGTAAATATGTCATGAAAAGAATCGGGCGATTGGATCGTTATCTGCCAAAACATGCTAGAGCTACGGTTAGTGCCGAAGTAAAGATTGCCGAAGTCAATCAAGACCATGGCAATAAATATGAGGTCGAGGTTATCTTGAATGTGCCCGACAAGACAATCGTCGCCAAAGATTCGACCAACAATAAATTAGCTGCAATCGATATCGTGGAATCAAAACTGACCAATCAACTGCGGGACTACAAACAAAAGAAAATTTCTCACATTGCCAAGCGTGGCGTGATGAGCCGTTTCAAACGCAGTTTTCAACGTGAATTATAAGAAGTCAATCTATTGTTAAATCGCGCCCGACAAAGTATAGTAAAGAGAGTATTTTTACTTCAGAATTTTTTAAATAGGGAGCAGTGATTTTAGTTATGGCTAACAAGCGCGGTGTTTTGACCAAAATATTCGGAGATCCACAAAAACGCATACTAAAGGGACTAAGTAAAAGAGTCGATATAATTAACGGCTTGGCCGACAAATATAAATCGATGTCAGATAAAGAGCTCAAGGCTCAGACCGCGATACTAAAAGATAGGCTAGCTAGCAAAGGTGAATCATTAGACAAAATCCTGCCGGATGCTTTTGCTTTGGTCCGTGAAACTGGCGATCGAGTACTCAAGATGCGCCATTTTGACGCGCAGCTGATTGGCGGCATCGTGCTTCATAACGGCAACGTGGCCGAAATGATGACCGGCGAAGGCAAGACTTTGGTTGCGACGCTACCAGTCTATCTGAACGCGCTTGATGGCAAGGGTGTTCACGTCGTAACGGTCAACGATTATTTGGCTCAGCGTGATGCTAGCTGGATGGGCGGGATTTATCATTTCCTCGGCTTGTCAACTGGCGTTATCATCAACGAAGCATCATTCTTGTTCGATCCGGAATTCGATAATGGTAAGCACGATGATTTGCGCATGCGTCACCTAAGACCTTGCACGCGCAAAGAGGCCTATGAAGCCGATATAACCTATGGAACCAACAATGAATTCGGCTTTGATTATCTGCGCGATAACATGGTCAACGAAACGAATTTATTACGTCAACGATCGCTCAATTTTGCTATTGTCGATGAAGTTGACAGTATCTTGATTGACGAGGCGAGGACACCACTGATTATTAGCGCGCCGGCAGCCGAGAATCCGGACAGCTATTATCAATTTGCCAAAATCGCGGCCAAACTGGTGGCTGACGACTATATCATGGACGAAAAACATCGAACCGTCGCCCTTAGCGATCAAGGAGTCGAAAAAGTCCAAAAAATGCTGGGTGTCAGCAATTTATACAGTCCCGAGCACGTCCGATCGGTCTATCATCTGGATCAGGCCTTGAGGGCACAGACTTTATTTAATCGCGATAAGGATTACGTCGTAACCAATAGTGGCGAAGTTATCATCGTCGATGAATTTACCGGACGTTTGATGCAAGGACGTCGTTATAACGAAGGCTTACATCAGGCAATCGAAGCCAAAGAAAACGTGCCGGTATTACAAGAAAGCATGACGCTAGCAACGATTTCTTTCCAGAATTATTTCCGTTTATACAAAAAACTATCAGGTATGACTGGTACGGCTTTTACTGAGGCCGAAGAATTCCAACAGATTTATAGCCTGGATGTCGTTCAAATTCCACCGAACAAACCAGTGGTGCGCGTTGACAAACAGGATTTGATCTTTAAGACCGAAAAGGCCAAATTGAAAGCGATTGCCGACAAAATCATTGAACTAAACAAGCAAGGTCGGCCAGTTTTGGTTGGCTCGGCGTCAATCGTCAAAAATGAGCTGATTGCTTCTTGGCTTGATAAATACGGCGTCGAATACGAAATCTTGAATGCCAAGAACAACGAACGTGAAGCGGCAATTATCGAAAAAGCTGGTCAAAAAGGTGCGGTGACATTAGCCACCAATATGGCTGGTCGTGGTACCGACATCAAGCTTGGCAAGGGAGTGGTTGAACTGGGCGGTTTGGTCGTGATCGGATCCGAAAGGCACGAATCCCGTCGAATCGATAATCAGCTAAGAGGACGTTGTGGTCGTCAGGGTGATCCAGGCGAGACTCAGTTCTATGTTTCGACCGAAGATGATTTGATGCGTATTTTCCAGGGCGAACGAATTGCGGCTTTGATGAGCCGATTGGGTATCGATGAGGATATGCCGATTCAGAATAAGGCCGTATCTAAAACGCTAGAGGCAGCTCAAAAGCGAGTCGAAGGCTTTAATTTTGATACGCGTAAGAATGTTGTTCAATACGACAACGTCATTAATCGTCATCGTCGGGTAGTTTACACTGTCAGGCGCAAGATTTTGGAAGGTGACGATATTAAGCCGGAAATGATTCGACTGCTTGATCAAAAACTATCAATTTTGGCGCAGTTGCCGGCGAAGAATAATCCGAAATTTATTGAAGATTTCGAAGCGATATTCCCAATCGGCAGTAACGATCTAAAAGCCGTTGGCGAAATCAAAAAAGACAAATTAAGACTAGAAAAAGCCAAACAATTAGTCAGTGAATTATATCTTGCCAAAGAAACTGAGTTGGGCGCTGATGTCGTGCGCAAAATTGAGCGTGAAGTTTATCTGCAGGTTCTAGACACGCTTTGGATGCAACATCTCGAGAACATGCAACACTTGCGTGAGGGTATTCACTGGCGTAGTGTCGGACAGCGCGATCCATTGGTTGAATATCGTAGCGAATCACAAAAACTATTCGATAGTTTGCAGGCTACGTTGCGCGACGAGGTGCTAAGGGCTATTATGCACGTCAGGAAAAGCGATGTCCTCGTACGCTCCGAAGAAGAGCATGATACCGAACTGACGAAGCTAGCTGAAAATGCCGTCGAAATTGGCGTAAATGAAGTCACGGGCGGTGAACTCAATCGTGACCATGATTTCAAGGAAAAAAAGGCAAAAACATCGAGCGAAATAAATAAAAAGAAAAATATGCAGCGCAAAAAAAAGAAAGCGCAGCGCCAAAATCGTAAGAAAAATCGTAGATAAGCAGAGTTGGTAGAAAAAAATGAAACATACGGTCGAGGAAGTTAGACTTAAAAACGGTGCTCGTGGACTACTGATTGACGTGCCGGACGCGACAACGATGAGTATTCAATTTCAGTTCAGGGCTGGTAGCAGATATGCTAAATCCAAGGATATCGAACAGGTCGCTCATTTGATGGAACATTTAGCTTTCGGAGCTAATTCTAGATACCGCAGTGAACAAGAATTCGAATTTGACTTTACAAAAAATGGCGCCGATCGCAATGCTTATACTAGTGATTTGTCGATGGTTTATGAGGCGAGTTGTGCTGATTTTGAATGGGATAGAATCTTGGATTTACAGATGTTGTCAATTTGTCAGCCTCGGTTCAATAACAAAGAACTTGATGCCGAAAAAGGCAATGTCCGGAGCGAACTGACTAATTACCTTAATGATTATGGACATATCCTGATTCCGCGCGTTCAGCAACTATTAGGCGAAGACGTTCTGACGCATCGGCAATCACTCGGCACGATCGCTAATGTTTCATTGGCAGATATCCGCGAACATCACCGTCGAACTCATACGACTGATAATATGCGGTTTGTTATAACTGGCAAATTGTCTGGTCGTAAATCGCAAATAAGACGAGTCATAGATGATATGGAACTGCCGCGCGGCGAGAGATTCTCGGTACCAAATGATAATCTCCATAAAGCACACCCTACAATTATCAGACGAAAGAGTGCGACCAATCTGACGTTCGGTCTTTTCATGATTTTGAACCGAGAGCTAAGCGAACAAGAGATGAGCGCAATGCGATATCTCAACCATATCCTAACCGGAACGACTCATTCACGTATTTTTGGTTCTGCCAGACAAAAGGGTTTGGCCTATAACGTTAGCTCTTATACCGGCACCGGCAGTTATAACAGTAGTTGGGATATCACTGGTCAGGTTAATCATGAATCTTCCGAGAAGTTGTTTAACATCATAGCGCGTGAATTAAAATATGTAATCGATGGAAATATCAGACAAGACGAAGTCGATGCCGCGAAATCGTTTGCCCTAGGTAGATACCAGATGGGGGCGCAGACTGTTTCGCAAATTAGCAATTTCTATAATGGTCGGTATTTTGATAATGATTACGTTCGTGACTATGATAAAGTACCAGAAATGATCAAGAGCCTGACGGCCGAGCGGATGATCGAAGTAGCGCGAAGTTTCTTTGATGAAGACGCCTGGGTTTTGGCGGCAGTATCGAGCCATGATAAGCAAGAAATTGTTGATCTGCATGCCAAAGTCGAAGATTTATTCAAGAAGGAGTAATCGGTTATGCCGCTAAAGCACACTGTCGAAGAGATAAAACTGAATAACGGCGCAAAAGGATTGCTGATAGACGTACCCGGCTCGACTGCCGTCACGTGTTATTTTGGGTTCAGGGCTGGTCACTCCTACTCTGATCGGTCAATCGAAGAGACGAGCCATATTATGGAGCATATGATGATTGGTGCTAATGGTACTTATCCATCCCAGGAGGCTTACTATCAAGAATTTACAAAAAACGGTGCCAGCCTAAATGCTCATACCTCTACCATAAATATGATATATGATGCAGTTCTGCCGATAATCGACTACGAACGAATTCTTGATTTGACGAAAATCGCCATGGAAAGCCCGCTATTTACCAAGGAAATCCTCGAATCCGAGAAGGGCAATGTTCGCGAAGAGTTAACTGGCAAATTGAGCGATTACTCTAGGCTGCTATGGCAGACGGTTCACATAGCGATGGGTGGCGATTGGGTGATTGACCAAGAAAAGATCGAAACTATTGATCGGGTAACGCTAGACGATATTATCGCTCATTACAATAAAACTCATACATTAAAGAATATGCGATTTATCCTTGCCGGAGATATAGCGTCCCATCGTGATTCAACGATTTCAAAACTAGAATCCTGGTCCATGCCTAGCGGAGAAAGATTACCATCCAAGCAGTACGTACCGAAAATGTCAGCACCGATACGGATATTCAAGGAAGATTTGAAGAGTTTGATTTTTGCGGTTAATATAGTCATTCCACGCGAGTTAAGCCAGAGCGAAGAGACGGCTATGGGCGGGCTATGTCATATATTGACCGGAACTTTTTATTCTAAGATTTTTGGCAAGGCTCGCAAAATGGGCATATGTTACGCTATGGGATCTTCGAGCGGTAATGATAATGATGGTACGTCACATTTTAGGTTTTATGGTCGAGTCAAGCCGGATAATGCCGAGGCGTTATTCGATTTGATAGTTGATGAGCTTAAAAAAATAAACGAGATATCAGATAGTGAGTTAAGCGCCGCAAAACAGTATGCAATTGGCGGTTATCAATTACGTGGTCAAACCGTACGTTCGCTCTGTGATTGGTATGGTGGGTACTATTTTAATAATGAAACCATTGATCCTATAGAAACAGCACTTGATCGGATCAAGGCTTCGAGCTTGGATGATATCAATAGACTCGCAAAAGAATTTCTCGAGACCGGCTATTGGTGCGTTGGATGTATCGGCGACCTGTCTCAGGAACAGATTGATAGTTATAGTCACAAGTTATCTGAGGTTTTGAAACGAAGGGCGGATCAAGAATAATCATGAAGATCGCGATTGCCGGTTATGGAGTCGAGGGCGAAGCTAGCCTAAATTATTGGCTGGCGCAAGGCGAAAACGAACTGACGGTTTTTGACCAAAAACCGCTATCTATCGAACTACCAGCGGGCGTACGATTAGTCACTGGTGCCGCCGTGTTCGGCCAATTAGACGGGTATGATATGGTGGTGCGTACTCCCAGTCTCAGTCCAAGTAGTATCAAAACCGACGGAAAAGTATGGTCGGCGACCAACGAATTTTTTGACAAATGTCCAGCGCCGATTATCGGTGTGACTGGTAGTAAAGGTAAGGGCACGACGGCTAGTTTGATTGCTAACATCTTGCGTAAAGCCGGCAAAACCGTTTGGCTGGTCGGTAACATCGGACAACCGGCTTTAACCGTATTTGAACAGATTAAAGCTAGTGACGTAGTCGTTTATGAATTATCGAGTTTTCAATTATGGGATCTCGGTAAATCTCCTCATGTCGCGGTCGTGTTATTTATCGAGCAAGAACACCTGGACGTTCACTCTAGCATGGATGAGTATGTTTTAGCCAAGGCTAACATCGCAAAGTATCAGACCGAGGCGGACGTTCTAGTCTATAACCAGAATAATTCATACGCTCGAGGTATTGCCAGTAAGTCCAAGGCACAAACGGTCGGCTATCCCGATGTAAAAACGGCTCATATCAAAGACGATGCCTTTTATTATGGTGAACAAAAAATTTGTTCAGTTGACAGTCTAAGGATTGCCGGTCCGCATAATCGTGACAATGCTTGTGCCGCGATTGATGCGGTATGGCCATATACCAAAGATGCCGACAATATAAGTGCAGGGCTGGCGGCTTTCCATGGATTACCACACCGTTTGGAATATGTCGATGAAGTCGGCGGTGTAAAATACTATGACGACAGTATCGCGACGACGCCTAGTTCGGCAATCGCCGCACTCCGGACTTTTGATCAACCAAAGGTAATAATTTTGGGCGGCTCATCTAAAGGTTCTGATTTTACCGAGCTAGCAAAAGAGTTAAAAAAACACGACGTTAGAGCGATATTAATCGGGAACGAAGCAGTTCGAATAGCTGATGCTTGCGAGGTTGGTGGCTTTTCTAATTATGAAATAATGACCGAACCGACCGCCACTAGGATAGTTAGGCGAGCGAGCCAAATCGCAAAACCGGGCAGCGTAGTATTACTGAGTCCAGCCAGTGCAAGCTTTGGTTTATTCAAAAATTATGCCGATAGGGGAGAGCAATTCTCGAGGGCAGTAGGGGAGCTAGAAGGCTAATGCAACCACTATTAAAACAATTAACCAATCTGCTCGATCAAGTCAATTCAGCTTATGATCGTTTATCGATTGATGAAAAGCGCGA
>JAAXXM010000009.1 GCA_013334475.1 Candidatus Saccharimonadota bacterium | reverse complement strand
AAGAAACCATATCAAAGATATTAGATCACTTGCCCGAAACTGACAAATCTATATCCATGATAGATATCGATAGTGCCCACAAGACCCTCGCAGCACTCAAGCTAGTTGGCATCGATATGGACGATGTATCTCTGTCCCTAGAAATAGAAGGTGTCGAGAAGTTTAAGGAATCATACGCTTCGCTACTAGAGGCAATTGAGCAAAAGAGATAAACTAGTTAAATATATTTATTAATTAAATAGAAAAAACATCACCGTGAAACGCGGAACCCTATGCTCGAGGCCGTTTCGCTCGGCGAGCCGTTTAAACTCAATTCCAGAACGCCAGCGTAGCTGGTACTGTGCCAAGCGCCACCACGATAAAAGGCACGCATCCCTGTCTCGTCGGCATTGCTAAATATGGTACCAATACCCTTAGCTGAAGTCCAGGTATTGGATCCGGGTAAACTAGTACTGGATGGTGATGGGTTTGGTAAAACCGTTCCGGGATTGGTAATTGCGGTCCATTCACGCCAAGCCAATCCTCCGCCAGTCACTCCAGGCTGGCCAGCGGTAACCGTACCGGCCGTCCATTCCAAATCGTTACCCGCCAAGTCCCAAATAACTTCACCGTTAGTTAATACTAGGGTGCGCCTCTGGTTGGATGGCGATATATTATTGGTACCACTGTAACCATCCTCCGTATTGGATATGGCTAGAGCATTGGCTGGATCAGAGTCATTATGTCCGGAGTAGATATAACCGTTCCCAACAGTACCGCCGGACCAGTTACTGGCAACCGATAAGACATTTTGGGCTATAGTCATCCACTCGGCTTCAGTGATGAGGTGACAACCAGTGCAGGCGGTTGCAGCTTCGGCAATGGCGTTGGTTTGCGAGATATTAACCCATGGCGTGCCAGTAGCCCGTGATTCCGGTACAAAGGCTGAGTTGTAGGCTTGGTTGCCGTTGTCATTGCCTTGGATTTTAGCTTCGTATTTCATGACACAAAAGTCATTAGTTCCATAGGTAGCACTACCCGGTACGACTATATAGCCGGTTTCGCAGCTTATCGAGGGCAAGCCGGCGATCGGCGCTGAACCACTGTTAGAGTAGTATGAGGTATTACCCAGGCTATCGGTGATGATTAAGGTATAAGCCTTGGGATTGGATGAGTTATTCACCTCATAGTCATAGGTGCTACCGTTACTTGATAATAAACATAGGTTACCGGAGGCTGGGCTAGGACAGTCATCTATCAAGCCTGGGTAGTCTTCACTGTCATCTGCGACCTTGAATAGTTCTATTTGCTTAGTGGCATTAGATAAATCGGATTTAAGTGAAGCTTCGGTAGCCCTTTGACTAATACTAGAGTAGGAAACTATAGTTATGGCGGCTAGGATGCCAATGACGACGATAACGACCAAGAGCTCGACGATTGTGAAGCCTGAATTAGTGCCCAGTCTAATTTTTTTCATTGGTTTTAGTATAGCTGATGAATGAATAAATTGGTATATCTAGGGCGCCATTTGGTTATATAGAGAAGTGACTTCTTCCTGGGTCAATGCCCTGTCGTATAAACGGACTTCGTCAATCGAACCGATAAAAACCTGACTGCCCGGTGCTCTCTGTCCGATGAATTTTTCAGCCGAGTTATCAGATAGTGAATAGGTACTATCAATATTTAAGGCTTTTTCAATGGCATTGACATATATATGCTGGGAAGAAGAATCTTTCGTATAGACAACATGACTCCACTCATCATTACTATACGCACCATCGATTGTTCTGGCCTTACCGGACCCTGAAATATTTAAAGCTATGCAATGGTCGCTGGTGGTGCTCAGGCAGTCAAAACCTAGCTCTAATTGGATGTTAAGTAGTGAGTTATTACCCAAGGATAAAATAGTTCTTCGGCTTGATGTGGATGTTGGGTATACCCAAGCGGATATAGTTACTTCAGATTTAGAAAAATTATAGGAATAGTCTCCAAGACTAACGTTACTCGATCCATTGAAAGATAGGGCACTATTTTTGACTCCACTGACCCATGCGGCAGATTGTGCGATGCCGCTATGAGACGAGCTGCCACTGTCAGCTACGGACGTTCCCGTATTTTCATCTAAATTCCAGTAACTAATAAGGCCATAGTCCAGGCAATCACCTTCAGTTGGTGGACTATCGTTGCCTACCTTGTAGTAAGTATTATTATTTATAGCCTCTACACAGAAAGTTGCCGGTGAAATCGAGTTGTTGTAATAATATCTTAGAGTCGTTCCTTCGCTAGTTGGAATGCCTACACCGTTATTAGCACTACTTAGAGAAGATGGATAGGATTCGGTATCGCTCTGTACGCTATCCATTTTTAATATCTTGGCTATGCCTTCCAGTTCTGACCGTAGCTTAACACTAAGTGCTCGATTGCTAATTCCAGAGTATGAGACTACGGTAATGGCGGCTAGAATGCCAATGACAACAATAACAACTAGGAGTTCGACGATGGTAAAACCGGATTTAGCTTTATATCTCACTAGTTACGCCCCTTAATATTGCCCTCAACATTCACCGATTTTTAGTGGTTCAATCTTAGTTTGATATCCCCTTAAAGTGTGCTGTCATCTCGGCTTTTCCAGCACAGCCTAAGGCGGCGATTTTTTCTTCAACAACCGCCTGCAACGCTTCACGAACAGGCTCCATAATCTTAACGACGGCATATTGATCGGGATTGTCGGCTAGGACCTTTTCTAAGTTAGTCCGATAGGTATAGCGTAAATCACTATTAATATTAACCTTACTAATGCCGTTTGCCGCCGCTTGTTTGAAATATTCAGCCGGAGTACCACTACCGCCGTGCAGACTTAAGTTAGATACTTGAGGGACTGAAGACCTAATCTCTTTCAGTAATTCAATATCAAGAATTTTAGGCACCGGATACTTACCGTGTAAATTACCTATTGCCACGGCGTATGTGTCAACTCCGGTCTCCTTTATGAAGGACTTTGCCTCTTCTGGATTAGTGAAGAATTTTTTTATTTCTTCATAATTAATGGCTTCGGTATGAAGATTGCTACTGCCACCGAAATAATGCGGTTCACCCTCAACTAATGCGCCAGTTACTTTGGCATAATCGACGACCTCTTTTGTTTTTTCGATAATCTCATCCATTGACGCGTCATGATTGGCCTGGGAAATATCGATGTGAATGAATTCAAAACCGGCATCAATCGCCTGCTTAGCCACCTCAACATCGCGCCCATGATCCAAATTGATATACATTTCGACGCCATATTCACGCTTGCAATTATCAACCAAATCGCGCACGTTCTGCACGCCCATGGCCGAGACTTCATCATGCGTCACTTCAACCATAACGGGAGAATTAGTCTTCCGAGCAGCTCTGGCTATCGCAATCAAGACATCTTGATTGTCCATATTGAACGCACCGATTGCAAAATGCTCGTCTCGGCTACGCTGCATTAATTGCCTAGCTCTGGCGGTATTATCCCTAATTTGATCGATAGTTAATGCCATAAATCCTCCTATATTCGATGATATTGGCTGGTATTGCGCACAAAATCTTCTATTTTTACGGCCATTTTTTCGCCGGTCAAGCCGAAATGATCGAATAGTTGCATTGGATCACCACTTTCGCCAAATCGATCGTTCAGACCTAGTCGCATAACTGGAGTCGGTAACACTTCACCGAGTAATTCGGCGACGGCACTACCAAAACCTCCGGCAATCTGCGCCTCTTCGGCCGTAACGACTCGCCCAGTACGGTGAGCGCTGGACATTATGACATCGTGATCAAGCGGCTTGACGGTCGGAACATGTACGACTTCGGCCTGAATGCCTTTGGTCGCCAAAATTTCAGCCGCTACTAATAGCTGATAGGTCATTACTCCAGTACCCATCAAACTCACATCACCCCCATTGCGCAGAACATAAGCTTTGCCGATTTCAAATGGCGTCTCGGGCGTACTAATAATCGGCGTTGCGACTCGTGCCAGACGAATATATGTTGGTTTGCCATTGACAGCAATCGCCTTGGTTGCTTTCTCAGCCTCGAGGCTATCACCAGGCACGACAACGACCATGTTCGGAAGTACCCGCATCAAGGCGATGTCTTCTAGCATTTGGTGAGTCGCGCCATCCGGTCCGACATTAATGCCGGCATGAGCGCCGATAATCTTGACTGGTTGTTCGTTAAGCGCGACGGTCGTCTTGATCTGCTCCCAATTTCGTCCAGGGTTAAAAGCCGCGTAACTACTGGCAAAAGGAATTTTGCCTGCCCGGGCCAAGCCGCTGGCAACAGCAATTAGATTCTGTTCGGCAATACCAACTTGAATAAATCTGTCTTCAAAGGCTTCTTTAAAAAGATGAATTTGAGTGCTTTCCGTTAAATCCGCGCATAAAGCCACGACATTAGGATTAGCCTCACCGGCTGCCTTTAGGCCTCGTCCCATACCGGCACGAATTGGCTCTTGTTTGACTTGATCGCTCATAAGATCAGGATTTAAAAAATACTCACTCATCCTCTTGCCATCTCCCGATTTATTTTTACGTCTTGGGTGCGCAGTTGCTCTAACGCTTCCCTTGCCTGATCGTTATTCGGCGAAACGCCGTGCCATTTATAGTCATACTCCATAAAATCAACGCCTTTGCCTGGAATCGTATAAGCCAAGATAACAACTGGACGATTAGTGATTGCCTTGGCGACATTAACAGCATTTATAATTTCTTCGATGTCATTTCCGTCAATTTCAAGTACATGCCAACCAAAGGCTTGCCATTTGGCTTTTAAATCCTCTAGCGGCATGATGTCTTCGGTCGGACCATCCAACTGAATATTATTTCTATCAACAAAAGCAATCAATTGTGACAATTTATATTTACCAGCGAACATTGCCGCTTCCCAGATATTACCTTCGTCTAGTTCTCCGTCGCCCATAATGACGTAGGTAAAACGGTGTTTAGCCTTATCTAGATATTGTAGCGAATAGGCATAGCCAGCCGCCTGCGATAATCCGCTACCGAGCGGGCCACTAGTACTTTCCATACCTGGTAACTTAATTCGCTCGGGATGACCCTGTAATCGACTGCCGAGTTTCCTTAATGTCATAAGTTCGGCTTTTTCAAAGTATCCGGCTTCAGCCATGGCGGCATATTGCGCCGGAACGGTGTGTCCGTTACTCAAAAAAACCACGTCTCTTTCGGACCATTCTGGGTTTTTGGCATCGTGTTTTAGAATATCGAAATATAGTGCCGTAAAGATATCGACTAAATCTAGCGATCCGGCCGTATGTCCACTACCTGCCGCTTCTAACATACTAACAACGTCTTGACGAATGATATTAGCTTTATGTTTTAATTCACTAATTGATAATAAATCGCCCACCGTTTATATTACCCCCTGTTTATTTGTCTCTTTAACCATCTTGGCATACACATCAGCCGGATCATCAACGTTATTTAGTGCGGCGCCTACATTAATGACGTTAACGCCACCCTGCGATAGCGTAAAAGTATTATCAAGGTTAGCACCACCATCCCAGCCGATTTCAACATTAGGATTAATGGCTTTTATCAATCGGACTTTTTCTAACTGCATCAAGCTCGCCGTACCGCCATAATGCCCTAAGTCTCCGGTAAAAACCAATACGTGGTCGGCTGCTTTTATCATTGCCGCCACCGTTGCAGGAACCGTCGGCTTTAATAGAGCGATACCGGCTTTGATACCGCTTTTCTTGATTTTGTCAAAGAATGGCACCAAGTTAATCGCCGTCTCAGCATGAAAAGTAATCAAATTCGGCTTTAGGGCAATTAAACGATCGACATAATCCGCCGGTCGCGCTACCATAGCGTGAATATCTACCGCCCATTCTTTTGGCCACCACAGTTTTTCCGGATCAAGTAAAAAAACAGGCGCGAACTCACCATCGCTAATGTCGATATGAACCCTTTTAATAAAAGGCTTGAACTTTTCAACAGACGCCCGATAGGCATCTTCGGTTTCAGTCAAAATAGCCGGTACGATTATACTGCTCATTAAAACTCATCAATCTCGGCGTTACGTCTTTTGAACCTCGCGGCATTAGCAAACGGTGTATTAATCCAAGTTTCAATAATCCCCTGCCAGGCGCTGTCATCATTCTCGAGGACTCGTGACGGCAAACACAAAACATTACTATCATTGTCATTACGTGTTTCGCGAGCTTCAAATGCGTCCCAGATGACACTGGCCCTTATGCCGCGAAAACGGTTGGCAGCCATTGCCATGCCCTGTCCGCCACCGCACAGTAAAATACCACGCGGGTCCTTGTCATCACTTCCAATCACCTTTAATGCTGCTGCTTGAGCAAATTGCGGGAAATCGTCCTCTGGATTAAGGACCCTATCGCCTACATCTTCGACTTCATAGCCGTTTTTGACTAAATAAGCAAAAACTTTCTCTTTTAATTGGAACCCTCTGTGATCACTGCCTAAGAATATCTTCATAATATAAAGTATAAGCTTTTTAACGATTATTATGCAAGATAAATGGATATTTATTTCACAATAATTTAGGGTATAATAAAAGCAGTATGGGAAAGGCCGAATTATTAGAGAGTGCTAAACCACTCTATGAGGAAAATCAGTTGCTAGAACTCGAGCAAGCTGTTGACTTTGCCGCCAAAGCCCACGCCAATCAAAAAAGAAAAAGTGGCGAAAGCTACATGATCCACCCCCTGAACGTTGCTATGACTTTGGTCAAATGGGGCATGGACATCGATAGCGTCCTGGCTGGTATCCTTCATGATACCGTCGAAGACTCTAATATATCGCTCGAACAAATCGAAAATCTATTTGGCTATGACGTAGCTTTTATTGTTGACGGTTTAACTAAAGTCACCAAAACCAGCGAAAGTATGCAGCAAAATGACACCTATAATCCGCAGACCAAGGATAACCTATCAAAACTACTTATCGCCGTCGGTCAAGACATCCGAGTGGTCATCATAAAACTTGCCGATCGTTTGCATAATCTAATGACGCTAAACCATTTGTCGCGCGATAAACAAATTCGTATTGCACGTGAATCACTCGAGGTCTATGGACCGATGGCCGACCGATTAGGCATGGGCCGGGTTCGTATGCAGATCGAGGATATTGCGTTTTCTTATTTAGAGCCAAGAGAGTTCAAACGGGTCAAAGAAATTCTTGACAGTCGCATTGGCCGCAGCCATCGCAAGCTAGACCAAATAAAAACCGAATCCGAACAAGCTTTGAAAAAAAGTCACATTGATGGCGAAATCAACGGTCGCGTCAAAAGCGTGTATAGTCTTTACAAGAAATTAGTCAAATTCGATAATGACGTCGATAATGTCTATGATTTAATTGCTCTGCGCGTCATTGTGAAGACCAAAGAGGAATGCTACGCCTCGCTCGGCATCCTGCATTCGCTCTACAAGCCGATGATCAATCGTATTAAAGATTACATTGCGACACCAAAACCAAATGGTTACCAAAGCTTACATACAACCGTCATTACACCGCACGAACAAATTGTCGAGTTCCAGATTCGAACCCAAGAGATGCACGAATATGCCGAAAGAGGACTGGCCGCAAGCTTTCATTATAACGAGCGCAAGACTTCGCGAGACTATCGCGAAAAACGCGAGCTCGCCCCTTTACCTGGTAACCTTCAATGGATTACCGAACTCCAGGAAGTCGTCGCCAAATTAAAGAGCGGCGAAGATATATCTCATGACCAACTGAATATTGATTTATTCAAAGACAGAATATTTGTTCATTCACCAAAAGGCGATATCTTTAATTTACCAGAAGGCGCCCTGCCACTAGATTTTGCTTACATGGTACATAGCGATATTGGCCGACATGCCTACGGTTTTAAGGTTAACGGCAAAATTCATCCTTTTGATAAACCGTTACAGAACGGCGACGTCGTCGAAGTTATAACAAAAAAGTTAGTCATGACAAAACCAGCCTGGCGTAATCTCGTCACCACGTCACATGCTCGACACAAACTCAGGGCACAGCTTGGTCAATTGGGACTCAACAAAATATTCTCGACCGAAGATAGGTCGTCAAAAAATAAAAAATCTCATACTAAAAACGCCGCAAGATAGCGACGTTCTTAGCTAGACTAATCAGACTGTTTAGCGCTTGTTCCAACGATCAATTGATTTGTAGATAACTTCTTTGGCTAGCGCTTCATCACCCCAGTTCTTGACGGTCGTCGAGCCTGGTTTTTTCAAGTCTTTGTAGTGATTGAAATGGTGCGTAATTTGGTCAATCTTTTGCTTTGGAAGATCCGACAATGACTTAATCACGTTGCCAGTATCCCGATCATCGACCGGTACGGCAATAATCTTGTCATCGACTTCACCGTCGTCCTCAAATTCCATGACGCCGATAACCTTGGCCTCTAGAAAAATACCGGTTGGCAATGGGTCATTAGTGATAACCAAGACATCTAATTCATCACCGTCTTCGTCAAGCGTTTGTGGGATGAAACCATAATTTGCTGGTTTAGCAAAGATTCTTGGTTCAACTCGATCGAGCTGCATTAATGCCAAACCCCGGTTCCATTCGATTTTATGACAGCTGCCCTCTGGCACCTCTATCACAACGTTGATAATACCGTTTTCAATGTCACCAGGTGTAAGTATTTTATTAAAGTCTGCCACTTTGAACTCCTTTTTTGATTACTGAATTTTTCGATAGGTTTTATTATACCATTTAATATCGATGGAGATATTCACGAATCGCGATTGCCGCAGTCACGCCTTCGCCAGCAGCGCTAGCGATTTGTTTGGTTGCGCCGTGTCTGACATCGCCGCTAGCAAATACACCGTCTAATGACGTCATCATATGTTCATCAGTCCGTATATATCCTTCATCGGTGATTTCGATATTACTGTTATTCAAAAATTCGGTGTTAGGCTTCATGCCGACAAAGACGAAAACGCCGTCTAGTTCTAGGGTTGATTTCTTGCCATTTTCATCTAGGCTAAGTGAAACCACGTGCGCGCCATCGCCATTGATACTATCTATTGTAGTAGCTTCATGAACGGTTATTTTGCCGTCCTTTACCATATTGCCTAGCTCACGCTTCAAAACAGCACTAGCCTTAACATAGCTTCTCACAATTAAATCGATATGCGTTGCGAATCTGGTTAAAAAGATGGCTTCTTGAATGGCCGAGTTACCGCCACCAACTACGGCTAGTTTCTTGCCGAAATAGAAGGCGCCGTCACACGTCGCACAGTAGTGGACGCCTTTGCCAAAATATTCGTCTTCACCAGGCGCACCGACTTTTCCGTATCTACGTCCCGAAGCTATCAGGACAGCCTTCGCTCGCACTTCTTTTCCATCAACAGTAACGACCTTTTCTTTGCCATCTATCTCGATCTTGGTAACCTCGCCGAACTGTATGTCAGACCCGAAACGTTTGGCCTGCTTTTCCCACTGTTCGGATAACGTCATGCCATCCACTCCATCTGGGAACCCCGGATAGTTATCGATCATGTCAATCGTTGCCGTGACGCCACCGACCACGGCTTTCTCGAACATGGTTGTCTTTATGTCTTCTCTTGATGTGTAAATTGCTGCCGCAAGAGCGCTTGGGCCAGCACCGATGATGACTAAATCTTTGACGTCTTGACTCATGTTTATCTCCTAGGCTTTAGTTGAGTTATCGATTTTATTGATTTTAACAATAAACATAAGTGGTGCGTTAGCCGGAATAATACCTGAACCAGTGACACCATAAGCCTTATCGGACGGGATAGATAGTCTGACGGTGCTGCCGACTTTTATGCCAGTCAAGCCTTCGGTCCAGCCACTAATAACTCCAGCTAATGAAAATGTAATCGGAGTATCTTCAGCATTTTTCTTTTTGCTACTATCAAAAATCGTACCATCGCTCAACCAACCAAAATAGCTGGCATTAATCGAGTCGGTCGCTTTGACGACATCACCACTACCTTCTTCTAGTACATCTACCTTCAATTGAGTTATTGATGAATCCGTAAACGGAGTTACCGAATAACCGGCTAGCACATCCGAGTTAGCAGCATTCAACTTAGCAGCCTCTTTTTGCTGATCTAGATACTGTTGGTATTGATCCTGTTGGTCAATCGATTGATTTTGGACGCTTAATGCCATAACCAAGAATGATCCAAACGTTCCAACTGCCAAAACGACAGTAATAATCCAAATTCCGATTCGCTGTGAGCGCGGCGTTGCCATAATATGTCTTCCCTCTCAAATTATCTGTTATTAATTATAACAAATCTTAACTGTTTATATAACCGATGCCTCGACATTAGTAACGACAATCGAAGTTATTTTGTCCAAAGCCATCGTTACTTCTTCACCGGTCAAAGTATGATCGGTTGACTTTAGACTTATTCTAACGGTTATGTTCTTGGTCTTTGATCCATCAGCCTGATAAATATCGATTGGACTCAATCTGGATTGGTAATCAAGCTCTTTAAGCGCCGATTGGACCTGAGATTCAATCCGGCCATATTCAAGATCGCTACTGACTTGAAAACAAATGTCTCGTTCGGTGCCAGGATACCGGCCGAGTGGTTGATAATCGCCTACGTAATCCTTAACCGATTCAAAGACTTGAATCATATCAATTTCAAAACCTGCCGAATAATCAGGCAATTTCAAACCCTTTTTGACCGATTGCTTATATTCACCAATTACACCGATTTCTTTGCCGGATCGCTTGTCGATGATATAAGCACTGCGCTTGGTTTCGAACGGTTTTGAATATGGTCGTCCGTCAGATCGTTCAGCCATGGCTTTATATTCGACCTCAAGACCGATATGTTGCCTCAAGAAGTCAAATTGTTTTTTAGCCCTGTAATAAGCAGCGCCATTTCTAGCTGTTTTCGAGGCATATACCATAGCTAACATATTGTCTTCGATTGGCACGCCTTCATCAGTCATGCCGCTGGACTTTTGGTGAACTTTATTAATTTCCGCCAGCGCGAATTCATCATATCCTTGTCTGATATTCGCATTGACTAAATCCAATAAACTCGGCGTCAGGCTTTGTCTGTAGTATTGCAAGCTTGGACTGATAGAATTAACGATCCGATATGAATTTCTGTAGTCCTGGCCAACTTTATTCAACAAATCACCGTGTACGAAACTGTAGGACAGAATCTCGTTGGCACCGCTTCTGACTAAAAGATCACTGACTTTCGATCGAAAAATGTCGAATTGTCCGATTGATTGCGCCGAGAAATCACGTATCGGCAAAGTCGGGTTGATGTTGTCAAAACCGTTGATGCGTCCGATTTCCTCAACGACGTCTTCGGCTATGTTGATATCGTGACGCCAATAAGGCCGCTTGATTGTAATATCAGATTCAAAATCATTAACTGTAAATTCTACATTACGCAGCGTTTTGATAATTTGGTCTTTGGTAAAGTTACTACCAAGTACATTATTGACAAATTCCGTAGTTATATGAATCGGATTCGGTTCGGTTTTTGTAGGGTAATCTTCGACGATATCACTGACAGCCATCGCGCCAGACCATTCACTCATAAGCCGAATCGCTTCTTTTATGACTGGCATGGCAAGCTCGGCTGGCTGGCCCTTGGTAAAGCGAGTAATCGCCTCACTAAAAATGCCATGTCGCATTTGTGTGGCCCTTAGATTATATAGACTAAAAGTAGCGCTTTCGATTAAGATATTTTTCGTACTGTCATCGATTTCAGTATCATAGCCACCCATCGCACCGGCTAATGCAACCGCTTTTTCACCAGCTGCAATTACAATGTCGGCTGGGCATAATTCAATTGTCCTACCGTCTAGTAATGTCAGTTTTTCATTTGGTCGCCCCGAACGAACGTGGATTTCGGCTCGACCGTCGGCTACTTTGACTAATTTGTCATAATCGAAGGCGTGCAATGGTTGTCCGGTTAGGACCATAAGATAATTCGTAACATCGACTACGGCGTTAATCGAACGTATTCCGATGCGCGAAAGGTAAGTCTGGACCCACAATGGTGATTTCTTAGAACCATCAGCACCGGACATAACAACCGCCATGTATCTATCAGACAATGACTCATCGTCAATCTTTACGGTCAGGTTCAGTGGGTTGTCTGTAGTTAACGGCAATCGGCTCATATCAGTCAGCCATTCAGGCGCATGGAAAGGCTCGCCGCTAATTGCCGCGACTTCCCTCGCAAAACCTACCACTCCGAAACAGTCGGGGCGATGAGTCAGTGACTTATTCTCGATATCAATCAGATAATCATTGAGTTCGAGATAATCAGATAATTTCGTACCGGCCTCAACATCGTCATTTATAACCAAGATACCGTCATGGTCCTCGGACAAATCAAGTTCTTTGGCACTAGCAATCATGCCATTCGACGTAAAACCTCGCAGTTTTCGGATATCGAGCTTCATTTCGTCAGCCTTACCATAAGTTACCGGCACGACAGAAGACGGCGGCAACCAAACCACTTTTTGGCCCGCGGCGATATTAGGCGCCCCACACACGACCTGCACGCTACCATTGTCATTGCGATCGACTTCAGCCACGGCGCGCTTATCATCGATAGTGACTAGATTCAAATGGTCAGAGCCTTCGATTTTTGTGGCGCTAATCACGTCAACCATCAGGGCGTTTTGATATTTTTTACCCAAGTCAACAGTCTCTTCGATCTCGACCAATCGAGCACCAATTAATTTGGATAGCTCGTCTATCGGTAAATTAATATCCGTGTATTTCTTTAACCAATTGTATGAAATGATCATTTGAATTCCCTCAAAAATTGTAATTTACCAGATTCAAAATGCCTGAGATCTTCGATACCGTATTTCAACATCACCAACCTTTCAACGCCGCCGCCCCAAGCAAAACCACGGTATTTCTTTGAATCGATACCCGCCAGTTCGAGTACATTAGGATGAATCATGCCACAACCAAGCATCTCAAGCCAATCGCCAGGTTTGCCACCTAGCACAGCTGGTCTTTCGATAGCGAATTCCAGACCAGGCTCAACGAATGGAAAGTATGCCGGTTGGGTTTTGATTTTTAACTTTTGGCCATAATAGGCTTCAAAAAAACTTCTGAGCGTTCCGAGCATCTCGCCCAAACTAGCCGTCTCGCTAACGAATACGCCTTCGCATTGATAAAAAGTATGTTCATGCGTTACATCAACATCTTCATTGCGAAATACTCGACCATAACTGACCGCAGCTATTTGACCGCCCGATTCAAGCCGGTCTCGACCAGCCGACAAAATTCGATTTTGCATAGTCGAAGTATGTGCCGGTGGAATAAAATTCTCTTCCGTCCTAAAAGTATCATAACCGTCACGTGCCGGATGATTATCAGGAAAATTCAGTGATTCGAACATATGCTTGTCATCATCAATTTGTCTTGATTCGATCGCCTCGAAGCCCATCCGTACGAAAATATCGACAACGTTTTCCAGTTCTCTGATTAATGGATGCTTGGTTCCATTCTCGGTATCCATTAGCTCAATCAAAGATGAGTTGATATCGAATGGCGCCGTCACGTCCAGAGGCTCAACGGCAGCATTGTCAATCTCATCCATTCTTGAATCAATAGCAGACTGAATCTCGACCTTCAGGTCGTTGATACTCTTACCATAAGCGCCTCTTTCATTAGCCGGCAATGTGCCGATGACTGAATATAACTTTTTTAGCTCTGGGCTTTTCAACACGTCAGCAGGAGAATTGCTAGTCGCGATTTTATCAATTAGAATTTGGCGTACGCTATTTATATCTTGCATAATTTACACCTTATTATACTCTAAAGGTCTATCCTTTTGCCAGTCTTAAAGACATCAACCAAATCGAAAGTCCGATAGCGACAACAATGATAAGAATCCAAAGCCACGCTAGACTGGTCGTGCGTTTGGTACCCTGAATATATTGTGAGTCATCAACCCCATCTGGCAAGTCCGGTTTTTTTGCGCGCTCGGCCACCCTATCCTGTAAATCTTTGGCTATACGTTGCTGTAATTCGGTCCGATTTTCTTCTTGTTTTACAAATAATCCCATAACAACATTATAGCATCCGGTCTTGCTTTATTCTTTTTATGCTATACTACTAAAAGATTCATTTTTAAGGAGGGAATTCTATGGCGAAAAAAGCCAAGTCAGTATCGAAAAAAACTACCAAAACACAAACCGAAACAAAAGTAGTGTCAGCTAAAAGTAGCACAAAAGCTATGGCCACAATCTCTACGAGTATCCAAGTGCTGAGAGAAATGTCGCTAGTCGGAATCGTGATTTCCGAATTTGTCGGAACGTTCATTTTGGTTGCCGTTCTTCTTTACACCGGTTTTAGCCCGTTATATGGTGCGATTGCCCTGGTTGGTATCATACTTGCGACAAGTCGCCTGACATCAGCTCATTTGAACCCAGCTATGACTATCGGCGCTTTCGTAAATCGAAAAATTGATGCAGTGTATGCAGTCGGGCATATCCTGTCTCAGTTTCTAGGTGGAATTGTCGCTTTCTTTGCGCTTGACGCTTTTTCAAAGGGTTCTTTGGCTAGCGGTGCAGTCGCTACGACCAATAACTTGGCTCACGCCGCAATCATGCCAGCAGGAAAAGAATGGTACATTTTTGCAGCTGAATTAATCGGAGCTTTGATACTATCGTTCGGTTTCGCTGCCGCCCTAAATGCTAAAAAAGATAAGGTTAATGCCGCCCTATCATACGGTTTCGTATATATCGCAGCTGCCGTAGTCGCGATGCAAGCTAGCAGCAGCTTTATCGATTCGACAAAGAACACTGGCTATGCAGTCCTGAGCTTTATTAACCCAGCTGCAGCTGCCGCTGCTAACGGTTTGTCATGGAGTGTTTGGCCAATCGCTATTTATGTCGTAGCACCTGCTGTCGCCGCGATAATCGGCATCGCCGTCTATGACTTCGTTCAGTCTCAACCTAGCGAAGAATAGATAATTAATCAGTTATTAAAACCGCCTCAATATCGGGGCGGTTTTAAGTTATTCATCGTCGTGCGGACGATCTATTTGCAGAGGATCGACGCCCGAACTTGAACCAGCAATCTTGACGACATCCTTATCAACCTTAGCAAGCTCTTTATGCGCGCTGTTATAATGGCCGACAGTTTGACCGAGAGAACGCCCCAACTTGCCCATATATTCCTCAAATCGATTGATGTGCTGGCCCAATTGGCCGACACGAGTCTGAATTTCTTTGGCCTGCTCTTCTATTTGCAAGCTTCTCAAACCCTGCAAAACCGTCTGTAAATATGCCATAAAACTCGTCGGACTGACTATGATAACCTTGCGGTCACGAAAAGCATATTCAATCAAATCCCTTGCACTCGAACCGGTCCCGACATCACCGATTAGCAAATCATAGTACAATGATTCGCTCGGTATGAACATGAAGGCAAAATCCATCGTTCCTTCGTTCTGTCTGATGTATTTACTGGTTTCATCAATCCGCTTTTTTAAATCATCACGGACACGCGCCAAGATCTTTTCGCGTTCAGCTTTGGTTTTTTCTTCGACCATACGATTATAATTTTCTAGGCTGAATTTGCTATCAATCGGCAAAATCTGACCTTTATCCAGGAATACCACCGCATCAACGATATCGCCGTTTTTAAATTTATACTGCATCTGGTAGCTTTTCGTAGGTAAAATATTATCAAGCACTGATTGCAGATAGTATTCGCCAAAAACGCCACGTTGTTTTGGATTCTGCAAGACGTTCTGCAGGGTCTTTAGCTCGTTAGCAACATCGACGACTTGTCGATTAGTTTCATCGAGCTTGGCCAACTTTTGAGTCACGTCATGTACTAATTTGGCACTTTCGGTCAACTGTTTTTGCATCGACGTTTGCATGGCCGAATTATTAGTATCGAGCTTGTTGCCGACCGTTTCCTGAAGATTATTAATATAACGCGATAACTCGGTGACGTCAGTCTTTAGCATTTCAACAGCACTGGTTCTCTTAAGATCATTGATTTTTTGCAAAAGCACGAACAGGGCAACCGTGAAACCAATAACTACTGTCAATAAAATTAACCATAAAATCGCTTGATCCATATAATCAGTATAGCATCACAGACTCGAAACTAACCGCATTAAAATAACAACTACGACAGTCAAGATTAGTAATATCAGCGTGTTTTTTTGTCTCGATAACCAAGAAAATAACAGATACGAAATTAGATACAGCAAAGCGCTAAAAGCTAGCGCCAGTCGCCAGTCGATACCTCTAATCCATTCCAGCATACCCCACAACACAAGCGAGACCGAGATTACGACTAAAAGCGGCCGACTGACCCTCAGCCATATCAAAACCGCCGTCATAATAATGCCGACCATGATCGTCGCTAGATTACCAGCAAGACCCAAAGCCATATATTGACTTGCCCACGTACCAAAAAGCCAAACCAATACCCCAGCTAGAATGCCGTAGGCAACTATTTTTCCAGTAGGATAATAATCAATGATCGTATCTGAATCTATTTCACGCCCAATAACTCTAGCCATAAACTCTCCCGCATTAGCTAATAGTACGATTATACTACTTTGGACTTTGTAGGTGGCTTATTCAGGTACCAAAGCGATCCAATTAGGGCTATGACAATACCACCGATAACATCGAGTGGAGTATGGACTTGAGCCAAAATTCGACCAACGCCAACTATTATAACTAGAACCGCCAAAATAAGGCTGATTGGTTTATTTTTTGTCTCGAACCAAACCGCACAAGTAATCGCCGTCACGAACAAGGCGTGATCAGATGGAAAACCAGGATTATTCAAAAACGATGCACCCGCCGCAGTACCAGCCAACTCGAATGGGCGTTTACTTTCAGGTTGATAAATTACACTGATTAATTTTGCCATCAAATAGGCAGTCAATCCAGCAATCAAAACTCTTTTATATGCGTCTAGCCGCCTGCCTTTTGGAATCTTAAAAACCAGCATATATCCGCCAATTAGCACAATTGGGATAACCGCCCAATCCGCCATAGCCTTGATAATTATGCCATTCATCGTCAACTACGGTCCCTATGGTCTCAGTGTGCCAGCAAAAACTTGCCATGCAAGAAGCGATTTTGCTACCAAACTTAGGATAATATAGGCTCGTTCGCCGTATAAATAATCTTTCCACGGACCGACTTTTTTGTATTGTAAAACCATATTGATTGCAAAGCAGTTAAAGAAAACAAATATTGAAACGAATATCCAATAGACGAAATCCGGTGCTTTGCTACCATTATCAGCGCCTATCCACATATAAAAAGCGACGGCGATCCAAGGAATGATTCCCGCTAGGCTACCAATCCAAAAGCTCAGCCAGTTAGTTTTTTTCGTTGTTTGGTTATGAACTTCCATGACCAGTCCCATCAGGTTCATGATTGCCGTCAAGGCAAAAATCATCATCAGGCTCATTAAATCGTAAATACCGACGAGCAGAGAAATAGCGACCATCATGGTACTTGCCGATAACGCATATTCAATCCAACGAGCTTTATTCATGCCGACCTTTAAATCAGAGTTGTATCTTTTGTTATAGACCGTCGCGATTACCAGGTGAGCTAATGACGACAAAAAGAAGAATGCCGCCACCAATAATGGTAGCGACAAGTCAAACAGTGTCTTGCTGGTCGGCACCAGGCTTTGGCTGACCGCGTCAAACTTTAAATAGCTGCCGCTAATCGGCAAATTATAACTTTTGCTCAGTATGACGACCGCCACACCCTGCAAAAAGTGAGTTGCGCTCATCACTAAATTAAAATTTCTTAGACTAAGTTGTGAAATATTCTTGCTCATGCATAAATTATAGCACAAGCATCATACCTTCAGTATATAAGTGCTATAATCATATCCACTATGAAGCAATCAAATATCTACAAAATCGTTAGCATAAGTTCACTAGTCGGTCTTACGGCTTCCTTTTTTCAATTACTTGACAAGCTGGCTATCTTGAAAAATCCATCAACTCCATTGATATGCAATATTAATTCGGTTTTTAGTTGTAGTAATATCCTGAACGCATGGCAAAGCTCAGTATTTGGTTTTCCGAATTCAATCATGTGTATCATATTTTTCGCTCTTATCATCTCGGCTGGCTTGATCGGCGTGAATAACGGCATAATCAACCGTCAAATGCGCCTATTCTATATGTGGCTGTCGTTCTTTTTTGTCGGTTTCGGATTTTGGTACCTCTCACAAAGCATCTTCGAGGTTGGCGCGATGTGCATCTATTGCGTTTTTTGCTACTCGGCGGTATTAACTATCAGCGGATCACTATTCCGCCTGAACTACACTGAAATCTCAAAGAATAAAACCGTAAAAAAATTCTTAACAAACATGGTCAAAAATCAAATTGATATTCTAATCTGGATAATCATCGCCTTGGTCATTATAGGTGAACTAATTATTAAATTCGTCTAAATTAGTTCAGTAGGTCTGAGCTCTGTGACATAAGAACCATATTGATTTTGTTGTTACAGTCGTAGCTAAACGAGATCACCTTGGTATCAGACGCCTTGCCAACAGTCGAATTGCTTGAAAAATATTGGCCGTATTCACCAGCATCATATGCATTTAGAACTGACGTCGGCAAATTAAAGTCCCAACCTTCGGATCCTTGGATGAACGAAGTTATATTAGCCACTGCCTGAGACGGTGTAGCTTGTCCACCGGCCTCGGAAGCCGCCAAGACCGAGGTAACGCTAGACGCCATATAGCCTTCAAGCGCTGCGGTGTTACCTGAATTTATTGACGCCTCAACATTCTCGACTAATGAAGCTGTCGGCACTGTCAACACACAGGTGTTATTAGCAGTTTCTTCAGAGTTAGAGGTAGTAGTTGTGTTTTTTGCCTTTAGCTCAGATTGGAGTGAAGCAATTTGGTTGTTCAAATCAGTTTCTTTGGTTCTTGCCTGATTATCACGCCAATAATACAATCCGTAAACCGCACCGCCAATTATCAATACGATTATTAAATGGAGAATTACTTTAGCAAAACCATGTCCGGATTTAGCTCGACCTACGGCCGTCGCTTTTGAACTATTTTCACTAGTTGCGACCTGGTCATCCGATTGTTCAGTTTGATTGCTTGGATTACTAATTTGATTATCTTCCATAATGCCTCCGCTTATTAATTTAATACTACATCAAATTCGGTTTCTCTTCTAGCGGATTGAAGGGTTTTGGCGATATGGGCAAACTTGGTATCCGAGCCGGTTTTAATAACCTTCATTATCCCAGCACCGCTCTCTACGCCGCTGCCCATATATACTTCGGCTCCGACAATTTTAGACTGCGGAAAAGACTCGCCGGTCAAAGCCGCCTCATTCGCCGATAAATCATTGCCCTCGATTATCACGCCGTCTGCCGGTATGACTTTTCCGGACGATAACATCACGACGTCACCCGGTACCAAATCTTTGACCGCTACTAAATGCTCTTTGCCTTCGCGGATTACGCGGGCCTTGACCCTGACTTTTTCCTTGAGCGCTTCGGCGGCTTTTCCAGACCGATAGGTATTCAAAAAGTCCAGTCCGACGCTCAAAAAAACAATCGCGGTTATTATAAAGAAACTAGCCTTATCACCAAAAAACAGCGACATTCCGGCCGCTACGATTAAAATAATCACTAATGGATTCTTGAATCTGGCGAGAAACGCGACCAATGTTCGATTTTTTGTTTGCTCATCGTGCAATACGTTAAAACCGTATTCAAGTCTAAGTTTTTTTACTTCTTCGAAAGTTAGCCCCACCACCATAATCGATATTATATATCTTTAGTATGCTAACTGGAACACTATCAAGCTTCGATTTGTTTTTTTGCCTGAATATTAGCGACGGACTTACCGACTGAATAAAGTGCATAGATGGCGACTATTAGTCCAAGATAGATCGAAAAATACTGAATCGATTCGCCAATTCCGGCGCTAGCACCCGACACGAATAGTCCGACTATCGGCGCGATAATCGACGTTCCGCAAGACGGGCAGCCGACGCTTACTAGCGTGACGACGCTAGCTATCGTACTACCTCCAAAAGCCTTCGTTTCGATTCTGCCTTGATTTCTGGCAATATAAATTATCGAGGCGATAACCGTGCCTTGAATTAATGACAATACTATCACAGCTACGGTTTCGGGCGTCGGTAGTGATGTCAGATATCCGCTAAAAGTACTGGCAAGCAGATTAATCTTATCGCCAATCGACAGCTTGAACGAGCTCATCAAGAACCATAAAAGCTGCAGATTGAGTATCCAACACAAAAATTGTAAGAACAGCAAACCGATAACTATCGCCAATATAATATATCGCCAATTTTTCATCAATTTTAAAACCGCTTCTAACGCAACTTTGATTTTTAACAACCAAAGCTCAATCCCGTCTTTCATCTGCTAAAGCTGAGCCTTTATAGCCGAGTTCAGAGTATCGAATGTCGGCGTACCTTTTATTGGAATGTCATTGACAGTAATGTATGGCGTACCGCTGACACCGGCGGCCTGATATTGACGCGTCGCTTCCGTAACGGTGTCCCGCTTGGCCCGACTGGTC
>JAAXXM010000040.1 GCA_013334475.1 Candidatus Saccharimonadota bacterium | reverse complement strand
GCGGCAAGAACAACTGGGCTAGGCCCCAAGTAATGCCTCCAGCAAGGGCTACGATAATCAAATAGACAAATTGTCGGAAAGTAAACGGTCCGATTAATTTATCCTCGGCCTCGACATCCTGTGGAACCTTATATACCGCCATTGTGCTTATAGTATAACAAAACACTAGTAAGAATTACATTATCGATAAATGTCATTGTTGAGCTTATCGCGTAGTTTACCAGATAAATCTGGGCCAATAGTCGGTGAGTTGACCGCTTCATGTGCCAGATTAAAGAGATTCTGTTTTGCTGCATCGGAGATAGCATAAGGCTTGCCCGATGAATCTTTCATAGTACCCTGGCTCATGTCAATTATATGATCGACAAGCTTTTCGTCCTTAAGGGCATTTGCGCTCAGGCTTCCCTTTTCAATCTGACTGATAAGCTGCCTATTCAAATCGTCATCACCGCCAACCTTGCCTTCCATTAGCGTGCCACCAAACGGAGACCCAAACACTTTTTGATCACCGGCTTTATAGAAACCTTCTGAGATCGAAGTCAGTCCACGCTTACTCGCAGTACTTGACGTCGCATATACCTCTCTCCTGTCATTATAGTTACCTTTTGCCATGACGCTTCTAATAGCTGCCACGCGTCTGGCTTCTGGTACGTTCTTATCTTTTGCTGTTTGGAGTATGTTGTCGAATGATGAGCCACTCATGGCGTCGGTCTCTGCGGCGACTAATTTTTCAAAATTCTGATTGTCTGCCGACTGAGCAAAGGCATCAAGCCTCTCGTTTGCAAACTTTGTCGAACCAGATTGGAATCTTGACGGTAGATTTCCCATAAGTCCTCTAGCAAGGAACCGAGTTGTACCTGATGTTCCAAGCTTTCCGGCGTATTTTTGGTCTCGATACATTTGCTTGTACTGCTCGCGAGACTTTCTTCCTCGAGCAATTGCCGAGTTGTCGTATAGTGACGATCCTCTCTTTCCAAGCCAACCACTTGCCTTGTTTCCTATACCATTAATTTTTTCCCCAATGCCAGCAATGCCATCAAGTGACTTCTTAAGCAGACTTGGAACAACGAACAACGGGAGAGTTAGCACTGCTGCCGCCATCATCTGGCCGATATTGTCATCTGTGTTAACGAATACACTTTGAAGGATTACTGATGCGAAAGTGGATGCTCCGAATATGAGAGATACAATAGGGAAAACTAATAGCATGGCAACAAATGTTTTTTGCCATTTCTTATACCATTCTGCCGTATTTGGGAGCAAAAATGCTACAAATGCAAGTGGTGACAATACGATTAGCAATATAATCAAAGCCTGGCGCGCTACTAATATGAATAAAATCATAATCAGCGATACTATAGCGGCCAGAACTACAGGTATCAAAACACCCAGTGAAGCCCAAGCTACGGTAGCCGCAAGCGCGGTTCCAGCTAGTCCAACAAATACGGTACTGGAAGTTGTCGCCGACCAATCTTTAGCTGGTCCGGTCGGCTGTATGAGCCCACTCAGCAGGTCTTTTATTGAATATCCTAATATATTGGATATATCTACGGCAATTTGACAGATGAAGTACGACAGATTAACTAAGATTGCTGCTATGATTATTTTTGGCAATAATTTCTTGACTCCATAGTTCGTAATTCCTATGCTCGTCACTTGGGAGAAGATGATTATGAGAAATGTGATTACAAAGGCGATATTTGCGATGTCTCGCATTTTTTTCCATGCATCATAGGTTGGATTCGAGCCATTAACGCCGGTAAGTATTTTTGTATCAGTTTTCAGGAAGCTGTCCTTTATTAAACTAAAAGACCAGTCGGCTATACCAGACAAGAATCTGACTACAGGGCACACAATCCAGCCGACGCCAGTAATGTTACAAGAACTGCTGCTATTTGTCCCAGTTGTCCGTGAGTTGTCGGTATTGGCATTATCTTGCTGTTCCGGGTTACTCTTGCGGTATAAATTGAGATAAGCCTGAGCATATTTAAATGTATCACTATCTTTGGTGCTTATGAGGCTGGCTAGATCCTGACAACTCTTGTATTCAAGCTTTTTATCACTCGACCAGTAGTGGGCGTGACCACTACTGTCGCCGATGTATCCACGATCCGAAATTATACGTAGGTTTTTTTTGTCGGATACATCTACGTAAGGTACTTTAAAGTCACCTGGGTCGGCTGTTGGTGGTGTGTCGAATAAGTTGGATATATTAGGCACACATGCCCTGTTAAAGGTTTGAAAATAAAGTTGGTATTGCTCGGCGTTAGTTAATGATGGCTCGTTGCCGGAGTAAACCTGTTGCTTAATGTATTCTCTAAACTTTCCAGGCACATCTGCTGTGCCTGTGTCAAAGAAATTAGCCGAAACGCTTTGTATATTATTACTACATGTATCACCACTCGAGCCTGTCACAGTGGCACTAGTGGAATCATCCACTCGTAGCCCGATATTACAGAGCACACCATACCACTTTAGTTTCCATACTGTCTCAACGGCGTCTGTGATAAAAGACGCATTTCCGCAATCAATTTCTCCGCCATTTACCGAATTACTGAAATAGCCATCTAAGTAGTCGCCGACCGTGACTTTTGCGTCGTTCATCACACTGCTTCCAAACCAATGATATGTTGAAGCGTCACTATATGATATGTAGCCGTCGTCCATTGAATATTCTTTCGTTGGATGTGGTCCGATTACCCTGCTGCTATACATATTAGAGTACGTACCGGTGTTATTGTGTGCGTTATCAAAACATCGAGAAATGGCGTTGTAATATATGTATGACTTCACTCGCCAATCCAGGCCATCTACCCCACTGTGATTGCCAGGGCTATCGGCGGCCAATACGATCGAGTTTTGAACGAACGGAAGCGCTATAACAGAAGAAGCTATATAAATAAAAACAAAAAACCAAGACCTAAGCTTGTGACCTGCTTGCCGGATGTTTGGATAATTAAATTTGGAATCAATTTTGTATTTTGTCTTGAATGGCATATCAAGACAATTTAACCATAGTCAAGTTGATTTGAACAGGTATCTTAAGCCCGTTCAATCATAGGTTTATTCAGCGGCTAGGGTAGTGTCAGACAACTTTATTCTGCCATCTTCTAGAGTATAGGTGTCAGTGGCTTGATAAATTTTTCCGCTAGGCATTTTAGACAAATCCGTAACCAGCTTCGCTGCACGGTTCTCGCCCTCGTTATAAAATTGTCTATGTTGAAATTGGATAGTCATTGATTGTATCTGGCCGTCTTTGTTTTTGACGACATTGATTACCTTGTAGCTTCCCTCTATGTACTCGCGAGTCTCTTTATAGGGGCTTTTGTCTCCGTCTCCGTTTTCTGGGTTGCTAGTCTTGAGAAACAGGCTTAAGGCACGCGAGTGGCTGCGCTCGAAATTACTCATCAGGGTCTCAAGGGATGGGTTGGACTTATAATCTTTAACTACCAACGACTCAATGAATATCTTATCCAGTTCGGCGGCTTTCTTGACGGCAAAATCTTCGAATAAGCCAGATTGTTTGTAGGCTTCCTTGACATTTATGGCGTTCGCGCCTGATTCTAGCCAGGCGGTTTCGCGGTCACTGACGTAAGTTCTTATTAATTCTTCTGGGTCATTAAATAGTGATGGGTCTAGCCGGAGATTCTCAACTGTAGGTAAAGTCTCTGCGACGTCAACTTGTTCTTGGGTATTTATCTGCTCTAATGCTGACGGCTGACTATCTAGCACTTGTTCTTGGCCAGGAGTTTGTGGTGCAATAGCATCAACTTTATCTTCGGCTTTTCCGAATAACTCATAGCTACCTAACCCCACAAATATAAGCGCAGTAGCAGCTGCGCCTATGATTCTCTTGCGATTGGGTGTACGAACATAGTTGGCAACTTTATCAAGCGGATTGGTGTCTGTGGATTGGGTTTCTTTATTCATTACTGTCTTTCTCCTTTTGGATGACGTTCTATGCTATTTATACAATAAAATACTAATTCGGTAAATCGTATTGATTATTTACTTTCCTGACCTTTGAACTTGTTCCTTATGCCGTTGGTTACTTTAGCCGTGGCTTTTTTGGCCTTCATGTCCAGATAATCGTAGAAATCTTCCCTAATGTTACTCGAAAATACGAATCCGAGCGCTTTGAGTGCGATGATACCAGTCTTTTTGGCGCGCTCTTTGGATTTATCCAATGTCAGGTTTTCGTACATCGAGCCGAATGACTCGTTTAATTTTATATAAGCCAGATTCATTGAATTACCGGCCATGTCAACACCCTTCGAGGCGAGGTTGGCGGACTTATCGTAGATTGTACTAGCGCTTTTGACGGTTTCGTGTGCCATTATAGAGCCGGCCATTATCAACTTTAAGGACGCTTCTCCCATTAATCCCAAGACGCTGTCGTTATTATGCGATTCTTGTTCGGGCGAAGATGGCTCTGTCGGTATTCTTTCTGGTCGTTGTGTCGGTATAATATCGCTGACGATTCTATTGCCGTTAAACTGCCGCTCGACAGGATTACGTAGGTCAATAACCGAGCCGTTTTTGACGCCTTCAGCTATCATGGTTTCTCTCGCAGCCTTTAGATCTATGACATTAGGGCTGACATAAAAATTATTCGGCCTATTATCGCTACGATTAGTTGTTGAAGATTTATGATTAATGTTTTCCATATATTTCATTTAGTTTCTTAATTTATTTATAGCATAAAATTTACAAAAAAGCAATACGGTTATGGCAACATAACAGCCGGTTACTATTGCAGAGATGGGATATTTATCGTAATTTATATA
>JAAXXM010000008.1 GCA_013334475.1 Candidatus Saccharimonadota bacterium | reverse complement strand
AAAAAAAGCCGGTCATATGGACCGACTATTTTCATGGCTGGGGATGAGGGATTCGAACCCCCGGTCACGGGACCAGAACCCGTTGCCTTACCGCTTGGCCAATCCCCAATATATTTAGTATATCTTATCTTTTAATATGTGTGTATGTTGTGTTGTTCTGGTCGCCTGGACCAATCAACCCGTGTCGCGTTCCGCGACCCCGCGATTTCACGATTACAAGTATAACTTGCACGGAAAGTCGCTTTGCGGATTGCAGCCTTGCAATCCTCACCTTACCGCTTGGCCAATCCCCAATACTTGGATATTTTATTATATTTTGTTCGGGATGTACAGGTATAATTTGCTTTATTTAATAAAGTGTTATAAAATATGTTGATTGCACGTATTAGTGTAGCTGATTAAAAAATAAATTCATTGCAGTGCGTTTAATAATTGACGAATAACTCTATGGTAGATGTCGTAAATGATTATGGCGATCATGGCGGGTTGGAAGAAAAGTCTGAAGACGATTGTGTAACTGTGGATCCTTTTTCTTCAGTTACGACTAATTCAGTGAAGAATGGTCTTTCGAAGAAGTTTCTTCTTCTAAAGATCAGGCTTGCTTCGAAAAAGTACGGATTTCGTACTCTCGACATGTCAAAGCCTATCGAAAAGACCATTGAGATTGGTGAGTTCTATGGTCTGAAAACCTTTGAGGAATTCTACATCGTAAGATGTAGCGATGGAAAAGGTGCCAAACTGCCTCTCGCTGATGGTGTTTATGTCGTTTTAACAAACGATATTTCGCCTAGGGTCATCGCCAAGAGACGTGGCGGTGGCTATCTTGTCGTGCCATTAGGCACGAAGTTAGATTGACATCCTTTGCGCGATTGGGGCGGATAAACTCTGTCCCAATCGCAAACGTCGGTTTAAGAACGCACTGTATATACATTGAATTTATTTTTTTATTCATATTTATTGATTAGCGCTTAAGTTTATTTTGGTTTTGTAATAAGATATAAATATGAACAATATATTCAAAATACTTAAGAAAAATATTTTCGTAACAGTGGCGGTTGTTGTGGTGACTATTGGCGGGGCGACTTATTTTATCGCCCAGACTTTTATTAATGGTGCTGGTATTGATGATTCGTCGTCTAGCTCTCAGCAGCAAGGTGAGAACGTTGACCAAACCGGCTGGATTTATGTTGACGGTGGTGCCGGTACCCTTTCTGGTTTTGATGGTTACGGCTATACCTATATCGGCAAGTCGGCTCGTGGCACCGAGGCGTATCTGGCCGAAAAAGGTGCTACGGCTAATTATGATCTTTCATCGGACAAAACTGGCACATATCGTTTGCAGGTTAGCCTCAGTGATGACGCTGGTCATAGCAACGGTGCGCGCAGTGCCACTATCTTTGTCAATGGTGTCCAAGTACTACATTATGATCACACCTCAGAGGATACCAAGGGCTGGAAATGGTACACGCTTGGTAACGTGTCGCTAAGACAAGGTCAAAACACGATTGCGTTCGAAAAAGATGAAAGTACTACTGCGGCCTATGTTATGGACCAGTTTAGACTGATTCCGCAGTAGTATTGACTAAAGTAACCTTATGTATTATAATAGACAAACTAGCCCTTTTTAGGGATAGCGTTCGTTATAATTAATTTTCTTTTAGGTTCAGCGCTATGCGCGGTGCCAAAAAGAAGAACGCCTATGTCGTTTTTACAAATGACGAAGGAGCATAAAAGGCTCTCTCGTGAAAAGAACCTGGCTTGGACCCGCCAGAATAGCCTATTTCTTGAGCTGAACCGGCTCAGGAAACAGAATGAGAAATTCGGTGGTAACCTCAAGCGTCAAGTCAGCGAAAAACAACGAGAGCACGAGGCCTCGGTCGCTGCCTATCGGGAATTAAAGATAGAGCACGGCAAGGTCGCAAAGTTGTACTATGCGGCCAAGCGCGCCATAGTCAACGCGATAGTTCCGTACCGGTTCCGCGATAACGCATCGGTCAACGTCTTTGAAGACGGATCGATGAAGATCGCCTTTGGTCAAAATGGCAAAAAGAAGCATGGCTGCTATGACATCGATACCGAAGGCTGGGTTTCTTTTACCAAGAACCCGTGGGAGAAACGCGGCAAGAGACATCGTCGCTTCACTTTCCGTCGAATACCGCTATCGCTTGTAGCGATAACGGATAAATAATTATTAACGAATGGCCCCGCAATTTAACGCGGGGCTTTTTCATTGCCAATTAAATTGCCAGAACCTGTTATAATAATGATTATGAATGGCGATAAAAAGTCAGTCGAACTAATCGTTTACGTCGATGAGAACGGCGTGCCGACCGGAGAGACTGCGCCAAAACTCGAGGCTCATAATTCCAGTACCAGACTGCATGCGGCCTTTTCTTGCTATATTTTTGATGATAAAGGGCGAATATTGGTTACTCGGCGGGCGCTAGGTAAAAAGGTTTGGCCGGGCGTTTGGACGAATAGCGTTTGTGGCCATCCCGGTCCAGACGAATCGCATGAAAGTGCGATTGCTAGGCGGGCTGATTATGAACTCGGAATGAAAATCAAGGATTTGTCGGTTATGTTGCCGGACTATGTCTATAAAACTACGCCATTTAATGGCATTGTTGAATATGAATTTTGTCCGGTTTATCTAGCGCGGATGTCATCAGACCCTAATCCTAACGCCGAGGAAGTAGAAGCCTATAAATGGATAGAGTGGGATGAATTCGTTGCCCACTTGGCTGATGATGACGGTGGTAATCATTGGTCGTTTTGGTGCAAAGACCAAGTCAGGCGTTTTCGACCGGAAATTCTAAAGTCGTATCTGAATCCTAGGACATGATTGCCAGGACCCATGATCTTGCGGCAATCTCGGCACTAGTAATCGTATCTTTGAGTATGCCAATTCAAGAAATTACCCTCTCAACCGCCATCGTGGCAATAGTTGCTAATTTGATTGGTGGAGTCGCACCTGATATCGATCAACCGACGGCGCCGTTTTGGCGGAATTTGCCGGTTGGTGGATATTTTGGCAGAATTATCGCCAAGATGTTGGGTGGTCATCGTTTTTTGACTCATTCATTATTGGGCGCAGCGATTTTGAGTTATTTGGTATATCTGTTGCTCGGTTTTTTGAGGCCGATCATGGGTTCTGTAAATATTGATATTGTTTGGTGGGCGTTCGTCATCGGTCTGATGTCGCACCTCGTGCTTGATACTTTTAACAAAGAAGGCGTGCCGTGGCTATTGCCTATCCCGATAAAGTTCGGTTTTCCGCCACTAAAAGCTTTTAGAATTAGTACTGATTCATGGGTCGAAAGCTGGCTGGTCTTCCCTGCGATTATTTTGATTGATATCTTAGTGGTATTTGCGAATTACCAACATATCTTATTTTTGATTCACAACAAAATTATGTAAAATAAGAAGATATGAATTACGGATCTGGGTCATTTGCAGGAGATAAAAAAGATATTCATAGCGATATCAAGGCTGCCGCAAACAGTGAAAAAGCGGCTATTTTAGCTAGGTTTTTCAAGACCGGACCTGGTGAGTATGGTGAAGGCGATAAATTTCACGGTATCGTAGTACCGCAGTGTCGCCAGATTGCAAAAACTCATGTAGCAACGATGTCAATCGACGCAATCATCGGATTACTGCACAGTGACTGGCACGAAGAGCGTCAAATTGCTTTATTCATGCTGACTCACAAGTTCAGCGACGGTGATGAGTCACAGAAAAGAAATATTTTTGAGATATTCTTGAAAAATACCAATTACATCAATAACTGGGATTTAGTGGATATCAATTCGCCGACTATTGTCGGTCAGTATATTTATGAACATCCACGACTTTTGCCGCTACTTGATAAATTAGCGTCATCAAAGCTAGTCTGGGATCGTCGGATTGCCGTGATCAGTACTTTTTATTTCATCGCTAAGGGCGATCCAGGGCCGACTCTTAATATTGTCAAAAAGCTTTTGAACGATGACCATGATTTGATTCAAAAAGCCAGCGGCTGGATGTTAAGAGAAGTTGGCAAAAGAATCGACAACGAACTACTGATTCAGTTCTTGAAAAAGCATTACACTAATATGCCACGTACGACTTTGCGCTACGCTATCGAAAAATTTAGTCCTCAGGATCGAAGTCGTTTCTTGTCGGGCAAATTCTGATTTAATCGGTAATCGTGATATTGCTCAGCCTGTCGATTAGGTACCAGTTATCTCCGGCTGGCTTGACATAAATGTCAGTCCGATAGTGCTTAAGTTTTGCTATTCGATTTTTTGTAATTACGTGCCATAATTAATAACAGAAAATTTAAAAAAGGAATTATATGGGTCATCTGTCAATCGGTACGCTACTATACATAATAATTGGAGTCTTGGTCGCCAATGCTAACGGCTATTTAGTTGACATGACGACTTTGCCACATATCGTTTCGGCGGTACTTGCTATCGCCTTGTGGCCATTGATACTACTTCAGGTCAATCTGCACGTTTCGTTTTAATCTTGATCGTAAAGCTCTTGGCAAACTTCGTATAGCGCTTTGGCCGACTTCGACCAAGCGAATTTAGCGGCTTGTTTACGTCCCTTTTCTACCAAGTCATCGTGAACCTTCCTGTCTTCGAGTTTCAATACTTGTTCGGCGAACTGCTGGAAATTGTCGGCTTTAAAGAACAGAGCACCATCACCAGCGACTTCATGAAATATTTCGAGATCATTCAGGATAACCGGTGTGCCGATGGTTTGAGCCTCGACTATTGGCAGACCAAAGCCCTCAACTTTTGACCCGGTCGCAAGACAGGCCGCTTCGTTAAGTAGCTCGATATATTCTTCGTCTGAAGTACCGTTATGGAATACGACCGTTCGATCGCGAGGAATTAATTTCTCAAGCTCGATTTTGCGCTCGGGTGATATTTTGCTCAAAAGATGCAAAACATAGGTTTTTGGTAGGTATTTAAGGCCTCTTATTAATACCTCGACATTTTTATACGGCATGAATGATCCCATATAGATAATATTCCGATTGCGTTTTGCGACCGGTTTTATCTTTGATAGGTCCAGACTTGAGGCGTTATATACGACGACGATTTCACGATCGGTCAAGTGCATTTCGTTGATGAATTTCTTGGAATTATAGCTGACGGTACTGACATAATCCGCGTGGTTTAATAGCCATCTTTGCGGCCAGTGCATACTATGGAATAATCGCCAGACGGCTCTGATCCATTGCGGAAGATTGGTTGGAGGCTTTGGAAACCGGTAATAGATTATATCTTGGAGTGTCAGAATTAGCTTGTACTTGCGTCCCCAAGAGCCCATGATTTGTAGCGGGCTAAAGACGACGTCAGCGCCAAGTTTATTGATAGTTCTAGCTACGAATAATTCCTTGAATGATATTGGATTATTGATTATTTCGTAAGGTATGTCGCTAGGCAGTAAGTTCAGCTGTTTTGGATCATGAATCAGTATGGTAATTGGTATTTTGGCGTCCTTGAACCCCTGCACCACCCCCGCCGTATAGCGACTGATGCCGTCATGATAGTCTGTCCTTGTCCATCGTGCATCGATAAATAATTTCATGTGCATATTATATCACGCGCCAAAGTCATAAGGTGGTTGTGTTATAATCAGTCGCAAATGCGTAAAACGTTATGGAGGATGTGCGCCAAGGGCTATGAATTAGCGGCTAAACCGCTGTTATTCATGGTTTCGCCTGACACGACTCATCATATGATGATCAAAACGACTTCTATGATGGGTCGGTTTGGGCTGGCGCGTGGACTTGTCAAGTCGATTTTTGTAAAACCGGATCGACCGATTCTACGACAGACTTATCATGGAGTTGATTATGCCGGTCCGGTCGGCTTGGCGGCAGGATTTGATAAAAATGGCGAGATTATGCCGATGATTGCCCGATTGGGCTTTGGTTTCGGTACGGTCGGATCGGTTACGGCTTTTCCTTGCGAAGGCAATCCGCGGCCATGGTTCTACAGATTACCTAGGACTAAATCATTAGTCATCAACGCCGGGCTGCCAAATGAAGGTTCGAAAAGAATCATCAAGCGCTTGCACGACTACTCTGACGCCGTAATCAGTGGTTTTCCAATCGCTCTATCCGTCGCCAAGACTAATAGTTGTAAGGTTGTCGATACGAAGGCTGGAATTGACGATTATGTTACGACCGTAAAAAGAGCGGCCAAAGAAGCGCATATCAAACAAATCGAGCTTAATATTTCTTGCCCGAACGCCTATGGCGGTGAGCCGTTTACGACGCCAGCTAAACTCGAAAAGTTGCTCCAAGCGATTGATGCCGTCAATGCGCCTCAGCCGATTTATATCAAGATGCCGGTCGATTTGGAGTGGCCGGAATTCAAGGCGCTACTCGACGTGGCAGTCAGACACAAGGTCGTCGGCGTCACCGTATCTAATTTATACAAGGATCGATCAAAGACTGAGCTCAAAGATAACCTCCCTGCAAGTATCAAGGGTAATCTAAGCGGTAAGCCGACTTGGCAAAAAAGCAATGATTTGATTAGGCTGACCTATATCAATTATGGCAAGCGGCTGACGATTATCGGTGTCGGTGGGATTTTTAACGCTGAGGACGCTTATACCAAAATAAAATTGGGCGCTAGTCTGGTTGAGATTATTTCCGGCGTTATTTTCATGGGTCCGCAACTAGCCGCCGAAATATGTGATGGTTTAGCTGATTTGCTACAACGAGACGGTTATAGCAACATCAGCCAGGCAATCGGGCGCGATGCTGGAGTATAATATAACTATTATCTAAGGAGATAATAGTATATGAAGAAAAGCAGATGGATCGTAATCGTATTATCGGCATTATTAATCATGATTGTCGGCACTAGCGCGGTATTTATAATAGATCAAAAAGCTAGTTCCCCTTCTTCTAATAGTCAGAATCAAATCAAATCTCAAGTTCCTCGCTATTATTTGATAGCAATCGATGACAAAGGCAGATCGGGCGAAATGATTGGTTGCGGTGACAGTCTGGTTTTAGTATCGAGTGAAGCAACTCTGACGGACAATCTAGTCAAAGCCTCGCTCGAAAAATTACTATCGATCAAGACTCAATATTATGGCGAATCTGGCCTATACAATGCCCTGTACCAATCCAGTGTCGGTTTTGTTAATAGTTCAATCAGCGGCGACACCGTGACGGTAAATCTAACCGGCAATTTTGTGCTGGGCGGCGAATGTGATAATCCGCGCGTAGAATCTCAGCTTGAAAAGACGGCCGCTCAGGCAGCTGGGGTGTCTAATGCTAGTATTTTTGTCGATGGCAAAGCGCTAAGAGACGTTTTGTCGCTTAAGTAAAAGCGTCACAAAAATCACAATGATTGAAGTATTGACGCTAGCAGTATCGGGCGGTTTATACTAGATACAGTCATGTGAGTACTGGTCGAATAGGATCTTTCCACTCGCAGGCTTTTATAGCCAACAAACGTTGTCATACTCGTAATCGAGCCACTGATAAACGAATACAAAATCAAGTAATTTCAGTAAAAAGCGTTCTTCGTGTCAAACGGTCGCAGAACTCCTGTCTGAAAATACATAAAACGAAATCCGTTTACTGGTTAATTTTTATCCGGGTTTATTTGTATAAGTTTTTCTAAAGGAGTATGGGCTATGAAAAAGATTCAGATCAATGAACAAGTTGTCGTGACGGCTATGGGTTTTCGAAAAAATCTCGCCGCTTATCCGCGCCGCATGGAGTATAAGGGACAGACTTATAACTTTATCGATGCCGGTTTGCGCTGTCTGATACGCAAAGGTAGTCAGATTGCCGAGATAATTACCTTATCTGATGGTGAATCTGACTACCGATTGTATAGTGATAACCACGGCGCAAATTGGACGTTATTATCAATTGGACTTATCGCCTAGACCCTGGACGGTCATAGGCGTTAGGCGATGCGTACCAAGGTGAATCTGAATAACTGATTGCCGATTTTACGCTCGATAACGTCTCTGACGGTTCTACCTAATAGGCTTTTACCCAAGGGACTTTCAGTTGAAATTCGTCCGTCGCTCGGATTAGCCTCGACGCTATCGACTATAGTGTAGCGAAAGAGTCGTCCGTAGTTGTCGATCAGTTCGACGACCGATCCGATCATGACGCGCAAAGTCGATGGTCGTTTAGGAAACAGTTTGGCACTAGACAGCAGGTGTTTTTTGTCCTCGAGTTCGTCCTCGATTACGCCAAGTTCTAATATTTTTTCACTTCTAATCACGCAATTTTCGTGATTGTATGACTTATCGATTTCCCTAAGTGATTGGCCAATCTTTTTTTGATCATGCTCTAGTTGGCTGATTTGCTTTTTTAATTCTTTTAGTCCTTTTTTGCTCATAAAAATCGTTTGGTTGGAAATGGTAGTATTCATTTTTATAGTCCCCCTCTTTAGGTTGATATTGTATATCCAATATATCGAGATATTCTGAATGATGGCTTAAACTGGTTATTTTTGGTATGAATCGATATAATAACTATAGATGAAAGATTATTTGCCGATATTCCGTCGCAACCTTTCGTCGCCGATAGTGCTGGCTATCTTGGTACTAGCGGTGGCATTAGCTTTGCTGCATGAATACCGTGACGCTTGGTTTTTGTCATTCGTGATTACCGTCAATACCCTAATTGCGATCGTGCAGGAAATACGTGCTAGCTGGGCGTTAAAAAAACTCGAACTCATGAGTGCTCCACTTGCCCATAAGGTCGGCCAAGATGGCATCGAGGACGTCAGATATGATCAGCTTGCGATTGACGATATTATCGAATTACGTCCCGGTGACGAAGTGCCGGCTGATTGCCACATCATCGAAAGCGATGGCTTGACGGTTGATGAAAGTATTTTGACTGGTGAATCGCGTCAGATAGACAAAGACGACAAGTCCTTGGTATTCGCTGCTAGTCAGGTATTATCTGGCAAGGCTACGGCAAAAGTCATTGCCGTCGGTCACTCAACTAGAGTCGGTTCGATGACTGCGTCGCTCAAAAGTTATCAGCCATCACTCACGCCAATGCAATATCGGATTTTGCAAGCAATAACTTGGTTGACTTATGGCGCCGTATTATTGGCGCTATTGATTATCGTTATATATTCTTTTTCTGGTGAGACGGCTGTCGTAATCTTTAAGACTGTGGCCTCGGCGGCAATCGCTATCGTACCCGAGGGTTTGCTACTAGCCAGTACGCTTTTGCTAGCATTTGGCTCGCTGAGACTAGCAAAGGCCAAGGTGCTACCGCAGAAAATGTCGGCTATCGAAGCGATGGCTCAACTTGATGTCTTGTGCACCGATAAAACCGGCACGTTGACTGACGAGAATATTAAATTTGATGAGTTGATATATATCGATAAATCGTCAAAGCAATTACCGGATTATATTGGTATCGTCGCCAAAGAGACGGATAGCGGCAGTACGACTAATCGAGCTATTATCAGCGAGTTTAATGCGCCGGTAGGCTATGAAGTGTTGCAGCGTTTAGCATTCTCTTCCAAGCACAAAATGAGCGGTGCAAAATTCAGGTTTAATGACAAAACCGTAACGATTCTTATTGGCGCACCGGAATTTATGATTGATATCGTACCTTATGGCGAAAAATACCGACAGCAAATCGCTAGTCTTACGAGCGTTGGCAAAAGGGTTTTGATGGTCGGTCAAATTGACGATGACTCGGCATCGATAAAAAGGCTTACGCATGGGATTGGTCGTCCGATTGGGCTAATAGTCCTATCGAATGAGCTACGCAAGGACGCCATTAGCACTGTCAAATATCTTCAGAACCATGGCATCAGCTTGAAGGTGATTAGTGGTGATAATCCAGAAACCGTCCGCTATATCGCTATGCAAGCCGGAATTAAGCGAAGCGATCGATTGATCACAGGCGCAGAGCTTGAAGCACTACCGGATAGCAAGTGGGACGCTATGGTCAAAAACAAGACAGTCTTTGCTAGAGTCCTACCTGAACAAAAAGAACGTTTGATCGAAACTCTTCGACGACTAGGATATTATACTGGCATGGTCGGCGACGGGGTCAATGACGCGCTGGCTCTAAAAAAGTCCGATCTTAGCATCGCGATGTATGCGGGGGCGTCAGCGTCCAGGCGAATTGCTGATATAGTTATTCTCGATAATTCTTTTAGTTCCCTACCGATTGGTATGAAGCTCGGTGGTCGAATTATCCAGTCGATCGAGATGATTGCCACGCTTTTCTTTCACAAGATTATTTACGGTATCATACTATTAATCGTGACGATGAGCGCCGGTTTGATGTATCCGTTTGACCCGAGACATGTGACGTTTATTAATATTTTTCTAGTAACTTTACCGACTTTGATGTGGACTTTTTTCCCGCCTTCGTCGCGCTATCGATTAAAGCCAAGTAATTTTTGGCGGGACACTCTATTATCAATACTTCCGATTGCCGTCATAACCGGTTTAACGGTAGCATTTATCTATATAGTCTTGTCAAAGATTTATCCCGGCAATCCGACCGAGATATCGACCGTGACGGTTATCGTATCGACTTTTATGGGCATATATCTAGTTTTTTTGGTGCCAGTTATCTTTAATATCAAAAATAGCCGCAGTTCAACCGCGGCCTGGTTATTTTATATTATGTCGGTTCTACTGATATTGGTGCCTAGCTTTAGCCTGAGGATCGTACGTGATTTCTTTAGCTTTACTTTGCCGAATTGGTATCAGATCTGGCCGTTGGTATTCGTTGTTATCGGAGCCGTAATCTTGCAATGGGCCTTGGCCTTTATCGCAAGACTACGGCTAATTAAACGCAACGAAGCTTAGATTATCTTACCGTCTTTTAATTGGAAAGTTCGGTCGGTGCGTCCGGCAATATCCATATCATGTGTTACAGCGATGATAGTTGTCTTTTCGCTACGTGTTAATTTATGCAAAAGATCAAAAATCTTTTTGCCTGTCTCGCTGTCTAGGTTGCCGGTCGGTTCATCGGCTAGGATTATCGATGGTTTGTTGGCTAGCGCTCTGGCAATCGCTACGCGTTGCTGCTGGCCACCGCTTAGGCGTGATGGTTTGCGCAGCTGCTGTTCTTCGTCGATATCGACTTCGTTCAAAAGTTGCTGAGCGCGACTTTTGCGTTTTCGCTTTGGAACACCACCGAATTCAAGGGCCAACATGACGTTCTCGAGTGCCGTTAGATTAGGAATTAGGTTGTATTGTTGAAAGATAAAACCGATTTTGCGGGCCCGATAGGCGGTTTGTTTGTGGGCTGATAACTTGGCAATATCCACGCCATCGACTTCGATGTTACCGCTGCTTGGTATGTCGAGAGCGCCCAGCATGCTTAGCAATGTACTTTTGCCGCTGCCGCTTTTACCGATGATACTGGCAAATTCACCGGTTTCGATGTTTAGATTTATAGCTTTCAGGGCATTAACGTCTCCACTGGGACTGGAAAAGGTTTTAGTGAGATTTTTTACTTTAAGCATTCCATTTACTCCTTTATTCTGACCTTAATACTTCGGCTGGCCTAATTCGTGCGATAAACCAAGCTGGTATAGCACTACCGATAATTGCAATTAAAAATGTTATACCGACGGCGGCCGAAAAAGTCTGTGGGGTCAAGCTACTGGTGATTTGCGACAGGTTGGTGCTAAGTCGATTAAAATTACCACGCATGAATTCACCTGGCCCACCTTGGCGAACAACATTTGCGTTTTGAGTAGTCGAACTTGTTTGGCTAGAAACCAAAGAAGTTGTCATCGGGCCGCTGACGACTACGCCGAGAGCTAAGCCTATAATCGCGCCAAATAAAGTCAGGGTCATAGCCTCGGTAATGAATTGGCTAATGACTTTCTGGTTAGTACCACCTATGGCCTTGATAACGCCGATTTCACGACGCCGTTCACGGACGATCATGATCATTGCTAGCAATATAATCGCTGCGCCGGCAACGGTCGATCCGATGACTCCAGCCAAAGCTAACGATGAAATACTCGAAAGTGACGAAACGTTTTCTTCGGCTTGTTTGGCGGCGCTGACGATATCGGCCTTGTCGCCTAGGGACGACTTTAGGGCCGTGACGGTCGCATCGACGTTATCACTACTGTCAATTTTTGCGACGACGGTCGTTACGTTACCGGTCTGGTCGGTCAATGTCTGTAACGACGCGAGCGGCATAATCAGACCGCTATCCTGAAATTTGTTGCCTGTCGTGAATATCCCTTTTACGGTAATCGTTTTGCCGTAGGCTGTAAAGGTGCTGCCGACTGTCAAGCTGTTCTTGGTTGCTAGGTCGCTACCAACCAAAGCGACTAAGTCGATACTTTTACCGTCAATTGTTTCGCCACTGGTTATATTCAGGCTGCTGCCATCGGTTGAGACAGCATTTGGATTAGTGGTTCCTGTCACGCTGGTGCGCGGAGTAGGTGCTGGATGGCTTGATGACTCTGTTGAATTTGTCGAACCAGTCGAAGATGAATTGCTGTCTTCAAAGCGCATCATTCTTTGACCAAACGAGCCTAGTTCAAGTGATGATATCAGACTCGTATCGCTAGTGCCTAGCTGATCGCTCAGGGTCGATGTGACGCTTGCGATGTGGGCTGTGCTGGTTATGGTTGCAACTTGATCGCCGGTTAATGGATCGCCACCACCAGCAAAGCCGCTGACTCCGGCCGGTGTAATCGTTATATTCGTGCCAGCGCTAGATTTCACTTCGTTGATTTTCGCTTCGACGCTGCTACGTGCGACAAGCATGCTGAGTATCAGGCCGATACTAATAGCTAGCATTAATATGATGGCCCCAGACCGCAATGGGCTCCTTAGGGCATTTTTTATGCCCCGAGTGACTACATTCATTTTTTCTCCTTCTCGCCTAAGGCGATTTAAATACTTATGAAATATAGTCTAAGGATTAATTCTTAGGTTTTGCTTGAAAATCATTGTTCGTTGGCAAAGTGAACGTAAAGATCGTTTTTTCATTCGGGATACTTTCTACCGATATTTCGCCGCCGTGTAGTTCTACGATGCGTTTAGCTAGGGCCAGGCCCAAACCAAAACCTCTTTTTGGTCCGTTAGTTCTTGATGCGTCGGCACGATAAAACCTATCAAAAATATATGGCAATTTGTCACCAGATATTCCACTGCCGGAATTCGTTATTTCAAACGTTACATGATTTTTATCCGGTTTCGATAAACGGATGGCTACCAATGAATCTTGAGGACTATATAACAAGGCGTTATCAATCAAAATTTTGACAAGTTCGCTAATGGCCATTTCGTTAGCTTTAAGGTGTAATTTCTTGCCATTTACTATTTCAAGGCGGTGTTTGTTTTGATTGAAATCGGCAACGACTACTTTGGTGATTTTAAATAAATCAGTAGTTTCGGTCGATAATTTGTCATGATCAAGTCGCGAAAGATTGAGTAACATTTCGGATAATTTCGATAGTTTGTTTACTTCTTCTAGGTTGCTTGATATGACTTCTTTAAGTTCCATTGCCGTAGCGTTTTTATCGCGCAGAGCGACTTCCATTTCCATTTTCATCGCGGCAAGAGGCGTGCGTAATTCATGACTGGCGTCAGATGTAAAACGCGACTGTGACTCATGGGCTTTTTCGATTGGCTCTAATGTTCGACGGGCCAAAAGATAACTTCCAAGTCCACCGGCTACCAAGACGAATAAATTAGCGTATATCAAATTTATTGATAAATTAGCGTTGGCCTGGTCTTCTTGTTCGAGCCGGAGACTTTCGTTAAAATTTAATCCAGGCATTATTTCATAGCCACGTTGTATGTTGGTTTGAAAATGAACCAGTCGGGCATCTAGCTCATTTGACGCCATGTGGTAGAGGGCGATGCTGAACACTATACTGACCGTCATCAGTATCATTAGATACCATCCAGTCAATCGCAATGTCGCAGATTTAAACACTTTTGCCCCTAAATATGCTAGGCATCAATTCGATAACCAAAGCCTCGATTAGTTTTGATCAGTTGAGTCTTGAACGGATCATCGACTTTTTTGCGTAAGTATTTCATATAGACTTCAACGGTATTAGGTAGAACATCGGCATTGTAATCCCAGACATGAGCGATAATCATATCTTTGGTCAGTGGTCGGCCGGGATTCCTGAGCAGATATTCAAGTAGGGCGAATTCCTTGCCAGTCAAATTTATCGAAACATCGCCACGCTTAACTTCGCAGGTTACAGTATTTAGTGATAAGTCGCCGGCCGTAAGCACTGTTTGCTGAACCTCAGTTGGGCGTCTCAGCAAAGCACGGACACGGGCCAGTAGTTCTTCGAGAGCAAATGGCTTGACTAAGTAGTCATCGGCGCCGGAATCCAAACCTGTTGTTCGATCAGAAATCGTTCCTTTGGCGCTGAGCAGCAACACTGGTGTATGAATTTTTTCTTTTCGCATCGCTTTGACGATTGCGACTCCGTCGTATTCGCCAGGTATCATCCAATCGACTATCGCTAGATCGTATGGTTCGGTCGTCGCCATAGCGTAACCGTCGTCGCCGTCATAAGAAACGTCAACGGCGTAGTTTTCCTGTTGTAGAGCTTTTTTGAGAGCGGTAGCGATTTTGTGTTCGTCTTCTATAATAAGTATTCTCATAACTATATTATACATCACACTATACTTATAATTCGCTTAATTAGCTCAAATACTTGTTGTGTTTTTATCTTTTAGAACATTAATAGTGTATAATTTAGTCATTAATAATATAGCGGGTATGAATATATGAAAGTAGAAATTGACACGCGTACATTTGTCCGATTTTGGTTAGTTGTTATTGGTTTTATATTAGCGGCTTGGTTGTTATATAGCGCCAGGAGCGCATTAATGATTATTGGCGTGGCGTTTTTCCTGGCAATTGCGTTAAGCAGGCCTGTAAATATGTTAACCAAAATCCTTCCCGGACGTAATCGAGTCCTGAGCACTTCAATAGCTTACATCGCGGTCCTTGCCTTACTCGGCGTAATTGTTTTCCTAGTTATTCCTCCGATTATCGGACAGATGACAAAATTTGCGCAGAACGTGCCAGATTTGGTAAATGGCGCATCCAAGCAATATTCTGGATTGAACGACTTTATCAACCATTATCAGCTTCAACCCCAGGTTGATAAGGTAATCACATCGATCAAAGATAGTGCAGGCCAATTCGCAACTGACCTAGGCTCTTTCTTGTTCAATGGTATCGGATCACTTCTTTCGACCGTCACGGCGACGATTTTGGTCTTAGTTCTTACATTCCTGATGCTCGTCGAGGGTCCGCAGTGGTTAAAGAAAATCTGGTCAATCTATAAAGACAAAAAGAAAATGAATTATCACCGCAATATCCTAGCAAAGATGTACAATGTCGTGACGAATTATATAACTGGACAGTTATCGGTCTCAGCGATTGCTGGTTTGGTTGCCGGACTAGCGGTCTTTGCATTGAGTTTTATGTTCAGTATCCCAGCTGATCTAGCAGTACCATCGGCAATTATTATGTTCGTTCTGTCGCTCGTACCTTTGTTCGGTGAAATGGTCGGGAATGTTTTGATAGGACTAATTCTGCTATTGAATAGTTTGACGGCCGCTATAATCTTCGTGATTTTTTATCTTGTTTATCAACAGATTGAGGCAAATTATATCTCACCAAAAATTCAATCTAAACGAATAGATTTGCCTGCCCTAGCGATTCTAGTGGCGGTGACGATCGGTATTTATATGTTCGGCGTGGTTGGCGGTATTATATCAATTCCAATCGCCGGATGTATCAAGGTTATTGCTGACGAATATCTAGCTAGGGCCGAATAAAACTAGTTTTTATTTGTCGGTGTATTGCCAGATTGTGCCGATTTGGTTATCGAGCAAAGTGATACCAATATCTAGCAACTCGTCGCGGAGCTTATCGGATAAATTCCAGTCCTTATTTTGACGAGCTAGATTTCGCTTAATGATGAGCTGTTTACTCTCGTCAGAAATGTCAGGTGTGTTGTTGATTAGTTCCAGGCCAAGTGTCTGGTCGATAGTATCTAATAATTGATTTAACGCGTTGGCATTGATATTTTCTAGTCGTGTATTTTGAAGTTTAGTAAAAGCTTCGTCAATAATTGAAAGTGCTTCCGGTGTATTCAGATCATTATTGATTGCTTCGATAATCGCCTGTGATGTGGCGTAAAGCGATAGAGTTTTTTCATCATCGTTACGCTCTTTATCGCTTGTGACGGTATCGTGAATCTGATGTCGAAGAATGGCAATATTCCGCCAGTTGTGGAGACGGTTATGAGCGGACTGTAAATTATCAAAGGTAAAATTTCCTTCGCTGCGGTAATGCGTTTGAAGCAAGAACATCCTAAAATCAAGTGGCGTGAAGCCTTGTTTTTTAAGATCATCAAGAGTGTAGCCGTTACCGAGCGATTTGCTGAATTTGCGTCCGTCAACTTTTAAGAAGTTATTATGCATCCAATAATTGCTGAATCTGACGCCGTTAGCCGTTTCAGATTGGGCAATTTCATTAGTGTGATGAACCGGTATATGATCAATTCCACCGGTATGAATATCGATGGTTTTGCCTAGTTCACTTAGGGCCATGGCTGAACATTCGATATGCCAACCAGGAAAGCCCATTCGCTCTTTGCCATCACTAGTCAAATCAGTCGGAGTTGGCCACTCCATGTCGCGTTTTTCGCCTTCTGGAGTGAATTTCCATAGGGCAAAATCGCTCGGATTACGTTTTTGTTGATTATATTCAACCCTGGCGCCGGCCTTTAATTCCTCGAGGTTAAGATGAGCGAAATCTGCATAAGATGCAAATTTTGACGTATCGAAATATATTCCGTCGTCGATTTGATAAGTTACGCCCTTAGTTTTTAGCTGTCTAACTAAATCAAGTTGTTGAGGAATGTATTCGGTTGCTTTGGTAATCACTGAAGGTTCGATTAGATTAAGTTTTTTCATACCGTCCAAGAAAACATCGGTATAGAACTTTGCTACCTTCCAGGCAGTTTTGCCTTCACGACGAGCACCTTTTTCAAGCTTGTCCTCGCCTTCATCAGCATCGCTGACTAAGTGGCCAACGTCAGTGATGTTCATGACTCGTTTGACGTCATAGCCATTGATTGTCAGAATTCTGACTAATACGTCCCAGTAAATATAGGCTGCCCAGTTACCGATATGCGGGTAGTCATAAACGGTTGGTCCGCAGGTATATAATGATACTTTTTCGGGTTGAATCGATTTGAATTCATCAAGTTTGCCGGTCAAAGTATTATGAATTTTGATTGTCATTTTGATACTCCTTTATAGCTTTGTCGCTGGCATTGACTAGTTCGGGAATAATCGTTTCGATGGATTCATATACTCTGAATCCAGCCGCATATTCATGGCCGCCACCGCCAAAATATCCGGCTACGGCTTGTGAAATCGGGATGTTACTGCGGATTTTGCCGGTTAATTTACCGTCAGGATATGTTTTGATCGCGACGGCAATTTCGACATCATTGACGAACCTCATTTCATCTAAAACTAGTACGCTTGGATTATATTGATCGCTGTATTCTTTTATTTCGTCCCAAGGAATACGAATTACTGCCAATTTGCCGTCAAGCAAATATTCAATTCTCTCTAATAACTGACCCTTGTAAGTCAGTATTTCGGCTGGTTTTTTCATATATTCACGACGACGCTTTTCGATGTTCGAATTACGGGCGCCTAACTCGGTTAATTTACCAGCGATAAAGAAAGTATGCGGTGTGACGTTTTGGACAGTCAAGCCGAGGCTGTCGCTCATTATAGCTATCATTAAGTTTTCAGCTGCTTGGGCGTTAATTTTCCAATCGAATTTTTCTGCTAGATCATAAATTATTTCTCCGGTAGCTACGGCTTCTTCGGTAAGTGTTTCGTGCGGGAAGCTTAGATCAGATTTAGAAATATGATGATCGATTACTAGCGTGGCGTGAGTCTCGAAAAAATGACGTGCTCCGGGCGTGTCCAGAACTTTTGAAATCAAAATCTCGGACGATGTGTCAACAATAATGGCTAGATCAGCTGAATAATCAAAATCACCGATGACCCTATCCCAGCCATTTATATAACGCATGTACTTTGGAATTTCGATCGGGCAATAGAGCGAAACGGTTTTGCCCATTTCACTTAGGATTTCTTCTAATGCCAAGCTACTGCCCAAAGAATCACCGTCTGGATTTTCGGCCTGAATGATTGTAATCTTGTTTGCCTGTTCGATAAGTTTTTTGGCTGTTTCGTACATTAAAAATCCCTTCTTCCTTCTAAGGCATGCGTTAATGTAATTTGTCCGGCGTACTCTAAATCAACCCCGACCGGAATGCCACGTGCCAATCGCGTCAACTTGATATCAATATTGGATTCGATGATGCTTTGGCGTAAAAACAAAGCCGTTGATTCGCCTTCAACGCTGGCGTTGGTCGCGATGATGACTTCCTTTACGTCGTCGGCCTTTAGTCTGCTAATCAGCTCGGGGATATGAAGCTGTTCTGGCCCGACACCGTCAATCGGACTGATGGCACCGCCTAGGACGTGGTATGTGCCTTTGAACTGTCCGGTTCGCTCGAGTGCGATAATATCGAACGGCTCCTCGACGACAGCAACCAGACTTTTATCGCGTGACGGATCACTATAAAGTGATGACATCTCTTCGTCAGCATCAATAAGGGCAAAAGTAATCGGGCAGTTCTTGACGTTCTTGTGTAGGCTGACCAAAGATCGTGCCAACTTGTCCGTCGTATGTGGATCGGTTCTTAGCAAATAGTAAGCATAGCGTTCGGCGGTTCGTGCGCCGACGCCAGGCAATCGACTCAATTCGTCAATGACGTTCGTCAAGGCCGTTGGTAAAAGTTGAGTCAAAGTCGTCTCCTATAATCCCAGATTGCCTAGGCCACCCATTAACGGCTTCATTTTTTCGGCAGCAACTTCCTGAGCTTTGGCTAGGCCGTCGCGCATGGCGATTTCAATCCAATGTTCGAGTTGTTCGATGTCATCTAAATCAACCATGCTCGGGTCGATGTTGATCTTTTTAATCTTGAGCTCACCAGTGATTTGTACGACGACAGCGCCATCGCCGGCTTCGACTTCGATGATTTCTTTCTTTAATTCGTTTTGTGCTTTGCGTAGCTGATTGATCATTTTGATTTGGTCAAAGGCCATAAATACTCCTAATTGGAAATTAATCTATTATCTTGAATAATTATACTTGATTTCTAATTCTTTTTATAGAGATAGAAGCGGTTCGAGTTTTGGTATGTATAACCGGTGATGATTTTTTGGATATGGTAGCCTGTGAAATCATTTTCGCCGATCGAATCATGACTTGCTAAGAACTCATCACTCTGAGGCTTGGTGAAAACAACCAAGGACTTATTGTGCTTGGCGACAACTTTATAGAAATCAAATTCATTGCTTGAAACGACGAGATACTTGGTATTATTTGGAATCAAAGTCAAGTCTTTCGAAAAATTCGCTACTAGTTCTGGATCGTATTGATAACCGTATAGGTTATGAGCAAGTCCAGATAGAATTAGAGCGCCGACTAGGACTACAATCGGTATTAGTCCACCGATTCGAGCGTAGGGGTTGCGCGGGAACAAACTATACCAGTAGTTGATGATATATGCGATGCCGAAAGCTAGCAGTAATATTAATGGTAAGTATGTTACGCTGATTAATTCCGGATTCAATATCACGGCTGGCAGCAACAAGCCAATCCATATTGAGATCAGGTAGCTTTTAGCGGTAAATCGATTCTTAAAGATACTGATGGCACCGACAACGATTATGAGCATCGATCCAAGTCCAAAGAACGGCGTTAGCAGCGTTTTGCCACCTGGATTGGCAAAGCCCAGATATTGCGAACCTAGTAACGACAAATTGTTATTCCAGTTTGGCATCGAGTTTGGAATGCCGAAAATGTCTAATCTAAAACTCGGTATTTTATAGATGGCAATTATTAGCGGGATGGATAGAATCAGAGCAATCAAGGCGCATATAATCAGTTTTACGCGTGATAATTGCTTGATCGTATATCTAAGATGCGGGTGTAAAAATATGGCGATTACGGCCGCCACTACTACATAAATACTTAGAGGAGTATAAAGGCTTAATGCGGCGGCAGTGAATAATAATACCTTGTAGAGTGATCGAAATTTACTTGGTCTGGCCACTAGACTTGCCAGAAGCAAAAGACAAACCGGCCAAAAAAGATACATGATGCCGGCCGTGCCGTCTTGGGCGATAAAGAAAAACTGGCTGGTCGTAAAAGCAATCAAACCGGCTAATATACCAACATTGCGACTAAACCAACGCCGGAATAAAACCATGATGCCGACAGCGGATAGCAAGGCTAGTAATATTGACGGTAATTTGATGCTAATAATTGATACGCCGAAAACTGCCAGCGAGGCTTTCTGCAATAGGTGGTACGGCAAATTTGGAATCGCGAAAGAATCGACTTTTAGGAAGTTGACTGCATCACTTTGAACAACCGACTGCATCTCCTGTTTTGATATGCCACCAGGCGAATAGAGTGACACCATGAATAAAACAGCTGCCAAACCGATTGCGACTAATCCGTAGCCGATATGATAGCGCCATTTGTATAACGACAGTTCACTTATCGTGAATTTACTCATGTTAACTATGATTATACCACGTGGTTCTATTCATGCTTACGGTCAAGCGACATAAAACGCAGACGCTCTGGGTGGAAGTACAGTTCAACTTTACCGGTCGGACCGTTACGATGTTTGGCGATAATCAGGTCGGTGATATTTTCGCGTTCGGTTTCTGGGTTGTAATAAGCTTCGCGATAAATAAACATGACGATATCGGCGTCCTGTTCGATAGATCCTGACTCACGCAAATCGGCTAGCTGTGGTATCTGTGGACTACGTGATTCGACCGAGCGCGATAACTGGCTGAGGGCGATGACCGGTACATTCAATTCGCGAGCAATTAATTTAAGACCGCGCGATATTTCACTAACCTCTTGAACGCGATTATTCGGGTTAGAATTGCTACTTTGCATTAGCTGTAGGTAGTCAACAATAATTAGTCCTAATGGATGTTCGTGCATGGCGCGTCTAGCTTTGGTACGCATTTCAAGAACTGACAGACCTGGTGTATCGTCAATATAAATCGGCGCTTCGGCCAGTTCGCCCATTGCTTCGGATAATTTCGAAAAATCGTCGTCTGACAGATTGCCGGTGCGGATATTCCAGGCATCGACCCCTGAAGCATCGGCTAACATACGGTCAACCAACTGCTCTTTGCTCATCTCGAGGCTGAAAAACAGCACGGGCAGCTTGGCAATAGTGGCAACGTTATATGCAAGATTCGTCACCAGGGTCGTTTTACCCATGGCTGGACGAGCGGCCAGCACGATGAGGTCGCTACGTTGCAGTCCGGCGGTCATGTTATCCAGATCGCGATAGCCGGTTTTGACACCACGCAATGCACCTTTGTTGCGATGCAATTCTTCCATGCGATCAAAACTTTCTGTCAAAATGCTTTCGATGCTAACTAAATCTTGTTTTAATGACTGATCGCTAACCGAGAATAATTCGGCTTCGGCTTTTTCAAGCAATTCCTGGGTGCTGGTTTCTTCGTTGTAGCCTAGTTCGGATATATCACCACTTGCCTTTATTAACCTACGTCTGACGGCTTTTTGGGCGACCAATTCGGCATAGGCTTCGGCATGAGCGGCAGTTGGTACGTAATTGGTCAGTTCGGTCAAATAGGCCGAACCGCCAACTGTCTCGAGTTCTTTTTTGCGTTTTAACTCATCAGTCAAGGTCAACAAGTCAACCGGATTATGTTTTTCATAAAGTCGCATCATCGCCGCGTAAATTATACTGTGGCGCTTGTCGTAAAAATCATTAGCCGTAACATGCTCTGAAATATCGGCAAGTTTCTCTTCATCAATCAAAACAGCGCCGAGCAAACTTTTTTCGGCGTCGATATTTTGTGGTGGAATTTTTCCGGCAATTACTTCCTTGTTCGACATATCCCAATAAACTTTAAATGGCCTCTAACGAAACCTCTTCTCCACCGCCCATAATAGCAGCAATTGCGGCTGCTTGGCTATCTTTTATTGGGGCGGTTGTGGGTACAGTGTGGATATTGAGTCCATAAACGCCTAGGTTTTGCAAACAT
>JAAXXM010000057.1 GCA_013334475.1 Candidatus Saccharimonadota bacterium | reverse complement strand
TCCGAATATCAGCACTACCAATGCGCCAATCAGACCGACTTTAACGAATAACCTCTTGTAATCTGGGTATAGATTCATAGCGATATACATCAGACCGAAAAATAAAATATATCTTAGGTCGATAATCAGCCCAGCGATTGCAGATAATAACCCAGTTGGTTGCCAAAATAACAGTATCAAATGCCAAAGCCCAAATAACCCGACGGCAATCATGATCGGACGCCTAAGGATATCAAAACGCCGATTTTGGTGCATTAGGATAATCGCCAGAATACCGGCAATAATCAACAAAATTTCTTTCCATGCCTTAATTACCAGAGAGACTTGCGGAAAAAGCACTCCCAGGCCCACACTCATAGGCGCATGCAGAACGATGCCACCAAATATAGTCACTAGAATCATGACGTATATTTTGCCCAGTACTGAAGGTATCTTGGTCTTCACTACATATTAGTTTACCTCAAAAGTGTTATAATAAGGTTGTTTATGCCGAGCAAAAACATTCGTTTTTACAGTTTTCTATTAGTCGTCATCGATACAATCGTTCTTTTGGTCGCCTTTGGCATTGCCTACATCTTGCGCGTCCAGTACGACCATCGACCACTGCTAACTAATATTTATGCCTTGGATTATTTAAAGGCTTTTTCATTTATTGTCCCATTTTGGATATTAGTCTTCGCCGTTTTAGGTCTATACCAGTCAAGCGTTTACTCTAGGCGACTAGTTGAGTATTCAAAAATCGCTATCGGATCGTTTATCGGCATTTTATTGATTATCGGCTGGCAATACGTCAGCGAAGTTAATATACTACCTGCTCGATTAGTCGCGGTTTATGGTCTAGCCGCCGCTTTCATATTGGTAGTAATTGAACGAGAAGCTTTTAGAATTATCCGAGGTTTGATGTACAAATACGGACGCAACGTTAACCGAGTTTTGCTAATCGGAACATCTGACGCCACTAGTGATATAGCCCGCAGTCTGGCCGATACTGCTAAAAGTGGCTATAAAATTGTCGCGATTGCCGGGCCAAAAAAAGTCCTGCCGGCCGAACTAAACATCAAGCATTATTCACTGGTCGAAACGGCACTACGTGAACTCGATAACGACGGAATCGATACGATTATTCAGACCGATTTGTACGAATTGTCCGAGCGTAACCAAAGAATCCTGAGCGCTTCGCAACAAAATCACCTAACCTACAGTTTTATACCTGGCGAACCAGAATTTTATTCTGGCAAGAACACTATTGATATTTTCCTTGGTTATCCGATGATATCGGTTTATCAAACTCCTTTGGTTGGCTGGGGGGCAATCGTAAAACGCATTTTCGATTTCATCATCAGCCTTATTGCCATTATTATCTTGTCACCAATTTTTCTATTATTTGTTATCGTTCAAAAGATACTCAATCCCGGGCCGGTTTTTTATATTTCAAAAAGGTTAAGCCGCTTTTCTGAACCAATTGACCTTATCAAGTTCCGCAGCATGGACGCCCGTTATGGCAAAAAGGACGCCGCCGAAGAATTTCGTGAAATGGGTCGCGATGATCTGGCTCGTGAATATAGCAAAAATCGTAAAGTCGAAAACGATCCACGTATCAC
>JAAXXM010000039.1 GCA_013334475.1 Candidatus Saccharimonadota bacterium | reverse complement strand
GGCATGGATATCGATTTGCGAATTGACGACATTACTAAGTAGCGTCTGGCCGTCCTCGACGACCGACGCCGCAGTTTCATCGCAACTGGACTCGATTCCCAATATTTTCATCTGTTATATTCTAACATAAGCTCGCTAGTGGCGCCCGTTTATTTCAAATCAAATTGCTACAGTTAGCGGATGTTGCCAGCTAAAGCCCTAAAAGGAGTGGTGGCTGAAAATATCAGCCACCACTTTTTTGACAAACATACATTAACTCAAAGAACTCACAACACCGTGTTTAATACTCTAATGACTTTGTCGTGAACGATTTCTTTGAGTTGTTCTAATTGTTCTTGATCGGGCTCATCAATGATATTTTTCCCCCGAAGTTGTTTGACAGTGACATCGATTACTTCGGAAAGATTATCTTCGACTGGCCGATATTCGGCAAATTGTCTTTTTAATACCTTAACCAAGTTTACTGCTACGAGCTTTCTGAACTCGTTTTCGTCTATCTCTGCTCGCTTTGTAGCGAAACGAACCACGACTACCATTGACCCAACAATGTACTCGGTCAAGCCGATAAGACCAGGATTATCCGTAATCTCACGAATAATTTCTGGCACACTTCTGTCGTCTGTCTTGGACATATGTTTTTAGTTAAGATTTATTTGCGGAAACATCCGCTGTAGTAATCTGATTTTTAATGTACTCTGTGGCTAACCGTACAATATTATTTGTAATTAGTAAAGTTGACGGTGAATATTTGGCAAAAATATAGTTATTGCTTAATAAAAACTTAGAATGTAGTATATATTTAGGTATTTAATATCGAGGGTTTTTATGAAAGTCGTAAAGCAAAATCGATTAAGTGGCATAAAGTTTCTAATATTTGTCGGAATTATAATCATTTCAATCCTAGCTCTTAGGGGGACGGCAATAAGTGCCGTGACCGCTCCGGTTAAGTGGTCTTGGATTGATAAAGCTCCGGTTGTATATAGTTCGACTTTGACGTCTGGCATCGACCCTGGACTATGCTCGGGATCGTATCAGATGAAAGAGATTTCTGGCTATGGCGACCTGAAACATACTTGTATGACCAATGGCGATTTTATGTCTTTTGGAATTTACGATGACGGAAGTGTATTCAAGGCTGCCATTGGCTTTGGATTTGATAGTAAAATGTACAAATTCGATATGCCGATGTGTCGATCATTATCGGACTGCTTGTACTTGCCAGAAACAGATACATTAGTCACTAAACAAGCTCTTGTTAATCCTTATGTCAAATCGATGGTGATTTATAAAAACGTTTCACAACGATTGATTAGGCACGTAAACGTTAATATCATTTCTGGTTTAAGCTATGAAATAGACACAACGAAACCAGATTATATTTTACAGTCAAGCAGTGGTTACGCCTGGCCAATTGGTGGATTTGGGGCCTCCGATAACGGGAGATGGCTAGCCGTTGAGCTTAGAGGAAAAGGCTTGGCCCTACTTGATATTGATACGTTAGAAATGCAAATTATTTCGAAAATTTCGCTCGGTTACGGCGTGGGTCTGGATCCATCACCCGAGCTTGCAGTGGATAATGACGGAAGTCATGTTGTTTTGGCTGGTTTGAATGTCGGGCTGCGTATCTTTGAGGTAGTTAATAGTTGTGGCGACTTGATAAATGACGATCTGATGTGGGATAATGCCAAGCCAAAAAATCCATATTGCCAAGAGGCGACGTTTGATTTTACGGACGTTATTTATCGTTTTAAAACAGCCTTGCAACCAAAAATAAATGCCGATGGCTCAGAGATTAGATTTTATGCACTTTCATATGATTATCGAGTCAACCAAAGACAAGTGGTCGTTCGGGCTGGTGGATATGAACCAAAGCAATTGGAATATTTAGCAATGGGTGATTCGTATAGTAGCGGCGAAGGCGAATCCGAGCCAAGTCATTATCTAGCCGGCACGAATGATGAATACGAAAATTGCCACACCAGCGATCGGTCCTATCCGTTCGAAGTCGCCAGGAAAATAGGCATGGATATGGATTATGTCAAAAGCGTGGCTTGTTCGAATGCTAGGACGGTGGATATATTCGGACTAGACTTAGAGTATTCTGGGCAACAAGATAGATTGACAAAAATGAGCCTAACTAATAAGGACAAAGAGCTTGTTTTGGTTAAAGATTATGCAAAATTTAATTTCATACCAGGGAGGGTTCAGCAATTCTATTTTGCAAAATATTATGAGCCGAAAGCCGTTACTATCGGTATTGGTGGCAATGACGCGAATTTAATGGGCAAACTGTCTGATTGCGCATCCACGATATTAACTTGTGATTGGGCTAAAGATGATACCCAGAGGATGCAAACTGCTCAAGAAATCAAGGCATTGTACCCAGTATTGGTAAAAACCTATACGGAAATAAGTAATAAATCACCTGATTCTAAGATTTATGCCATTGGCTATCCGATTGTGATCACTGACCAAGCTTGTTATTCGATTGCTGGGCGATTACTCAACGAAACAGAGCGACGTTTTATGATTGAGGCTATTAAATACTTGAATAAGGTAGCATCTAGCGCTGCTAAGGCGGCGGGAATCAAATTCATTGATATCGAGAATATTTATGGTGATAACGTAATCTGCGGTCACGGCACAAGCTATATTAACGCAATTGATTTCGGCGATTCAGATGAGTTAGTAAATAATGCGAATTACTATAAATTCATTCATAGCGAGAGCTTTCACCCGACTCCAGCCGGCCATGCGATGACAGCCCAGGCAATTATAAATCAGGTCGGAGATCCAAGATTATATGATTACTGCAAGGATGGTAGTCTGATTTGTCCGGATTTGACAGTCAAAGCGCCTGAGCCGCCAGACTATTGGAGCCCAGAACGACCGACAAGACTATATATCAACGATACCGGACGATATATAGATTGTGGCAAAAAGATTTGTCATGTGTCGGTTAATAAATTGATTTTTGAGCCGGATTCGATAGTTAGCATGACGGTTCATTCCGAAGCTGTAAACATTGGTAATTTTGTCGTTGATAAAAACGGTTTTTTAGATGCAGACCTTAGTTTGCCCGAAGGCTTGAAATACGGGTACCACACCGTTTATCTGAGTGGACAATCATATACCGGCCAACCGATAAGCATCTATCGGATATTTCTATATAGCCCATCAACTATATCTGTGCAAAGCGACGATAGCAGACAAATTGTAAACTTTAATATTCAAGACAATCTTAACGCCCATAGCCCTGTTGTCGGTAAAGAAGCAACAATATCATTGTTTGCCAATCAAAATGAAAGTAAGGCATCTACCGTTACTAATAACGCGGAAGTCAAGGGACTATCGAAAAGAACTGTGACTTTTTCCAAGATTGAAAATACAGTACAATTTGATATTATTTCGTATTCAATACTGGTCGCTTTTTGTTTAATGATAATATTGGCGGCAGATAGTCGCCTGTGGCATTAGTCGGGTATTACGTAGCTAGTATCGCTCACTATATTAAACCAAGGATAAGATGCAGTTTTACTGCACCTAACGCTTATAAAAAAGTCACCCTGATCGTTTTTTATTAACTCGCCAACTTCATTTAGTATGTTTTTATCAGAATAATTATCTAATGTCTGTTCAACGGCGATTCTATACGTACACGATTCTCCAGTGTTTTTTTCTGTATATTGTTTTTCTCCAGTCGAAACAACGAATTTTGTATCACCAATCCCAATTGTTTGTAAGCTGCCACTTTTTGATTGATCCCAGACATTGCTTTTGTCAACCATCGGGTAATATTTATTTTGAAAATAGTTCAGTTCCTCTGTTGAGCTAACTAATTTCTTTAACGATATGGAAGTAATACAATTATAGGTATTATCCGGCCAATCACCTCTGTAATTACGGCTACAGACAGTACGATATCGCCAGTCCTCATCGTTACTTGCGGCGCTTTTGATTTCGTTATATAAATTTTGCATATCGCTGTCTAGCGTTTGGAATTGTGATTTTTCTATCTGAGTGCTGATAAACTCAGACATCGGTTTATATAGAATCGCAATCGCGACAACTGCTATCACTATGGCGATAATTGTTACCTTACGTTTTATAGAGATTGGACTTTTGATGTTTAAATTTACCATGTCCTTAATATACCATGAGATAAAAGATAAATGTTCTTTACAAACTATAACCAATTTTATAAACTGATACTGAACTTAGTTTGTACTAATCGCGCATAAAAAATCTGTTTTTAATTATTTTAAAAAAGAGGGGGGCAATGGGTGAGTGTCTTAAGTTTTAGTAAGGACTGCAATCAAAATGGGTACTACTATCTAAGTATAAAAGTTGACGACGTCGATCTTGGTGAAGACGATTATAGATATCTAGATAAATTATTGGCCGTGAACCTTCTCCGTAATCCATCAGTTGAAGTCGCGGCTTTTTCTTTTATGACTAACAGTCTAGAAATGATTTTGATTCAGCATATTGCAGGTGGCGTTGAATCTTTTTGGAATGATGTGTTCAAGAAGTTTGAAGGATATCTCAAATCAAAGGGTAGTCTTGACGCTGATCTTGATAAGGCAGCTTCAATCAAAAATATAAGTGACGAAAATCTACTAGAGATGAGTCGGAGAATACATAGCCTATGTGATGATGATCGTAATGATCAGTATTCTTCTTTGCGGGCATTTTTGTATGATGATGTTCCGGTTTGGCTGAATAAACGATATATTGCTAGTCAATATAAATCTGCCGAAAAGTATGCCGAGCTTATTAAAAGCTAAACCTTTAAGCCAATTTTTTTAGTCAAAGAGCTTAGGTCTAGCTCGTTGTTTATCTTGCCGCGACTCGGTAATACTTTGGCGACTAAGACTATGGCAAATATGACGGCAAAGCCGCACATGATTGACGGAA
>JAAXXM010000007.1 GCA_013334475.1 Candidatus Saccharimonadota bacterium | reverse complement strand
CCAGACAAAATTGCTTTTGCCTTCCTTGACGGCGATTATTATCGTTCGGTTGCCGATCCGATTAAATTAATTAGTAATAGGCTTCAAAATGGTGCTACTGTCATAGTTGATGATTATGCGAATCCGGCCTTGCCGGGTGCAGCAAGGGCAACTGACGAGTGGCTGAAGGGGCGTTCATATTCGCTAAGAGTCGAACATTCCTTGGCGATTATCTATGTAAAACGCTAGTGCTTGTGTGCTATCATTAAACTAATGGACGAAGACAAGATTAACCAGGCACGTCGCGAATCTGACGAGCAAGCGACTGCTCAGCGAGCGGCTATTTTGGGTATTAGGTACCTGGATTTGCGTTCGATTGAACAGACTATGCCACTAGTCAATGGCGTTATCGATAAGTCGATTATGCATCAATATCGAATTGTGCCGTTACTGAACGGTAACGAAACGCAGGCTTGGCAGTTCGGCGTAACGACTCAAACACCCCAGTCCTATATCCGTGATCTTACGAACGAATATAATAGTGTCGGTCATAATATCCAATTCTTTTTGATCTCTAGTAGTTGTTTTAGGCAGTTGATGGACCGCTACGATCCGGTGGTCAAAGTAATTCATGATGATATCAAGATAGCCAAAGAGGGTGATAGTGACACGATTATCGAGGTGTCAAAGACTTTAAATTCGGTTGGTACGGATGAGGTATTTGACTATCTGATCGACCAAGCCGATCGTTTGGGTGCTAGCGATATTCATATTGAAAATCAACGCGAGAGCATCAGGGTTAGGATGCGTATTGATGGTGTGCTTCATCCGGTGGCGGATTTGACTTCTGACAGATATCGAGTAATTCTTGCGGCCCTGGCATCTCGTGCGAATATTTCGACCGCAGCCAAAAAGGGCCAATCTGGCCATATGCAAAAAGAAATTACTCGCGATGGCGCAACGCATTTACTGAACCTTAGAGTCGAGACTATTCCGACGATGTACGGCCAAGACGCAGTCTTGAGGCTATTTAATTTTGACGAATCGATGCTTAATTTAGATCGACTGGGACTAGCCGAAACCGAAAGACGGCAAATTGATGAAATCATTAGCCATCCACGAGGAATGGTGTTGATGGTTGGTCCGACTGGTAGCGGTAAATCGACGACACTATATAGCATTATCAATGCGCTCAACCAACCAAGCCGCAAAATTATTACACTCGAAGATCCGATTGAATATGGTATTTCTGGCATATCGCAGATTCCAATTGATACGACAGGCGGCAAGAGCTTTGCTGAAGGGCTAAGAGCGGTTTTGCGTCTTGATCCAGATATTGTCATGGTCGGCGAGATTCGTGACCAAGATACCGCCAAAACGGCTATTCAGGCGTCAATTACCGGTCATCTGGTCTTGTCTAGCTTTCACGCCAACTCATCGGCTGCGGCATTTACGCGTATGATCGATTTGATTGGTGTCAACCCAATCTTTAGTACGGCCATTAGACTAGTTATTGCTCAACGCTTGGTCAGACGGCTTGATGATAGTACTAAAGAGGCATACGAACCTGACTCAGCGACGCGAGCGTGGGTCAAAGAAGCTCTCAAGGACTTACCAGCACATGAGGAAAAGCCCGATCTTGATAATTTCAAATTATATCGACCCGTACCAAGCGAAGCTTCACCATTTGGCTATAGTGGGCGGATGGTTATTATGGAGCAATTGATCGTCAGCGAGCACGTGCAGCGCTTTTTGCGTGGCGATGAGGCCGAAATTAGCACCGAAACAATCGAAGCGGCCGCTCGCAAAGACGGCATGGTAACGTTGCTTGAGCGTGGCGTCCTGGCTGCCCTTAGGGGAGAGACGACATTAGAAGAGATTAATCGAACGATTTAAGCTTAAAAAACACTTCCAAAATACGGTCTAATGTGTTATAGTCTAACCTAGATTATATCTATAAACATTAAAGTGAGTGAAAAATGAGTTTTGAACTAATCAAAAAAGTTAATGATGCTCAGAAAAAAACGAGCGTAGTTGATGCACGAAGCGGAGATACCGTACGTGTTTACCAAAAAATCAAAGAAGGCAACAAAGAGCGTATTCAGATGTTCGAAGGTGTTGTTATCCGTGCCGATCGTTCTAACTCTCATACGGCTCGTATTACGGTCCGCAAAGTTGCAAGTGGCATTGGTGTCGAGAAGAGTTTCTTAATCCATAGTCCATTGATTGAAAAAATCGTAATTGTCCGCAGGTCGAAAGTTCGTCGTAACTTCCTCAGCTTTATGCGTGGCCGTAGCGGTAAAAGCACTAAGCTGAAGAGTGTTAATTTCGATCGTGAAGCAGTCAACGATATTCATGACGCTGCTGCCGAAGCCGAAGCTGAACGTCTAAAAGAAGTCGCTCGCGAAGAAGCTGCCGCCAAGCAAGCCGAAAAAGAAGCCGAAGAAGCAGCGCTAGCTGCCAAGCAAGCCGAAGTCGCTGCTCGTCACGCCGAAGAAGCTTAGCAACTATCCGACTTTTCATACGCCGCCTATAGCTTAGGTGGCGTATTTGTTTATAATGAAAAGATAATGATACTTGGTATAGACGAAGTTGGTCGAGGGTCTTGGGCTGGTCCATTGGTTGTAGGGGCGGTTGTTTTGGGCGGCGTGGCAATTGAGGGCCTGACCGATAGCAAGAAGCTTTCAAAAAAACGTCGCGAAGAACTCGATTTGATTATTCGCGATAAAGCGGCTGGTATAGGAATTGGTTGGGTTTCGCCTGGAGAAATTGATGAGATTGGGTTAAGCCGAGCGTTGAAGCTTGCTACTATTCGAGCAGTCGAACAGGTTAAATGTGCCTATGACGAAATTATTATTGATGGAACAGTTAATTTCTTGGCCGAGACAGGCAAGGGCAAATACGTCAAAACAATGCCCAAGGCTGATTTATTAATACCGAGCGTATCGGCTGCCTCGATTATCGCAAAGGTCGCGCGCGATAATTATATGGCAAAGCAATCACTTGAATATCGAGGATATGGATTTGAAAAGCACGTCGGATATGGCACAAAAGTTCATAGCGATGCTTTAGACAAAATCGGTATTACACCAATGCACCGGTTGTCTTTTAAGCCTATGGAAAAATATTTGAATAGTTCAAAGAATATTGGCAATCAAGCTGAGGATTTCGCTGCCAAATATTTGATTAAAAAAGGCCACAAAATCATTGCAAAAAATTGGAAAACTAAACGGTGCGAGATTGATATAGTTTCTCGCTTGCATGATAAATTATTTTTTGTTGAAGTCAAATATCGTTCGAGTCGCGATCAAGGCGGTGGAACATCGGCCATTACTTCACAAAAGCTAAGGCGAATGCGTTTTGGAGCTGAAATATATTTAGCACACAATAATCTTCGCGATATTGACGCCGAACTTGCCGTAATATCAGTTAGCGGTCAGCCAATGATTATCGAGCAGTTTTTAGAGATTCTTTAATGCCTCTTTTACTAATGGTCCATCTTCTTCTAAGCGCTTGAGGCGGCCTTTGATTTCAGTTATACCCATATCGATATTGCGTCGTAATATTGGAATGTCACGCATTGGCAAAAAGAAATCCTCAAACTCTTTAAGCTGTTCAGGAGTTGATAAAATACTGGCGGCCATCCTAGGATATTCGTCATAGCTTTTTTCGGCGGCAAACGTTTTCTCAATCCAGTTCCAATTGAGGCGCATCCAGTCCCATGTCAGTTGTTTGATATATTTATTGCGTAACGAATAACCAATCCATCTAAATACGTCTTGTGGTTTGACGTAATTCGAATCTTTGACCTTTTCGAGCATAATGCTGGCTGATTCTTTATCACGTATCGATGTTAGGCCACCGCAAATATCCAACTTTACGTCCGCGATACTAATCTTTCGGTAGTAATTAAGTAAATCGATAATAACTTGCTCGTCAGTGCAAGAGCGAATGAATGCCGATAGTTGCAATGATCGAATTTCAGGTGTCAATTCTTCGAACGGTTTTGATTTATAGATATTTACTGCTTCACTGATAATGTCCATGTCATCGCTGAACAACATCAGAGCGTTAACGTGCAGACGCATTTTTGCATCAGATTCTGATTCATTTGGCAGGGCGTGCCAACCAAGTCTAGTGAACTGTTTCGTGGCAATTTTTTTGGCATAATCTTTTAATTTTAGTTCAGATTCAGGGTCGTCTTCGACGATTTTCTTTAGTTCGCCAATCGCCATGCTAATAATTGACCAAACTGCCTCGTCGTTCTCGTTTTCATAAGCCTCGAGTAGCGGCAGTAATTCGGCTGCCGAGGTGATACCGGCTCGAGACAAGATTGATTGCTCGTTTAATAACTGAACCTTATCGGTTCGATTCTTTTTACCATGTTTAACTTGTTGTATATTTTCGGATAACAAATCATGACTGTAATTGGTGATGAAATGTGCCGTATTACCAGTGTTCATCCACAAAGGCTGACTCAAATCGGCTATTTCTACCTCGATTTCTCGGGTCGTCATTAACTCGGGAAGTTCATGGTAATTCGAATTTAATGGAATCGGCCACAGGGCTTCGGATTGAGTTAGTGAATCACTTTCAAGTTTAGATTGCGATAATCTAATCTTGTGACCAATAACCTCGGCTTTGATTACTGGAAAACCAGGTTGGGTCAACCAGGCTGACATCAGGCCAGGCACGTCTTTGTCGCTGACTTGCTCGAAGGCGCTCCATAAATCTTTGGCTTCAGTGTTTTTATAGGCGAACTGTTGGAAATAAGCCTTCAAGCCTTGTCTGAACATATCTTCGCCAATATACTGTCTGAGCATTCTCATAAGTCTTGCTCCCTTGGCATAAACTATAGCGCCATCGAATAGCGTAGATATTTCGTCGGGGTGGTGAACTTCACACTGTACGGACTGAACACCGGCGATACTGTCTCGCCTGAGGGCATATATCGATTCGCCTTCATCAAATTCTGACCAAATATCCCATTCAGGTTTGATATGATCAATGGCGATGTATTCTACCATTGAGGCAAAGCTTTCGTTTAACCATAGATCATTCCACCATTGCATCGTAACTAGGTTACCGAACCATTGATGGCTCAACTCGTGAGCGATGACTAGGGCAACGGTGTTACGGCTAAAAATTGACGTGACATGAGGCTCAACCAATAACACGGCTTCTCGATAAGTGATTAGACCCCAGTTTTCCATGGCTCCAGCAGCAAAATCCGGTAAGGCGACATGATCGCATTTTGGTAGAGGATATGGAACGCCAAAATATTCGTTGTAGAATTCAATTGTCTTGACGGCGATGTCGAGGGCGAAATCAAGGCTGGCGTTTGATTGTGCTGGCGTCGCCCAGACGTTTACTTCGATACCATCACTGGTTTTAGCGGTTTTGCTGTGCAATTCGCCGACTACCCAGGCTAGAAGATAACTGCTCATTCTTGGTGTCGTTTGAAAAGTCGTTGAAAGCTTATCGTTTCCGCTCGACTGTTTTTTTATGGGCATGTTGCCCAGTACCGTAACGTCTGGTTCGGTTAATAAAGTCAAATCGAATGTGGCTTTGCCAGCTGGTTCGTCGATGCAAGGAAACGCTTCACGTGCGTAGTGGCTTTCGAATTGCGTGGCAATCAATTCTTTCTTCTCACCCTCGTGCTCGTAATAACAAGGATAGATGCCGTGCATCGTGTCGGTTATAGCGCCTTGGTATTCGATACTAAGTTCGATTTCATCATTGATTATTCCGTTGTGTTTGATGATGAGGGCGTCGAACTCACCTAACGAATAAGAAGTTGGTTGACCGTTTATTGCAACGGTTTTTATGTCTAATTCTTTACTGTGAAGAATAATAGATTCTGGTTTAACCGCTTTACCTTTGATGATTACCTTACCGTCAAAACGACGTTGCTTTCGATCAATGTCGAGCGATAAATTATAGTTAGTTGGGACAAATTGTTCTATGAGTTTTGGTACTGATTGCATACGATTTATTGTAACATCGATTGACTAATGTTTTGAGCTATAATATCGAGTATGTACCGTAAAAGACGCACGATATTGGTTATAGGTTTCTTGATATTTTTGTCCTTCCTGATCTCGATTAATTCCCAACAGGCACAGTCGCAGACTATAAATAATCATTTATCTAGAAAGACTTCTGGTATTTCGGCCATGGTTACATTAAATGAAATACCGATAAAAGAATCAGGACCAAAAAGTAGCTATAGTCGCGATCAGTTTGGCAGTGGATGGACTACCAAATCGGGTTGTGATACTCGAAACATAATTTTAAATCGGGATTTGATGAACGCCGTCGTTAACGAAAAGTGCGAAGTGACCAGTGGTGTATTAAACGACCCGTACACTGGCAAGGTGATAAAATTCGTCAGGGGTAGTTCGACTAGCGGAGCTATCCAAATCGATCATGTCGTCGCCTTGTCCGATGCGTGGCAAAAGGGCGCAAGTTATCTGACGAAAGACGAGCGGGTCGCGCTTGCTAACGATCCACTTGAATTATTAGCGGTTGACGGTAGTATGAATGAACAAAAAAGCGACGGTGACGCGGCAACCTGGTTACCGCCAAACAAATTATTTCGCTGTGAATACGTGGCTAGGCAAATAGCTGTAAAAAAGAAATATAAACTTTGGATCAATTTAGCAGAACATGATGCTATTACAATGATTTTATCAAGTTGCGTCGGTCAGATGTTGCCAAGTCCATAAAAGTACGCTATACTTATCTAGTATTGTACATTGCGTAAAGTCGGCCGGCAGGTCGATTTTTTTAATCGAATCCAAACAAGATAAGGAGAAAAAATGGAAGAAATCAATATCAAACAATTGGTCATGGCGGTTCACACGATCGCCGAAGAAAAGAATTTGTCAGAAGAAACGGTTTTATCGGTTATCGAACAGGCTATTGCTGCCGCTTGGCGCCGAGATAATGGTGAGCGTGAGCAAAACGTCAGGTGCGAGCTAAATATCAACGATGGCACGGCCAAGGTCTTTGTCGGTCGTCAGGTTGTCGAAGAAGTTGTCTCGCCAGTGATTGAAATCAGTCTCGAAGATGCCAAAAAAATCAAAAAAGATGCAAAACTAGATGATCTAATCGAAGAGTCTCACGAAGTCGTATCATTTGGCCGGGTAGCCGCACAGACTGCCAAGCAAGTTGTCTTGCAGCGCTTACGCGAAGCCGAGCGAGAAGTCGTTCTAGCCGAATACGAAGATAAAATTGGTACGGTAGTCAACGGTACCGTCCAACGGGTCGAGCCACGGGTCGTACGAGTAGATCTAGGTAAGGCCGTCGGTATTATTCCGCAAAGCGAACAAATTCAAGGTGAATATTATAGTGTCGGTTCACGCGTCAAGGTCTTTATTAAAGACATCGAGCGTGATAATCGAGGTCCTCAACTAATTTTGAGCCGCGGTAACGAAGCCTTTATCGAGTACTTGTTCCGTCAGGAAGTCCCGGAGATTGAGTCTGGTGCTGTCGAAATTAAATCAATTGCTCGTGAAGCTGGTCGTCGCACTAAAATCGCTGTACTTAGCACTGTACCTGGCGTTGATCCAGTCGGTACTTTTGTTGGTGGCCATGGAACCAGGGTTCAGGCGGTTATGAACGAAATTGGCAATCAGGAAAAAATTGATATTATAGCTTTTGATAAAGATATCAAAGAATTTATCAAAAACGCTTTATCGCCTGCCGAAGTTTCGAAAGTCGAAGTCAGCGAAGATAATAAAAAAGCTGTAGTCTATGTTGACGAGGACCAGCAATCAATTGCTATCGGTCGTTCGGGACAAAATGTTAGGTTAGCTAGTCGTTTGACAGGTTATGAGTTAGACATCGAACAGGTAACTGCTCCAAAAGCGATTGTTGCGCCTCAGTCTTCAAAAAAGAAGAATATTGAGGATAGCTTACTCGACGCTCTAGAATCATCAAGTGATGATAACAAATAGATAATCTTATCATCTAGCCGAATTAGCACTCTATTGACTGGAGTGCTAATTTTTTATAAAATTAATATAGATAATTAATTTTTGTGATTTTTTCAGGTAACATGGGGAGGTAAGATATGGCAGATGACAATGAAGAATTTATCGTCCATCTGACCGACAATGCTCGGACTAGTTTGCGTCATGCCGGTGTAATTGCGCAGGGATATGGCAGCTCGTATATTGGTACCGAACATATTCTTTTGGGTATTCTAGCTCAATCATCGTCAGTTGGCGCTAAAGTACTTGCAGATATTGGGGTGACTCTCGATCGTGCCAGAGTCGCCTTGAACTTAGCGCCGATAACGGTTATCGTTAGTCCGGAATCCAAGGGACTCAGTGAAACCGCAAAGTTGACATTGAAAATGGGATGGGAAATTGCTAAGGAGTATCATCAGGGATATTTGGGTACCGAGCATATTTTGCTAAGTCTTTTGAGCCAACGTAACGCCAGGGCATCGATATTACTGCGCGATATGGGGGTTGATTCGTCAGAACTGATGTCGCAGCTAGATGAATATCTCGGAAAAGATCAGGGGCAATCGGAAGATGTGCCGTTTAGTGGCAACTCGGAAACGATTGATCGTCAAGGCTCAAGGTCAAAGGGTGCCTTGGCCCTATACGGTAATGATTTGACTGATATGGCCAAATTAGGCAAACTTGATCCGGTTATCAATCGTGCCGAGCAAGAAGATCGAGCGATTACGATTTTGAGCCGACGTACCAAGAATAATCCTGTACTGATTGGCGAGCCAGGCGTTGGCAAAACAGCTATCGTCGAAGGTATTGCTCAGAGAATTGCCAGCGAAGATGTGCCGGATAGTCTGCTCGATAAACGAGTAATTCAGCTTGATCTTGCTGGTATGGTGGCCGGGACGAAATATCGCGGAGAATTCGAAGATCGGTTGAAAAAGGTCATCCATGAAGTAAGAAATTTATCTAATATAATCCTATTCATTGACGAACTTCATCTTTTAGTCGGCGCTGGTGCCGCAGAGGGTACGATTGATGCGGCCAATATTCTCAAGCCAGCTCTAGCTAGAGGCGAAATTCGTTTGATTGGAGCTACGACTATCGACGAGTACCGCAAATATATCGAAAAGGATACGGCGCTCGAGAGACGTTTGCAGACAATATTGGTTCCAGAACCAAATACCAAAGATACCGTAGGCATTTTAAAAGGGCTGCGACCAAAGTATGAGGGCTATCATAATGTCAAAATTACTGATGAAGTAATCGAAGATATCGCAAATCTGTCTAGCCGATATATTCACGAACGATTTATGCCAGACAAGGCCATCGATGTATTAGATGAGGCTTCAGCCATGGCTCATATTAGATCTAATAAAAAGCCAAGTATCATGCGGAATCTGAGCCGCCAGCTAAAGACCTTGAATGACAAAATGGAAGATGCTGTATCGGCCGAGGACTATGAAAGAGCCGCATTATATAAAACTCGAATCAGTCAGATAAGTGGTAAGATCGATGGCCTAAAGGAATCTGACAAAAATCATGATCAAATCAATCTGACTTCTGACGACGTAGCTTTGGCGGTTGCGACTATAACTGGCATTCCGGTGACTAAATTAAAGAAGTCCGAAGTTCAAATGTTAAAAAATCTTGAAAAGCATTTATCGAAATACATTGTCGGCCAAGACGAAGCTCTGAAAAAAGTAGCCGGAGCTATTCGGCGCGGACGAAGCGGTGTTGCTAGCGACAAGCGACCAATTGGCTCGTTCATATTCATGGGTCCGACGGGCGTAGGCAAAACAGAAACGGCACGAGTATTAGCGCGTGAAGTTTTTGGTAGCGAAGATGCCCTCATCAAAATCGACATGAGTGAGTTTCGCGAGCGCCATAATATGGCTCGATTAATCGGTGCACCTGCTGGTTATGTCGGCTACGAAGACGCTGGACAACTGACCGACAAGATTCGTCGTCAGCCCTATAGCGTTGTTCTATTTGACGAAATCGAGAAGGCTCATCCCGAAGTCTTTAATATTTTGCTACAGATTTTAGAGGATGGTGTTTTATCTGATGCTAAAGGCCGTCAAGTCAGTTTTAGAAACGCGATTATTATTTTGACCAGTAATCTTGGCAGTGAGTATATGTCGCGTGAGTCAAGTTTAGGCTTTCATGCTCGTGGCGAGGCCGAAAAAAAGCGCTTGAGTGCTATGCACAAAGAAAACGCCGCGGCTGCCGAAAAATCGCTTGCACAAGTAATGCGTCCAGAACTAATCAATCGTTTTGACGGCGTGATTACTTTCATGGCTTTGTCAACAAAGCAAATTAGCAAGATTTTTGATAATCTAATAGCAGAGCTTCAGAAACGACTTGATCAAAAAGGTATTCATCTGGTCGTCAAAAACGAAGCCAAAAGAAAGATTATCAAGATGGGTTACAATGATAAATTTGGCGCTCGTTTCCTTAGGAGGGTCATTCAAGACGAAGTCGAACGACGACTGGCCGATGGGATTTTATCCGGAAAGTTTGAGAAAGGCTCGGTGGTTGAGTTAAACTATAAGGGTAAGGAAATCGTGCTAAATGCCGCAAAAGAAACATAGCAGACTAAAAATCATAATTGACGTCGTGATGAGCGCTTTGATGATCGCGGCATCATTATTCTTGGTGCTCAATCGTCAATATGTATTAGATCAGATTAACGTCTGGAGTTTTAAACCAAGCGATTCGATCATCGCCCTCGAGAATCGTTCTGGCATGAATAGCTATGGCAAGTTTTTATTTTTAGCTAGTCATCCACTGATTGACGGCACGCAAAGTTTTAACAACGAATGCGAAAAGGCGGAAAACACCGTATCGATTCTCGGTTGTTATAACGGTAGCCGCATCTACGTCTATGATGTCACATCAAGCGATCTTGACGGCATAAAGGAAGTCACATCAGCTCACGAGATGTTGCATGCTGCCTATGACAGGTTGAGCAGCAATGAAAAAAACCAACTACAGCCGTTACTTGAGGCCGAATATGAAAAGTTAGAATCGAACAAAGATTACGCCGATAGGATGGATTTTTATTCTAGAACCGAGCCGGGTGAAAAATATAACGAGCTCCATTCGGTCATTGGTACCGAAGTGTCGGATATCGATCCAAAGCTCGAAACTTATTATAAAAGGTATTTTTCGAATCGTTCAAACTGCACGACTTTTTACAAAAAATACAGTGATGTCTTTAGATCCCTGAAGGACAAAGCGAATGCCTTACTCAATGAGCTTAATTCTCTGAATACCAGTATTAACGCTGATTTATCGACATATAACAGTACCCTAAGTCAGCTTAACGCGGATATTTCCAGTTTTAACAGATTAGCCAGTTCGGGATACTTCGAATCTCAGACAGAATTTAACAAGGCCAAGTCATTGCTTGAAGCTAGGATTTCAAAATTAGAGTCAACTCGTGCTACTATCAATTCGAGTATCGAAAAATATAATTCTCTTTTGGCCGAATATAATTCGAATGCAGCAGAGTCTAACAAATTGTACGACAGTATCGATAGTAGCCTTGCACCGGCTCCGTCGTTATAGGTTATACTATTAATGATGACAAAATCAAAATCTCAGTTCGTCTGTCAAAATTGTGGCGCGACCTATCCGAAATGGTCGGGTCGCTGTGATAATTGCGGTGAATGGAATACACTGGTCGAACAATTGGTTGATGTTGGAAAATCGGCTGTTGCCAAAAGCAGCTCTTCGGGCAAAGCACTGTCTGTTCAGACAATTGGCTCAATTCCGGACGTCGAGGCCATAAAAAGGTTAGCTACTGGCTTTAAGGACCTAGACGAGGTTCTGGGGGGTGGCATCTTGCTCGGTAGCGTCATATTGCTAGCGGGCCAGCCGGGTATCGGCAAGAGTACTTTATTACTACAATTGTCTGCCCAGATAGCCAAAGACTTTCCCGTACTTTACGTTAGCGGCGAAGAGTCAGCTAGTCAGGTTAAGCTTAGAGCGATTAGGTTGGGCGCGGAAAAAAGCGAACATCTTGACTTTGCCTCCAGCACCAGCGCTGATGATATCGCAGCGTCGATTAGATCGGGTAGTTATAAATTAGTCATTATTGATTCGATTCAAACTTTGGCCTTAGACGAAATCGCTTCGGCACCAGGCACAGTCAGCCAAATAACTAATAGTAGTAATGTATTGATTCGTGCTGCCAAATCGGCCGGTTCGGCAGTAATACTTGTTGGCCATGTTACCAAAGAGGGCAGTATAGCCGGACCAAAGGTATTAGAGCATTTGGTTGACGTCGTTCTGCAGTTCGAGGGTGATAGGTATGGTGGATTCAAGGTCGTCAGGGCGGCAAAAAACCGTTTTGGTTCGACTAACGAAGCGGCAATATTCGAGATGGATAAAGAAGGTTTGCAACTGGTTGATAATCCGTCGGCTGCCCTATTAGCCGAACGTCAGAATGCTGATGGATCAGTGGTATTAGCGACACTAGAAGGCAATCGGCCGCTACTGGTTGAGATACAGGCTCTTGTCAATCCGACAAATTTCGGCTATCCTAAGCGGACCGCCAGTGGTTTTGATTTAAACAGGCTTAATTTATTAATAGCTGTCCTTGAGCGACGGACCAAGCTCAATCTATCGGACAAAGATATCTATATCAATGTAGTTGGCGGAATCAAATTGAACGATCGAGCGGCAGACTTAGCGATTTGTATGGCTATCGCCAGCGCCGCTGCTGAAAGGCAAATTAACGAAAGCACCGTCGTATTCGGTGAGGTTGGCCTAGGCGGTGAAATTAGATCGGCTATTGCATCAGACAAGCGTGTCGCCGAAGCAAAAAAACTAGGGTTCAAGCGAGCGATTGCCCCAAAATCATCAAACAGTGATCAATTCATCGAAGGCGTAAGTGATTTGCGCGCGGCTTTGATTGATTATCTACAAAAAACTAAGAATAAGTAAGGACAAAATGGAAAATATCATTTTAATAATTAGTTCGATTATCCTAATCGAATCGACATATTTGTTTTGGAAAAACATTAACAAAAATTCCTACAAAAAAATTCAAAACCCGATTTTAGTCGATACTTCTGTCTTGATTGATGGACGCATTATTGACGTTGCCAGAAGTGGTTTTATCATGCAGCCGCTGACGATACCACGTAGTGTTATTGGTGAATTACAATATTTAGCCGACCAAGCCGATAGCGAAAAACGCTCTCGCGCCAGGCACGGCCTCGACAACGTGTCGCTTTTGCAACATATGCCAGGAGTTGAGGTCATAATCCTGGGCGATGGGTCTAAAGCTGATGAAGGCGTCGATGAACGCTTACTTAAGCTAGCCAAGCAATATAATGGTGTAATCTGTACGATTGACTATAATCTAAATAAAGTCGCGCAGGTCGAAAGTATCAAAGTGCTAAATATCAATGATTTGGCCATGGGACTACGTATGGCTTATCTTCCAGGTGAAAGGATTAATCTTGAATTAACACAGAAAGGTCAAGATGCCAGTCAAGCCGTCGGTCACTTGCGCGATGGCACAATGGTGGTCGTCGAAAATGCATCCAAGATGATTGGGCGCGAAGTCGAAGTTGAGTTTATCCGCAGTCTACAGACGGCTGCTGGCAAGATGATGTTCGCCAAAGTTGTAAATAATCATGACGATAAACCGAGACCTTTCAAGGAAAGCGGTTTTAATAAGAATAAACCACATCGCAACAATAAACGAACCAGCTTTAATAATCATCAAAGACAAAAGAAATCCCGCTCGCAAGATAGCGAGCAGGATCTGATCAATCTCGTTAATCGTCAAGATTAGTGGCTATAGACTGGCAGATTAGAACTCGAAGTACCGGTTGCCATATAGTAACCGGAGTCGGTTACCGTAGCCGAAATTGATTTTTGGCTAGTGTCACTACTGGTAAGAGTGATGTCGTAGTCATACTCGTCAGAAGAATTGGCGTCTAAGGTAGTCGCAACCTCACCGCCGATTTTGATCTCAACTGAAGAGGTGCTGAACGTACCAGGCGTGACGGATACTTTTATTGTGTAAGTATTCGGTTTTTTACCAGCTGACCAACCAACTGATATCGACGGGGCTACGTCGGTCGCCTTGTGGACGTCATCATCAGCGCTGGCATCATAGCCATCCGGTGCAACAAATGCGTCTTTTTTAGTTATTGGATCTACATATTTAGAAACTTCAAGACTTATCTTTGCCGCATCAGGGGTGAAGTCAGTTGCTTTCTTTTTCGATACTTTATCGAAAATCATTGTTACCTTGGTTTGGCCTTGGTCCTTGTTCCACCATGATGGATATAGTTCGCCGTTCACTGTCTGGATACCAGCTGGTTTATCATACCAGTCGCCGCTCTTCCATAAACCCTGTTTGGCGTATATATCCAAATGGGCGTATGACATCACTTTAGCGATAATCGAACCAGGAATCGAAGAGGTACCATTTTTTAAGATAGTTGCGTCAGAGTTGCCCAACCAAGCCGCCATGGTTAGGACGGGACTGTAGCTAGCCATCCATATATCTTTGGCATTACCTCCCTTGTCAGACGTACCAGTCTTGGTGGAGGTTGGGACGTTTGGTATTTCCATACCTTTGGCGTGACGACCATCGAGTGGCGCTCGGGCAACGTCATCATGCAGAATGTCGGCAATTATGTAAGCTGATTGTTGATCGATGATTTGTACCGGAGCGGTTGCCGTCCATTTTTTCAGGACTTCATTTGAAGTATTCTTGACTTCTAATATAGTGGCCTGAGGAACGTATGCTCCTAAGCGAGCTAGTGTCGAATAAGCGCTGACTAAATCTATCTGCTTGAGACCGCAGCCACCAATAGCGGCCGCTAAACCAACTTGAGTTTCACTGCCTTGGGTACAGTAGCTAACTGCGCCAAGCTTGTGAATCGTGTCGAGCGTCTTGGATACGCCGGATATATACATGGCTTCGACGGCCGGAATATTACGTGAAGTCGCTAGGGCAGACCTGACTGTCATTGGACCCTTAAAGGTGTGATCGGCATTGTACAACTTAGCGCCGTATAGACTATCAATATTTTCATCTTTGAATATACTGCCGCTACCATAATTAGCCAGGCCATCAGCTTTTTTCTGGAATAATTCCGAGTAAACGAAAGGCTTGACGGTTGAGCCTGGTTGAATATAGGCAATAGCAGCGTTATCCTGACCGTAACCGGCTTGATTAAAATCTCGACTACCCATCATTGCGACTATCTGTCCGGTCTTTGTGTCTTCGACTGTCGCAGCGCCGTTAGAAAAGCCTGCCCAAGCCGGTACGTATGACGAGAACATGTCATTCATCGCTTCTTCTAGCTTGGCTTGAATGTCGAGGTCCAGTGTCGTTGTAACCGTTAAACCGCCTTGGCCGACGGTAGCCTTGCCGAGATCGGTTTCGAGCTCAGCTTTGACCATTTGGACAAAATGCGGTGCTTTGATGCCGGCGTATTGGGTTGATTCTGGCACCAGATGATCGATTATCGGATATTTTTTGGCTTCTTCGGCCTGGGCTTTGGTGATATAACCCTGCTCGGCCATATTATCCAGGACGACATGTTGGCGGTTAATTAGCATTTCGTGCCCGTCTATGTTATATGGATTGTAAACGGCAGGATTCTGCGGAATAGCTGCCAGCAATGACGCCTGGGCTAGTGTCAGGTCTTTTGCATGAACACCGAAATATGTTTGAGCAGCTGACTCAGCGCCGTTCCGACGACCGCCATAAGGCGATTCATTTAGGTATAGATCAAGAATTTGAGTCTTGTTGTACATTCTCTCGACTTCAATCGCTAGAATCATCTCTTTAACTTTTCGTGGAATGCCGGCAAGACCGCGTTCTTGTGCTTCATCAGCAAAAAATATCTGTTTTACGAGTTGCTGAGTTAGGGTTGAGCCACCTTGAGTACTACCCCCAAATATATTATTTGTGATGGCTCTCATCGTGCCTGATATACTAATACCACCCTCGGTATAGAAGTTCTTGTCTTCGATGGCGACCGTAGCATCCTTGAGATATTTGCTCAGGCCGTTATCGTCAACTACTAACTGATAGTTTCCTGTGCCTTTATCTTCCCAGAGAATCTTTCCATTACGATCTAGATAGGTCGTTACGGTACTTTGGACTCGTTTGGCTAGCTCACCTGGCTTGATAGCATCAAGGTCTTTACTGTAATAGGCAAACAAACCGCCAATTCCGATGGCGCCAAGCAATAAGAATATGCCGGTAATTTTGAGGATTTTCTTAAAGCCGCGTTTGCTAAAAACAAATTTAGCGAGGCGCTTTGGGTGTAGGCGATATAAGAACCGTTTGATAGGATTTTTTGGCAACGACGCCAGGTATTGGGCATGATGCCTGGCTTCGGCATCCTTTTTGGCCCGACGTGATTGAACAAGGTTTGAATATACGCTCAAATGACGCTTCTTGAATAATTTTTTACTCACGAATCCAACTTCCCATAAGTTATATAAATCTATTATAGCACCACTCGGCAAAAGCAAATAAAAATAGTGCAATGCATAATTACTTTTGATATACTAACAGATAATAATACCTTAAATAAAAGGGGAATCATGAAACTTTCCGAAGAACTAGCCTGGCGTGGATTTGTTAGTCAAACAACATATGACGATATATCAATTCTAGATAAAGAGCCGGTTTCATTCTATTTCGGGGTTGATCCGAGCGCCGACAGTATGACTATCGGCAATTTAGCTGCTGCTATGATGGTACGGCATTTTATTGATCGAGGCCATAAAGCCTATCTATTAGTTGGTGGAGCCACTGGTATGATTGGCGATCCGGATGGTAAGACGGACGAACGTAATCTGAAGACTCTTGACGAAATTAGTCGCAACAAAACGGCTATAGCTAACCAATATAAAACTGTTTTTGCTGGCCAGGATTTTAATATCGTCGACAATTATGATTGGTTCAAGGATATTAATTTCTTGGATTTTTTACGTAACGTCGGCAAGCATGTACCGATGAGTCAAATGCTAGGTCGGGATTTCGTGCAGGCTCGATTGGGCGTTGAAGGTGCGGGCATTAGTTATGCCGAGTTCAGCTATTCGTTAATTCAAGGTTATGATTTCCTACATTTATTCCGTGAACATAATGTTACATTGCAATTATGCGGTGCTGATCAATGGGGAAACTCTGTCACGGGCGTTGATTTGATTCGTCGTATCGAAGGCAAGGAAGCTAACATTTACTCGACGCCGCTAATCGTCAACAAAACGACCGGTAAAAAGTTTGGCAAATCCGAAGAAGGTGCGGTTTGGTTGGACCCTGCGAAAACTAGCGTCTATAAATTCTATCAGTTCTGGTTGAATGCTGATGACGAAGGTGTGATTGATTATCTAAAAATATTCACGCTTTTGCCCAAGGAATCGATTGAAGATCTGGAGTCAAAACGTAATTCTAATCCTAGTCTTCGTGAAGCTCAAAGGGCTTTAGCCTATGAAGTTACGACCCTTGTACATGGCGCCGAGCGCACTTTGGCCGTCGAAAAAGTGACCAACGTGTTATTTGGTGGGGCTGATTTCAAGAATCTGTCTGATAATGAAATCGATGTATTGTCGGCTGAAATATCATGCGATGTTATCGGCAAAAGCGTCGTTGAATATTTAGTGTCTGCCGGTCTTGCAAGCGGCACGAACGACGCCAGGCGTTTAATCGCTAGCGGCGCGATATCAATAAATGGCGACAAGATTAGTGAGGATATCGTCATTAACGACAAGTCATTAATCAAAAAAGGTAAAAACAGTTTCGTTCTCGTAAAATAGTTTGAAAAGAAGGAAAAAAATGCAAAATTTAGAGGGTAAATTATCGAAGAGTGCGATTGATAATATCAATCAATGGATGACTCAATCGAAGTACGCTGAATATAAGGCTCAGCTCGAGGCCATGATTCAGTCCGAGGCTTGGCAGGATTTAGAAGACTCGTTTTTTAAGGTTATCGAATTCGGCACCGGAGGGCGTAGGGGCAAGACCGGAATTGGATCGAATCGGATTAACAAGGTCACGATTGGTGAATCGGCGCAGGCTTTATGCAGTTATGCCTTGTCATTTGATCCAGGCGCGGCAAAAAAAGGTATCGTAATCGCTTATGATACTCGCATAACTTCACCCGAGCTTAGTAAGTTTACGGCCCAGGTCGTAGCCGCCAATGGTTTCAAAACTTATATTTTCGATAGCTTCAGGGCGACGCCAGAGCTTAGTTTTGCGGTCCGACATCTAGGCTGTATAGCGGGCATAGTATTGAGCGCAAGCCATAACCCACCATCTGATAACGGCTTTAAGGCTTATTGGAAAGACGGCGGACAACTAGTCTCGCCGCACGATAAAGGCGTTTTAGCTGAGGCGGCAAAAATCAATCAAATCAAATCGATTGATTTTGATCGGGCAGTTAGCGACGGAACGATAACGATAATCGGCAAAGAGGTCGATGATGCTTATGTCAGGGCTGTTTTGAATGAATCGATGGGCGACGACCGAGACATCAATATCGTTTACTCGCCGCTTCATGGCACAGGTCAAGTCAGTGTACTGCCGGTATTGAGGTCGGCCGGATTCAAGAATATTTCAATCGTCAAAGAACAAATGGTGCCAGACGGTAATTTTCCAACCGTGCCGAATGGCAAGCCTAACCCAGAGGAAAGACCGGCTAATGAGATTGCGGTCAGCCAAATGATGCGCGAAATGGCTGATATTACAATAACCAATGACCCGGATGCTGATCGAATCGGCGTGATGGTACGTCAAGTTGACACGCCGATTTATCTAAACGGCAATCAATCGGCGGTTTTGGCGATTGACTATGTTTTGTCAAAGATGAAGCAACTTGGCGATCTGACCGACAAGCATTTTATCGCCAAAACGATCGTCACGACCGATATGATCAAGGCATTGACTGATTATTACGGTGCAAGACTATATACCGACATGCTAATCGGTTTTAAATACATTGGCGAATTGATTTTGTCAAAAGAAAACACCGATGAAAAGTTCGTGATTGGCGGCGAGGAGAGCTATGGTTTGCTAAAGGGAACTTATGCAAGGGACAAGGACGCAGCGACCGGCGCCTTGCCGATAGCCGAATATGCCGCCGAATTGAAAAAACAAGGCAAAACTCTTTATGATCGGCTACTGGAACTATTTGATCAGCACGGAATATATATAGAAGGCCTTGATACTATGTATTGTTTAGGTGCTAGTGGCTTTGACAAGATGCAAAAAATTATGTCCGAATTAAGAAAAAAGGCGCCAACCCAAATTGGCGATGAGAAAGTAATGGCAATCAGGGACTATTCTTCTCTGGAAAGACTAGACCTATCGACGGGCGAAAAGTCGGCTATTAATTGCAAAACTGGTGATGTCTTTGTCTTGGAGTTCGGTGATTATCGCAAACGTATTACGATCCGACCGAGTGGTACCGAACCAAAACTTAAATTCTATGTTCAATGGTATGAACCACGACAAAAAGACGAATCGGTTAGCGATCAATACGGTCGATTAGAAAAATATATTGGCGAATTGTCATCTAGACTTGAGAAGATTTTAAATACTCTAGCCTGATAAGCCTGTTATTATATAACTATGAATCTAACGACATCGCTAGATAAGATTAAAGGTGTGGGTGAGATTACCGGTCGGCAATTTGCCCAGGCAGGCTTGCATACGGTCGGTGATTTGATTGAATTCTTGCCTCGAACTTATGAGGATTATTCCAATATTTTCAAAATTATTGATATTCGACCGGGCAAGATGACAATTCGAGCCAAGTGTGAAAAGATTTCTACCCGACCGGTACGTCGGGGTCTGAGGATAACTACCGCTACGCTAGCTGATTCTACTGGCAAGATTCAAGCCGTCTGGTTTAACCAACCTTATCGCGAGACTCAGTTAAAATCGGGCGATGAGTTTTTCTTTTCAGGCGAGTTCGAATTTAATTACAATCGCTATCAATTAACTAATCCGAGCGCCGAACTTGTCAAGGATATGCCAATCCAAACTGACAGGATTTTACCGGTCTATCGTTCAATCAAGGGTCTCAAAACTCAGTTAGTCCGAAAAATCATGAACGAGCTGCGTCCACTCATATCGATGCTTCCTGAAACGTTACCGGCTAGTATCATTGAGGACGAAAACCTGATGTCATACAAAGAGGCGATACTGACCCTGCATTTTCCGGACGAAATAAATAAAGTCGAAAAGGCGCGCGAGAGACTAGGTTTTGAAGAATTATTCCAGTTGTTGCTGGCTAGCCAATTTAACCGACAGGATAATGCCAGGTTGTCCGGTTGGAGAATACCTTTCGATCAACCGGTGGTGGCAAATTTCGTTCAGAAATTGCCGTTTACATTGACAAATTCACAGCGTGTCGCTGCCTGGGATATTATCCAAGATTTTGAAAAGTCGATACCAATGAATCGTTTACTTCAAGGTGATGTTGGTTCTGGCAAGACGGTCGTTGCGGGTCTAGCGGCATGTCAAGCAGCGCATAGCGGCCTCCAGACTGCCATAATGGCTCCAACCGAAATACTAGCCGGACAACATGCCGAAACACTGGTTAAATTACTTGCACCGATGGGTATATCAGTCGGATTATTAACTGGCAGTGTCAAGGGAAAGCCTCGTAATTTACTATTAAATCAGATTGAATCCGGCATGGTTGACGTGGTGGTCGGCACGCACGCCTTGATTCAAGATGCCGTTAAATTTGCGCGTTTGGGCTTTGTGGTCATCGATGAACAACATCGGTTTGGTGTTAATCAGCGCCAAGAGCTATTAAAAAAATCGGCCCACATGCCGCATCTATTAGCGATGACCGCGACACCGATACCGCGTAGTCTGGCGCTAACGGTTTACGGCGAGCTTGATATTAGTGTTCTAAATGAGTTACCAGCTGGCCGCAAACCAATACTAACTAAAATTTGGTCACCGAATAGTCGCGACGAACTTTACAAGATAATTGACAAACAAATCGAGTCTGGCCGTCAGGCTTACGTCATTTGTCGCTTGATCGACGATAATCCGGATAACGAAGCAAAGAGTGTCAAGGCAGAATACGTTAGATTGCAAAATTCGATTTTTAAACACCGTCGGATTGGCTTGTTGCACGGAAAAATGAAATCAGATGACAAGGATATGGTTATGCACCAATTTGCGAGTGGCCAACTTGACATTTTAGTTAGTACGACGGTAGTTGAGGTTGGTGTAGATGTGCCCAATGCGACAGTTATTATTATTGAAAATTCCGATCATTTTGGTTTGGCTCAGCTCCATCAATTGCGCGGCCGAGTCGGACGCAGCAGCTATCAAAGTTACTGTTATCTGATTAATAGCACGAGCGCTTCACCTTCAAAACGGCTCAAAGAAATAGAAAAAAGTAATGACGGTTTCTATCTGGCCGAAGTCGATCTAAAATTAAGGGGTCCAGGCGAGATATACGGCCGAGCTCAACATGGGGCCTTGAACCTTCAGATCGCTTCACTGGCCGATACTAAAATGATTGTCCGCGCCAAGCGTCAAGCGGAAAAATTCGCGTCAAGTTCGCACGACATGCTAAAATATAATCAACTGGCCGCGCGAGTAAATTATTATCAGCGCTTAACCACATTAAATTAAACAGAATTTACCAAAGTCATGTATTCAGGAACAACCCTTCGTAAAGGATCCGGCAAATTGGTTGGGGCTCATCAGAAAATCGATCGAATTGCTAGACGACGTGCTAGTGGTTATTTAGCTAATGATAAATTTCCATCTATAAAGGACATTCTACATTTTGAGGGCAAAAACGGTCCCGACGGTATCAAATTAAAGAGTCCGACGGTTGATGAATACGAACATGTCATCGATCCTAACGATAGTTCTGATAGATTATTAATTGATATAATCAATGACCATATTCATAATTTAGCTACTGCACTATCTGAAGATAATTATGAACGAGCGGCTTTTGAATCAGCTTGGTTAGCACACGCAGTAGTTGATGGCCTGACGCCGCCGCATCACTATAAATTAGATGAATCTCAGGTTAATTGGTTGGCTACTAACAAGACAATCAATGCCATCAAGCGGGATTATTTGTCAGGCGAGCCGAATAAAAAACTTGGATTTCTGGAAAAGTGGGGATCTTGGGGATCTGGTGGAGTCGTACCGCATGTTCTCTTCGAGCTGGGCGTTGCGTCGGCCATTACGCCTGGTGGCAAAAAAGGCAGTGAAATCACTAGTGCCGATATCAAACGACTCAAAAAATATGGGTTCGAGGCAGTCTATCTAGATATGGTCCGTAATGTCTATGACATGAAGCTATACAAAAAGTTTCTCGAAAAAGGCTGGACTAGAGGGTTAGCCAAAAAAGCTCGTGATGTCCTGGTACCGACTATGGTCCGCGCTGTTGCCCTAGCCTGGTGCCAGGCTGATATCTTGGCAAAAGGTACTGGGAAATGAACCTCCGAATAATTGCCGGGCAGTTTGGCGGTCGGATAATCAAGGCACCGGATGGTCGAATAACTCATCCAATGAGCGATCGAGTGCGTGGTTCGTTGTTCAACATTATCAACGAGCGATTGCCAGGCGCAGATGTTCTTGACGTCTTTGCTGGTACTGGCTCACTAGGTTTAGAGGCACTAAGTAGGGGAGCGAACAGCGCGTCTTTTGTTGAACGTGACAAGATCGCCAGCCGGATATTACAAGAGAATATCGAATCACTAGGTGTCGTTGATAATGCAAAATCCGTAAAAATCGGCTTGTCAACATGGTTGGACATTAACCAGGATAAAAAATTTGACATTATTTTTGCCGATCCACCATATAATGATATGCAATTTTCATCCGTTGCCAGATTAGCCGACGTCCTAAAAGACGAGGGCTTATTAGTTTTATCATATCCGGAAAAAACCCAATTACCTGATTTTGCTAATTTGGAAAAAATCGATGATCGTAACTATGGCACGGCGAATTTAGGATTTTATATAAAAGAAGCTTCGTAAGAAGCGGGGCTCTATAACTTCA
>JAAXXM010000038.1 GCA_013334475.1 Candidatus Saccharimonadota bacterium | reverse complement strand
GTCATAATTTAACTTTGAAATGACGTTTGTCGTTTCGTTCTTTTTACTAGCGTCGTTTTGACGCGAATATCCAATACCGCTCGCGGGCGGCAATTTCATACAACAATTGGAGACGAACATGAAAGTTATTGCTATGCATCCAGGTAAGGGTTCCCCAGTGTGCAAACACTATGGCCACGGCGCCACGGTAACCTACAAGTGCGTTGTCTGTAGCAAGCGGACGCATGCACCAAAATCGGTGCTCAAAAAGTTGCAATGTATTTGTTCGGACGGCTGCGCCAAGCGGCACAGGAAATTGAAGTGACGAACAGCGTTTTGTCATAACGGTTGGACCAAAAAGAACTGACCAATTTTGGTCAAAGCGAAGAGCGGGCCGCTATAAGCCCGCTCAATTCCCGATTTTATATTAAATCAATTTGCCAAAAAATTTAGTACGTGTCATTAAGAGAAAAAGTTTGCCAGCTTGCCGTCCGATCACAAATGACTGGACGGCAAGACTGGTTATTGAATCATGGCGACTAGATTTCGCCTAGTTCGATGTCCTCATCGATGAGATAATGAATCCCTTCGATGATTTTCTCCTTCGCGCGCTCGTCGTCGCCGATCGTGCACTCTGGCCGGTCGAAGATCAGAAGTAACGTGTTGATGATGCCCTGCCGAAAGCCATAGACTTTCATGGCATTGACGGCATCATAAACGTACTTGCTGGTATCTCCGTCGCTGTACTCTTCGAGGGTATCGAGCCCTCGCGAAATACAGTCAGCTACCAGTTGGTGCCGTTCAATGAACGACTGCTCTACCTTTCTCATACTCACTTTTGGACTTCACGCTGTTATAGGTAACCTCGTGAAGCCCTTTTTGTTAGATGGCTTAACCGGATATCTACTGGACAACCGGCGCTACTCCTGGCAACCAACGTGACCGATCCGATACCGTGCAGTTATGAATGGGACGCTTTGCCTCATCCATCATAAGCTCGGCGGCTCGAATCACGTCATCCAGTTTCGATGCGGCGTAGCGCGCTGCCGTTCGACCGAAGGCAATCTGTTCGATTGCTTCAGTTATGGCTACGCGTTCGCCAACTGCTTCGATCCGGCTCGCTAGGGCGCGCCAGTCGAATTGCCTGGTAAAGGCCGTTGGTCGTGTCGCCATCAGCTCTTTTGCCGCCATCCTGATGCACTTTTTGTGCACTGTCTTGATTACTTCGGTTTTCATACCGATTTTTTGCTCCGATCCGCTGGGGTTAATCAACGGTAGGAGCTTTTACTTATTAGGTACGCATGACACGTACTTTGGTGAATTGACTTTTAAAGAGCGATAATTATTTTACTATCACTTTATATCTTAACATAAAAAGTTATATAAGTCAATATCAATTACAAAACTCAAATCATTTATAAGCACATCCCTATTTATAATGCCAAAAAACCGGCGGGGCGTTCATTATTAGTGAACGCCCCTTCTCTGGTTAACGGCGGCAGTTCGAAACCGTCTCGACCTTGGCCGATAAGTTGGTTTCAACGTCGCAGACGTAACGGCCGAGACCGTCGTTCGAAAACGTTTCAAACGTTTTCTTATCCGACGAGAAAACCGACCCATCATCCGTCACTATCAGGCTCTTGCCTGATATATACTCGGCGCTAACCACGTTAATGGCTCGCGTCGTGCAAACGTGGCTGGCTAGACTCAGTTCGTGGATTAGGAACCAGACATAGCCAACGGCAACGACGAACACTACGGTTGTTATACCGTAAATCATTTTTCGCGACATAATGTTTTTATGTCAATTGATTAACTACTGCACAGGGATGTGCATGAATGATCTGACTTTTAAGTATCTTGCCTAATCATTAATTAAGCATTAAACACTATTGTATCATAAACGGTATTAAAAGTCAATAATAGATATATCAACTTTATGTTATTATTCAATCCTTTTTGCGTTTTTTCAAGTTATGCGCTAGAATCATAAACGAATAAGACGACTCATTGATGCGTCAAAGCACGCGTCCGGTAATCGTCATATTCTATTAATTAACCCGGCTTAAACAAGCCGTAACTTTGTTCACTAGCCCTATTACTACAATGGCACAGCCAATGAACGATGGGGGTTCGGGCTCTAACCAACCTACCGCTGAGGCTACGCACGAATGCGTTGTCTGTAAGTCGAAGGTTGAAAAACCGTACAAGACCCTTCTGGGCGGTGGTATCGTCTGCTCGATGGAGTGCTATCAAAGGCACTTGTCCAAACCTGACGATGACTACGACTGGGAGTCAAAGTACTGGTAGGGCCCAAGCCTGAACGACAAAGCGCTGGCAGGACGCTATAATCCTGCCTTTATTTTTGACCCGGAAAAGTAGTAAAATAGATATGAATATGATAGCTGTCGTAGCGTTATAATGACGTAGCGGAATTTATCGTATTCTCTAATCAAAAAACCGGCATAACAGTGCCGGCAATTTCATTCACGCCTAAATATTTATTATTATGGCAAAGTTGAAGGTGTCAAAACACCGCAAAAAATCCAAAACCCCAAAGCGGGTTTTTCAGCCACGCAAAGAAGTTCATCAGTGTGTTGTCTGTGGTCGAATAACCCAGAAACCGTACATGATTCTTGCGGACGACTCCGCGATCTGCTCGTCCGGATGTCTCGATGAGCATACGATGCACGAACGTGATCGTGAGGATTTTGGCGATGAGATTGACGCCGATGACGGGGTCGAAGTAGCGCGGTATATATTCCGCTACTAATCACCTCTGAATGAAAAAGCGCTGGCAGGACGCTATAATCCTGCCTTTTATTTTTGACTAAAAAGATTAAGTATGCTATAATAATATTAGTGTTGAGCGGGTCTGCCCGACAAGAAATCTTGAAAAACCGAATCATTACAATGCGCGTTTGGCGTATTGATAATAAATTTTGTTAAAAATTTGCATATGATCAGTTCTATTAAATACTGGAGTATATCTTTGGGTGTTATCGCTGCCATCGCATTACTCAGTTGGGCGCTAGGCTTTATTACGACTAGTAGTGGATGGGGTGCATTTGTCTGGCTCGCGATAATGGGCGCTCTGACGGTTAGAAAGACGATGCTGGGTGGCGAAGATGATGATCTGAGGAAGATAATGTGTCGTTGGTGGTTGGTCTTTTGGACCGTCGCTACGATACTATCGATTTGGTGGTTCGTCGCTAGGGGTTGAGCGCCGTTTGGTGCCTACCCCTAGCCTTTCGACCTGAACGCGCATTTATTTTTTGTAATGATTTGGTTTTTGTTAAATCCGGCTTTTTTATTGTCTATAGATATACATCAGTCTATAATGCTTATGTATGGATATAATAGCCGTATTGGTTGATGCGATTATATCTGTCAGTATGGTCTTATTGGCAGTATTAAGTTTGCTCAAAAAAGGCTACAGGAATTCTATCAATTACTTCTTTGCCCTATTTAGCTTCTTCTTGGCGGTATTTATCGTATCCGGCGATATTAGCAACAATATCAATATACCGGAAAATTCAGCTTTGATTGCCAACTACATCTGTTTTCTTACTGGTTACGGATCGGCGTTATTACTTTTGCTGTTTACTACTAGGCTGGCCGAAGTCAAAAAAATCAACAAACTCGTCAAATTCATTTTTTTGCCCTTAATGATCATGGGCGCGATTGGAGCGACGCCATTGGTCGTAGCCGGAGTCGCGCTTCAGGGCAATATTTACGCAGTTAACTATGGGCCGCTAATCGGTGTATATGCCTTTGGGTTGGCGGTAGTCGTGGCGTTGCTGACTTATAGTCTGATCTATGGTTTGCGTCATACTTACGGCGAAAAACGACACCAACTAGCGATTACGGCCACTGGAATCGCGTTATCTGTCCCACTGGTTCTGATATTTGCTCTCGTCATACCTCTAGCAACCGGAAAGTTTGCCTATAATTCGTTGTCAACGACGCCGGCGATGATTTTAACCTTATGTATCTTTTATGCCATTGGTCGGTATCATTTGTTCGATATCCGAAATGCTGCCGTCAGAACCTTGGCCTATGTTTTGTCACTGATGTTTTTGTTAAGCGTGCTGTTCGTGATTCTGGTGGCGCTGCTAGCGATATTCCATAATAGCGTCGATAGCTATGTGTTGTACGGCCTGGTCTTTGTTGTTCCGCTTTTCATATCACCGGTCAAAAAAGTTTTCGATAGATGGACGAGCCAGATATTTTATCGCGATTATTATAATAGTGATGAATTTGTCTTGAGGATCAATCGCGTCATGACTTCTACGACTGATTTAAGAAAATTGCTCGAAAAGGTTTCCGAGGAGCTGGCAAGGACCTTGCGTAGTCGTCAAGTTTTCTTTTTTATTCATACCGATACGGGACACCACATTACGGCCGGTACTCCAAGCCATACTCGCCTCTCTAAGGAAGAAGAAATTCATATCATGTCGTTAATAATCGGACATTCTAAGGAAATACTGTTAACGTCATCACTTGATTTTGATAGTCATGTTTATAAAATTTTGGCGTCTCACAAAATCGAAGTGGCTGTCCCACTCTATAATGATGGCATCAGGGGCTGTGTATTCCTAGGCGAACGCATGGCGTCTCATTACACGAGTCGCGACATCAGAGTACTGAATCTGATTATAGATAGTTTATTGATCGCGATTCAAAACACCATTTCGATTGAATCAATCCGTGAAAGCAATAGTCAGTTGCGTCAAATAGATAAGGTCAAAGATGAATTCGTATCGATTGCCAGTCATGAGCTAAGGACGCCGATGACGGTCATCAGAGGTTTCGTGAGTTTGTTGCAGCGCGAGCAATTGGGAGACTTAAATGATAAACAGCAAGATATACTCACCAAAATCAGTGATAACACCAAAGCGCTGATTGATCTAGTGAGCGACATGCTCGATATATCCAAACTCGAGGCTAATAAACTCGATATTCGGATTAGCGATTTCGAACTAGCCGATATCATTAACAGTTCGCTTGAGAAGATCAGATTGATGTTTGACAAAAAAGGCATCAAATCGTCATACAAAGGCGATTCAGTCGTGATCAAGACCGATGCCGAGAGATTCGAGCGAATCATGCTGAATCTGCTCAGCAATGCCTATAAGTTCACGGATGTCGGTGGCAGCGTGACGATTACATCGACGATTGATGAATCGGCGGCGATGGCGACTATCTGCGTAGCTGATACCGGAATCGGTATTCCGGAAAACGCCATGGATGGCTTGTTCAAGAAATTTTCACAGATCAATAATTATCTGCAGCGCCAATCAGGCGGCACTGGATTGGGGTTGGC
>JAAXXM010000037.1 GCA_013334475.1 Candidatus Saccharimonadota bacterium | reverse complement strand
CCAAGAACATAATAAGTTATACTTGGGTCGCCATAATAATAGCTGAATATCCAACCAACAAGCCCAACGATAGCCACGAACACCGCCATAATTATGACGGTGTTGCGTTTATTATCGGCAATCGCTTTATACATCGATGTTTTTCAGACTCGAATTAGAATTTTACATCAACTGGTTTTTCGGCTTCTTTTTGCTCGGTTTCGCTAAGCTCAAAGAACTCGCGTGATTTAAAACCAAACATTCCAGCGATTAGGTTGCTTGGGAATGTCTGGATTTTGGTATTTAAATCGCGCACACCACCGTTATAAAAGCGTCGTGATGCCTGAATTTTGTCTTCGGTATCAACCAGTTCTTGCTGTAGTTCCATGAAATTTTGATTAGCCTTAAGGTCTGGATAGCTTTCGGCAACTGCGAACAAGCTCTTTAACGCGCCTTCGAATTGATTTTCGCTATCGGCAGTTTCTTTGACGCCTTTGGCGTTCATCAGGCTAGCCCTAGCCTTGGTAACTTCTTCAAAAACGCCACTTTCATGCTTGGCGTAGCCTTTGACCGTCTCGACCAAATTCGGAATCAAATCGATTCGGCGTTTCAACTGGACTGTGATATCGCTCCACGCTTCGTCAACCCGAACCCTAAGAGTTACTAATGAATTATACATACCCCCAATAAATAGAAGTACTACCGCTACGATTCCCAAGATTATCCATAAAGCTGTCATCTGTTATTTCCCTTCATAAGTTATTTTTGTAACTAATGATATTATAGCAGATTTCGATAAAAATTTATTGACTATTATCGATATATTTTTGATAAAAATCTAAATCGACGAAACGCATAAATCATTATTAAACTACCAAAGTAAAATAGCCCCTATGGGGCTATTTTACTTTGGTGCGCAGAGCGGGACTTGAACCCGCACGGGCTATCCGCCCAAGAGATTTTAAGTCTCTCGTGTCTACCATTCCACCATCCGCGCATTGCTTCAGCATGTAACTCGATTATTATAAGCAATGGTCTGCAAATTATCAATCTGATATAATACCCTTTATGAAAGTATGCTCAAAATGCGACACCCTGAAAGCCGAATCCGATTTTTTTATTAAAGACAAAAAGTCAGGAAGGCTACATGCTCAATGCAAGCTATGCTACAAAGAGCATAGGGCTGGTTATTATAAAAAACATTACAGCATATATCGAGAACAGTATTTAGAAAGAGCAAGAAAAAGAAGGCACATTCTAAGATCCGAGTTTAGAAATAACATGCTGGATTATCTTAGCGGCAAAGCCTGCGCTATCTGTGGAGAAAAAGATATAGTAACCTTTGAATTTGACCATATTTTACCATCAGAAAAGAAGTTTTCAATCTCGCGATCCGTTAGCCTCGGATATTCGTGGATCGAAGTAAAAGAGGAACTGAAAAAATGTCGCATATTATGCGCCAATTGTCATAAAAAAGAAACAGCCAAACAATTTGGCTGGTATAAATCAAGCTAATTAAAAGTGGAGGCACGGACCGGGTTCGAACCGGTGTAAAAAGTTTTGCAGACTTTCGCGTGACCACTCCGCCACCGCGCCATTTTGGCCAACCAACACATTATAGCAGTAGTTGACCGAGCTACAAAGAAATATTAAGCGATAATTTTTTCTAAATTAGCTTTCGAAGTCGCACCGACGATCGACCCAACAATTTTGCCACCCTTAAAAGCTAAAAAAGTTGGCAATCCGGTCACGCCTAGTTGTTGGACTAATTCCATTTCAGTTGAAGCGTCAAGTTTTACGATATCAACTGAATCTTTGACTTCTTCATGTAATGTATCAATAATCGGGTTCATACCGCGACATGGTGCACACCATGGTGCCCAAACGTCAAGTAAAACAGTCTTACTCGAATCTAGCACATCGCTTTTAAAAGTCGCTTTTGTTGTAGATTTCATAATACCCCTTATCTTTTAATGCTTGTAATGCTCATGTAATAATAACAATTGTTATTGACATACGCAATATGTAGCGTCTATACTACTGTCCATAACACAACATATAGGGGTAAGTGAGGAAAAAATGAGCGACATTATTCAAAGCGCGTTAGATTTGGACGAATCGGCAAAACTAGCGGAAATACAAAAAATTGGACAAGACATACCAAAACCACCGGTTACTTTACCAGAGCCAAAATTAAGCGAAAATGCTTGGTATATCGGACGAACTAGATACGCTCGACGAGATAAATCAGGTAATCCAATCGAAACGCCAAAAGAATTATTCTGGCGGGTTGCCTACAATATAGCCACTGCTGAGAGAGTTTATGGCGGCGATAAAAAACAGCATATGCAGGTTGCAGGTGAATTTTATCGTATGCTTATTTCTGGAAAATTTTTGCCAAATACACCGACCCTCCTAAACACAGGTAAACCAAAACAACAACTATCCGCTTGTTTCGTTTTGCCCGTACCGGATGACCTAGAAGGTATTTTGCAATCAGCCAGCGACATGGCAATGATTCACAAATCTGGCGGCGGTACAGGTTTCGCATTTTCGAGACTAAGGCCAAAGAATGATATTCTATCGACTTCTGGTGGCTCGACTACTGGTCCAGTTTCATTCATGCAGATGTACAACGATATAACGTCATCGATCCGCCAGGGTGGTGTCAGGCGCGGTGCTAATATGGGCATCTTGCACTATAACCATCCTGATATTTTGCTCTTCATGATTTACAAACTTGACGAGTTCTCATTGACGAACTTTAATATTTCAATTACTACCGAAAAAGAATTCTTTGATCAAATCGAGATCGACAAACAACTACTTGATGCTGATTACGAAAAAGGTTTTGACTTTGACGAACTAGTCGATGAAGTCAAAGAAGGTCACGCTACTCGCGACATCGACCTAAAGAACGTCAAGCTTGACGCTGCAGTTGCCAAGCTGACCGAATGGTGCAAGGAAGAAACTCCTGGTTACGGCTATGCGCTAATTAATCCACGCAATGGTCAAGAAACTGGCCGTCTGAACGCGAAAAAAGTCTTTGACCTAATTACCCGGTTCGCATGGCAACACGGTGATCCAGGAATGATCTTTATTGATCGCATTAATAATTCAAGGTCGAATCCGACACCAAATCTAGGCCAAATCGAAGCTACTAACCCTTGCGGCGAACAGCCTCTGTTGCCATATGACGCATGTACATTAGGCAGTATTAACCTGGCTAAATTTATTAAAGGCAAGGATTTTGATTGGGATGCGCTACGCGAGATTACTCACCAATCAATTCACTTCCTAGATAACGTCCTGGACATGAACGAATATCCAATCGAAAAAGTCAAAAACATGGTTCGCCAAATCCGCCGTGTCGGACTAGGCATCATGGGATTTGCTGACGCGTTAATTGACATGGAGATAGGCTACAACACCGACGAGGGCGTGGCTATGGCATCAAAGGTTATGAAATTCATCCAAGCCGAGGCCGACAACGCATCAGTCGATTTAGGCAAAACTCGCGGATTATTCCCGGCCTTCAAGGGTTCATACTATGACAAACCTGGTGAAATAAAACCACGCAACGGCGCCCGAACGACTATCGCTCCGACTGGAACGATTTCGATGCTTGCCGAAACATCAAGCGGCTGCGAACCACTATTCGCCCTAACTTATGCCAAGAACACTATCGAGGGTAAACGAATCTTCCAGACTAGTCCGTACTTTGTCGAAGCCTTGAAAAAGCGTGGTCTATATTCAGAGGAATTACTTGAACAAATCCAATCAAACGGCGGCTCGATTCAAAACATTGATTCGATTCCGGACGACCTAAAGAAAGTTTTCGTGGTCGCTGGCGACATCGCACCGGAATGGCATTTGAAAATCCAAGCTGCTTTCCAGGAGTATATCGACAACGCTATTTCAAAGACCATCAACTTCTCTAATAGCGCCACTATCGAAGATGTCCGCGAAGCATATCTGATGGCTCACGAAACTGGTTGCCGAGGCATCACCATCTATCGAGATGGCAGCCGCGAAAAACAAGTCTTAGAAGTAAAAAAGAAATCGTCTTACTACGACAAGCTGGCTGGCAAAAAAGAGGAAGAGGTCGAGGCCGAAATTGAGATCTCGACACCAAAGACGCGAATCGACCTAAAGAAACGCCCAGACGTACTATTTGGACGCACACATAAAGTATTAACACCGCTAGGCGAAGCCTTCGTATCGATTAACGAGGATGAAGATGGCAACATCTTTGAAGTATTCATTAATGTCGGTAAGGCCGGATCTGATATCACCGCTGACGCTGAAGCTATCGGACGATTAATATCCTTGACCTTCCGTATTCCATCAGATTATTCATCGGATCAAGTCGCCCAAAAAGTCATTTCACAACTACGTGGCATCGGTGGCTCAAGTTCAACCGGCTTTGGTGCCGATCGCGTCAGATCGTTAGGCGATGCCGTCGCGAAAGTCATCGAACAACATCAAGCCACCAAAAAACCGGTTCACCATCACTTTGAAGAGATTGATGAAAACCAAAGCGAACCGCTACCACTAATTGAACCCGAAGAATCAGCCACGATGACCGATATATGCCCAGAGTGCGGTTCGGCTAGCCTAAGATTTATCGAAGGCTGCCAAAAGTGCGAACTTTGTGGCTTTAGTAAGTGTTAAATAAAATTTAAATAAAACTAAAGGAGAAGTTTTATGAAGAAGAAACTATTATTAATTGTCGCTGCCGTCATCATTGTCGTAGGGGGAGGACTAGGTGCTTATTATCTAGTCAACCAATCGAATAACAAATCAACTACCAGCGAAAACAAATCAACCGAAAGCAAACCAACCGCTACCTGGAAAGATGATATCCTTACATATAACGGCAAAGACGGCGTCACGGCCGGCGATCTGATTGCTCAAGTCGCAACTATCGAAAAAGATAAATACGGAATGGTCGCTTCGATTAACGGCGTCGCCTCTGATTCGACCAAGAATCAATATTGGCAATTCATGATCAATGGCGTATCATCAACCGTAGGTGCTGATACTTATGTAACCAAGAATACTGATGTCATCACTTGGCAATTAGCAACCTTTTAATCAGAGATAAGACTAACTATGAAAAATATTAAAACGACTACGGCAATCATCCTAACTGCGGCGCTGATTAGCGTCGCGGTCGGATGGCGTGTTATTAATCACGAGTATGCCATCGCGCCGAACCTTGAGATCGTCACAACTGTCAGTGTGATTGCTGCTATCGTTCTAGGGACTCGTGCCGCCCTAGCAGTGCCGCTCATCACAATGATTGCTTCGGATTTGATTATCGGCAACAGCTCGATCTTCATCTATACCTGGAGCTCTTTCGCACTAATCGGTCTCGGCGCATTGGTACTAAAAAAGCTGAACGCAAAACCTGGCCGACAAATCGCCACATCATTCGGCTTTGCGATTGCTAGTTCGTTTGCGTTCTTTGCCATCACGAACTTTGGCGTCTGGGCCCAGGGCTGGTACCCATCAACCCTAGCTGGATTAACTCAATGCTAC